>NZ_JBAUZA010000064.1:0-8152 GCF_049585075.1 Mycobacterium sp.
GCGGTCGCGGCCTCCGATGCGTACTTCCCGTTCCCGGACGGCCTGGAGACGCTGGCGGTCGGAGGCGTCACGGCGATCGTGCACCCCGGCGGCTCGGTGCGCGACGACGAAGTGACCGCGGCGGCCGAAAAGGCCGGCGTGACGCTGTACCTGACCGGCGCGCGGCACTTCGCGCACTAGAGAGCCCATTAAAGAGCGTCGAGTGTGTGATTGTGTTACGCGAAATCGCGAAAAGCGTGCATCAACCCCACACTCGATAGCGGCGCGACCCGCGTTGAACTGCGCGGTAGCGTGGAGTGGTGACTGCAGCGAACAACCTGCCCCGCACCGTCGGCGAACTGCGTGCCGCCGGGCACCGTGAACGGGGAGTCAAGCAAGAAATCCGGGAAAACCTGCTGACCGCCCTCGCCGAGGACGAGGAGGTCTGGCCAGGCATCCTGGGCTTCGACGACACCGTTCTGCCGCAGCTGGAGCGGGCGCTGATCGCGGGCCACGACTTCGTGCTGCTGGGGGAGCGCGGCCAGGGCAAGACCCGGTTGCTGCGGGCACTGGTTGGCCTGCTCGACGAGTGGACGCCGGTGATCGCCGAGGCCGAACTCGGCGAGCATCCCTACTCGCCGATCACCCCGGAGTCGATTCGTAAGGTCGCGACCCTCGGCGACGATCTGCCGATCGAGTGGAAGCACCGCAGCGAGCGCTACACCGAGAAGCTGGCCACGCCTGACACCAGCGTCGCCGACCAGGTGGGCGACATCGACCCGATCAAGGTCGCCGAGGGCCGCAGCCTGGGAGACCCCGAGACCATCGCCTACGGCCTGATCCCGCGGGCGCACCGCGGCATCGTCGCGGTCAACGAGTTACCCGACCTGGCCGAGCGCATCCAGGTGTCGATGCTCAACGTGATGGAGGAGCGCGACATTCAGGTGCGCGGCTACACCCTGCGCCTGCCGCTGGACGTGTTGGTGGTCGCAAGCGCCAACCCCGAGGACTACACCAACCGGGGCCGCATCATCACCCCGCTCAAAGACCGGTTCGGCGCCGAGATCCGTACGCACTACCCGCTGGAGCTCGACGCCGAGGTAGGCGTGATTCTGCAAGAGGCGCATCTGAGTGCCCAGGTGCCCGATCATCTGATCCAGGTGATCGCTCGGTTCGCCCGCTACCTTCGGGAATCCAACTCGGTCGATCAGCGATCAGGAGTTTCGGCGCGGTTCGCGATCGCGGCCGCCGAGACGGTTGCCGCCGCTGCGCGGCATCGCGGCGCGGTGCTTGGCGAAACCGAGCCGGTGGCCCGGGTTGTCGACCTGGGCACCGTGATCGACGTGCTGCGCGGCAAGTTGGAGTTCGAGTCCGGCGAGGAAGGACGCGAGCAGGCCGTGCTCGAACACCTGTTGCGCCGCGCCACCGCCGACACCGCGTCTCGAGCGCTCGGTGGCCTCGATGTCGGTCCGCTGGTGACCGCGGTCGAGGGCGGTTCCGCGGTGACGACGGGGGAGCGTGTTTCGGCGAAGGATGTGCTGGCTGCGCTGCCCGATCTCCCTGTCATCGAGGCGATCGCCAAGCGGCTGGGCGCCGAATCCGAGGGCGAGCGCGCCGCCGCGCTGGAATTGGCGCTGGAGGCGCTGTATTTGGCCAAGCGCGTCGACAAAGTGTCCGGGGAAGGCGAAACCGTATATGGCTAAAGCGCATTCGTCCCGGTACTCGGCGTATACCGGTGGGCCCGACCCGCTGGCCCCGCCGGTGGACCTGCGCGAGGCGCTCGAGCAGATCGGGCAGGACGTGATGGCGGGCACCTCGCCCCGCCGGGCGCTGTCCGAGTTGCTGCGTCGGGGCACCAAGAACATGCCCGGGGCCGACCGGCTGGCTGCCGAGGCTAATCGTCGACGGCGAGAACTGTTGCGCCGCAATAATTTAGACGGGACTCTGCAGGAGATCAAAAAGCTCCTCGATGAGGCGGTGCTGGCCGAACGCAAGGAACTGGCCCGCGCTCTGGACGATGACGCTCGGTTCGGCGAGCTGCAATTGGATGCGCTCTCGCCGTCGCCGGCCAAGGCGGTGCAGGAGCTATCCGACTACAACTGGCGCAGCAGCGAGGCCCGGGAAAAATACGACCAGATCAAGGATCTGCTCGGTCGGGAGATGCTCGATCAGCGGTTCGCCGGCATGAAGCAGGCGCTCGAAGGCGCCACCGATGAGGACCGTCAGCGCGTCGGCGAGATGCTCGACGACCTGAACGACTTGTTGGACAAGCACGCCCGTGGCGAGGACACGCAGCAAGACTTCGACAACTTCATGGAAAAGCACGGTGAATTCTTCCCGGAGAATCCACGCAACGTCGATGAGTTGCTTGATTCGCTGGCCAAGCGCGCCGCCGCCGCGCAGCGGTTCCGCAACAGCTTGAGCCCGGACCAGCGTGCCGAGTTGGATGCGTTGGCGCAGCAGGCATTCGGCTCGCCGGCGCTGATGCAGGCGTTGAATCGACTGGATGCCCACCTGCAGGCGGCGCGGCCCGGCGAGGACTGGGAGGGGTCGGCGCAGTTCTCCGGCGACAACCCGCTGGGCATGGGCGAGGGCGCCCAGGCGTTGGCTGACATCGGCGAGCTGGAGCAACTGGCCGAGCAGCTGTCGCAGAGTTATCCCGGTGCGACCATGGATGACGTCGACCTCGACGCGCTCGCGCGCCAACTCGGTGATCAGGCCGCCATCGACGCGCAAACACTCGCCGAGCTCGAGCGTGCACTGGTCAATCAGGGCTTCCTGGACCGCAGCTCGGATGGCCAGTGGCGGTTATCGCCGAAGGCGATGCGAAGGCTCGGCGAAACAGCGTTACGCGATGTGGCAGAACAACTTTCCGGCCGTCACGGTGAACGTGACCACCGCCGTGCCGGCGCAGCCGGCGAACTGACCGGCGCCACCCGGCCCTGGCAGTTCGGTGACACCGAGCCGTGGAACGTCACCCGGACGCTGACCAACGCGGTGCTCCGGCAGGCCGGAACCTCGACTCTCGACGGTCCGAACCCGGCCATCAAGATTACCGTCGACGACGTCGAGGTGTCCGAGACAGAAACTCGAACGCAGGCTGCGGTGGCGCTGCTGGTCGACACCTCGTTTTCGATGGTGATGGAGAACCGCTGGCTGCCGATGAAGCGAACCGCGCTGGCACTCGACCATTTGGTGCGCACCCGATTTCGTTCGGATGCGTTGCAGATCATCGCGTTTGGTCGCTACGCCCGAACGATCAGCACCGCGGAGTTGATGGGCCTGGAGGGAGTGTACGAGCAGGGCACCAACCTGCACCACGCGCTGGCGTTAGCCGGCCGGCATCTGCGACGGCACCCCAACGCGCAGCCCGTCTTGTTGGTGGTCACCGACGGTGAGCCGACCGCGCACCTCGAAGACTTCGACGGCGACGGCTCCGCGGTGTTCTTTGACTACCCGCCGCATCCGCGGACCATCGCCCACACCGTGCGCGGCTTCGACGACATGGCGCGACTGGGCGCACAAGTGACCATCTTCCGGTTGGGCAGCGATCCCGGGCTGGCCCGGTTCATCGATCAGGTTGCCCGTCGAGTCGAGGGTCGGGTCGTGGTTCCCGATCTCGATGGCCTGGGTGCGGCCGTGGTGGGTGACTATCTGCGAGCCCGGCGGCGCAGGTAAATCGGTGGCCGTTGGCCTCACCGGCAACTGTCTCATTCGCCACAGGAGTCCCCGCGGGTTTGGGGTGTTCGTTGTGCCCACCTCTGAGCGACAAATCCGCCGCGCGGCTTAGGTTGTCGCTGTGAGGCGGGCAAACTGAGCGTCGGCTCTACCCAGAGATTCGTGGGGCAGATGTGACTGCCGCAGCCTGGGTGCGGCGCTGCGCATCCCGGTGTTCGTGGAGCTGGCCGCATCGCTCGATACCGCGAGGGCATCGCCGCTGGCCTATCCAAAGGACTGATCGAATCTAGCCATACTCGCGCTCGGCGGCCACCGGCCCTATCTGCGAGCCCGGCGGCGCAAGTAGCCGTTATTTCGGGCAGGTGTCGAACTGCTTGCGCAACCGCTGCTGCAACTCGCGAGCATCGGCGGTCAAATAGGTTTCCGGATGGAGTTCACTCGCGGCGTTCGGAAGGTAACCGCAGGCGCCAACTTGCACAGAACCGCTGAAATTCGGCAACTTGCCGGCGCTGTCCCCCTCCCACCGCCAACTTAGATTGAGCGCATGTGCCGGCCCCGCCCCGGTGATTCCGATTACCGACACGAGATCTTGGTAGGCGGTGTCGCGGTTGTGCAGACCGACGCTTAGGCTCGCGATCGCGCCGTGCGAACCCACTGTGATCGCCCAGATTGTTACCGGCATGGCTGCCATCTGCTGATCGACCCGCTGCTGATCCGCGGTGGTGAACGGAAACGCCACTTGCCATGAGGGCCCCGCGATATTGGAGGCCGGCTGCAAATCCACTGACACGTGTGCGTCGTCGCCAAACCCTTCACGTATCGCGGAAAACACGTCGTCGGAGGGTGTCGTCACCTGGGTGAGCTTCAAATCCGCTGTGGAGTTGTTACGGAAGATGCCCATCTCCGCGGTGTCGACGGCACCAGACAGCCGGCGAAGGTTTTCCGCATCGGCGGCGATGCTGCGCGGGTCGAGATCGGCACCACGGCCGACTCGGACGGTCCGGCTGGGCGTCACGGCGAATTCCGCTTTCTGGTCGAACGCGTTGAGCGAGCCGCCGCGCACGGCATTGATGCGTCCGACGACGTCCTCGATCTGCTTGGTGTCCGCGTTAGGCAGGAACACCACGATGCGAACGACGGCGCCCTGCTCAAAGTTGTTGGTGTAGCTCACGTCAGCGTCTTGGACGCCGGGCATCTCTTTGATCGCTAGCTTGAGCCGATCGGCTGCGGCCTTGCGGTCCGGTGCGCCGCAGGCACTGACCACGCAAGACAGTGCGAGCGCAATCGCGATGAGTAGACCCGCTGTTCGCCTCACGGGTGATACGCGGGGTTGGGGATGGGCAACCCGAACGGGCCCGGTCCGCTCGGAATAGTCGGCGGCGGTAGCACGGGAGGCATGACGAGATCGCTGGGCAGGCCGGCCAGCACCGCGGCCATGTTGTACCCGCTCATGCGGAGCTCGCCGTTGCTGCCGTCTCGCGCGTATTCGGAATGCCCGTAAGCCCGTTCGTGCAGAGCGCCATCCCCGGGACCCATGCCGGTGTTGACCGACAGTTGCGTCATGCCGGGAATGTCCTGCGGGGCGTCGCCGAAGGCGCCGAACTCGGGGATCACATCGGAGACATGGTCGTTGACACCAATCATGTAGTAAGCATGCCCCGGCGCAACACCCAACTGCGACGCGTTGGTGAGTTCAGTTCCCGGAGAACCGTACAAGACGACGTCGCTCACCGGTGCGCCCTCCTGCAGCGCCAAGCTGGTGACCAGCGAACCATAGGAATGACCGAACGCGGTGATGTGTTGATCCGGGACATTAGTGGTCGCGGCCAGACCCTTGTAGAAGTTGTTCAGCGGTCCCGCCGCGTCGTGGGCGTTCCAGTCGTGTATGACGTTTTTGAGATTGTCAGGTGCGTCGTAACCCAGGTACGCGATGGACGCGACCGCGTCGGGGTTCGGCATCCCCGCATTGCTGCGTAAGGTACTTGCCTCGCGGCGTTGGGTTTCGGCTTCCCGGACCATCGCGTCGACGCTGGAGCTGACCCGAGTGTTCAGACCGCCCACGGTCACCCCGACGCGTTCGGCATCGTCGACGTCACCAACGCCAACCGCGGCCAGCACCTTGTTCGGATTGCTGGTGGTGTCCAGCAGGATCAGGCTGCTGTCGGGATGGGCAGCCAGGGTGTTGCGGAGTGCGGTCAGGTCGGCCAGCTTCGCTTGGTCGGTGTGCCAGATGCCGTTGCCGTCGAGCCAGCCGTTTTGCAGCCGGGAGATCTCGCTTTGCAGCACTGGAAGATTGAGCTCGTTGCGGATGTTGTTGGGAACCCCGTCGAGGCTGCGGATCGACTGCGGGAACCAGTCTTTGAGCCGGTCTTGTTGTGCCGGCGTCAGCGACTGCCACCACTTGGTGACGTCGGCGGGTGCGGTGCCGCGCGGCGGCACCTTCGGCATTTTCGGTGGCTCGTGCGATGTTTCGGCGTTGACTTGGTCCGGTGACAAGTCGCCGTCGGCGCCGCGGATGGCCGCGGCCAGGTCCTCGTCAGCCGTTTGGGCGTCGGCCATTAGCCGGGTAAGTGCCTCGGCAACCCGAAGCCACGCAGCCTCGATCTCGCGCTGATCGGCGTCTGAGAAGGACGACAGATTCTCGGGCAGGCTTACCAACCCGGTCTGGTTGTCGATCGTGAGGTGATATTCGCGCGCGGTGTCTCGGATCATCTGCAGCCGCGCCTTGATCGCAACGATCTCGCCGGCCGCTTTCTCGGCGGCCCGGCCGACGGCATCACACGCATCGGCATGGTTGTCGAGGTTCAGCATGGTGCGATGCGCCGCCGCGCGTGCCGCGTCGGCGCTGTCACCGCCCCAATCCAGGAATTGCATGGTTTGGCCAAGCGCCGCCGATGCGGTGCGGGTACCGTGCGCGCGGCTGATCGCAGCCTGAAAAACGGCGTTGATGGCCTCCGGGCTCCAGCGATCAATATCAGCCAGAGTCAACGTCATTAGACGTGGGGACTCTCACCGCGGACCGCCTCGCCGACCCTGCGCACCGCCTCGGTGTTGCGGTCGTCCATGTCGGCGAATTCGACAGCGGCGAAATGCATGTCACACGAATGCTTCCCGAAACGGCGAAGATGAGCGTCGCTGGTGGTCTGCCAGCCGTCCAACAGGTTCGACAACGCGCCCGCCGAAACGCCCACCCACCCAGATTGAGCCCCTGCGGCCTCGGCGTGAGCCGACTGCTGCCGGGCCAGCAGATCCTCCCCGTGATTGGCCACTTCGTTGCCGGCCGCAGATAACGCCGTCGGGTTTACCCGCACCTTGTCTGCCATCGCCCAAGTATCGCATAACCGCAGGCGTCGGCCACTCACCAATAGTGCGCGTGACCAGGCCTTTCGCAAAAGGCTATTGCTGGTTTTTGCGGTTTTTCCGCTTGATGCCGACCCCGCCCCACAGGGCGAAACCGTGGATGCGCACGGTCGGCGCACCGGGCGTGCCTTGGCCGGCGACACTATGCTCAAATCCGCCCATCACGCCGTGGCCCTTGATCTCGACGTTGACTTCGGGAGGCAGCAGGATGGTTTGTCCACCCATAATCGAATACGCGTGGATCTCGACCTCGGTGGAGGTGAAGTCGGCGTAGCGGAGGTCGATCACGCCACCGCCCCACAGCGCGAACGTCGTCAACTTCTCCGGCACGTTCCACCGGCCGCGCCGCTCGAACGCGCTCATGATGGCCAGCAGCAGCATCGATGGCGCGGGGTTGCAGGCACCACCTCGTTGGGGGCTGACCGACGACCCCAGCAAATCAGACCGCAGCCGATCCAACTCGTCATACGTTTTCGCCGCATATGCCCTGGTGAGCCGGTCTTCGTAGTCGCTCATCTGCAGGCGGCCCTGGGCGGCAGCGTCAGTGAGCAGCTGGGCGACCTGAATGCGGTCGGTCTCTCCGGCACGCGTCATCGCGTTCGGCTGGCCTTGCGCGCCTTGCGGCGCTGGAGTGCTCATCGCTTACGAGCGTACGACGATCATGATTTGCTGCAAGTAACTTCGCTAAACTGTCGCGTCGCCCTCTTTAGGCCCCTCATTGGCCGGCCCATTGTGGCGGGCGTTTCTGCAGGAAAGCGAGCATGCCCTCGCGAGCTTCGTCGGAGACAAACAGCCGCGCCGAGTCGGAGCTGAGCTGCTCGGCGTCCCGGTCGAAGCCGTCCAGGATGGCGGCGGTGGTCAGTGCCTTCGATGCGGCCAACCCCTGCGGTGAGGCGCGTCCGATGTCGGCCACCAGCGCCGCCACCCCGGCCTCGACGTCGTCGGCGGCGATCGTGATCAGGCCGATCTCGGCGGCGGTGGCGGCGTCGAACGTCTCGCCGGTCAGGTAGTAGCGGGCGGCCGCGCGGGCGGACATTTTCGGCAGCAGCGTCAGCGAGATGATCGCGGGCGCGACCCCGATCCGCGCCTCGGTCAACGCGAAGCTACTGCGCGGACCCGCGACGGCGATATCGCA
>NZ_JBAUZA010000065.1:0-2867 GCF_049585075.1 Mycobacterium sp.
GCGCCTGGACCGTCGGCGTCATCCCCAAGATGCTGCTGCGCCGCGAAGTCGCCGACACCGACGCCGACGAGCTGATCGTGACCGACACGATGCGGGAGCGCAAACAGATCATGGAAGACCGCGCCGATGCGTTCATTGCATTGCCGGGCGGCATCGGCACGCTTGAGGAGCTGTTTGAGGCCTGGACCGGCGGGTATCTCGGTATGCACACCAAGCCGGTCGTGATGCTCGACCCGGCCGGACATTTCGATGGGTTGCGCGCATGGCTCCACGGACTGGTCGACAGCGGATACGTCTCGCAAGCCGCATTGGACCGGCTGGTGGTTGTCGACGAGGTGAGTGCCGCACTCGCCGCCTGCGCACCCGAATGAGTTAGTGAGCCGTTACGGATTAGGCTGGCCGCGCATACAGCGGTTCAGCAAAGTGAGGGATAACAGTGTCTGAACACGACTCCGGTACCCGCTCATCGGTCGGGTTGGTCGATATCGCCACCCGGGTGCCCGGGGTGTTAGCCGATGTTCCGGTGATGATCCGCGGCGTGCTCACTGGGCTGCTGGCTCGGCCGACCTCCAAGACGTCGATCGGCAAAGTGTTCCAGGAACGCGCCGCCCGGTTCGGCGACCGGGTGTTCCTCCGGTTCGGCGAGCAGCAACTGACCTACCGCGAGGCCAATGCGACCGCCAACCGCTATGCCGCGGCGCTGGCGGCGCGTGGTGTCGGTCACGGCGATGTCGTCGGGGTCATGCTGCGGAACTCGCCCAATGCGGTGCTGATGATGCTGGCCGTGGTCAAATGCGGCGCGATCGCGGGGATGCTCAACTACCACCAGCGCGGCGAGGTGCTGGCACACAGCCTGGGCTTGCTCGACGCGAAAGTACTCGTCATCGAATCCGACCTGATCGACGCGGTCGACGAATGCGGCGGCGCCGGCATAGCGCCGACGACGATCGAGGAGATGGAGCGCCTGGCAGCCACCGCGCCCACCACCAACCCGGCGTCGGCATCGGCGGTGCTGGCCAAGGACACCGCGTTCTACATCTTCACCTCGGGCACCACGGGCCATCCCAAGGCCAGCGTGATGACGCATCGTCGGTGGTTGTCCGCTTTGGCGGCGTTCGGCGGGCTGGGTTTGCGGCTGAGGGGTTCCGACACGTTGTACAGCTGCCTGCCGCTGTACCACAACAACGCGCTGACGGTCGCGGTCGGATCGGTGATCAACTCGGGGGCAACCCTGGCCTTGGGCAAGTCCTTTTCGGCGTCGCGGTTTTGGGACGAGGTGATCGCCAGCGACGCAACGGCGTTCATCTATATCGGCGAGGTGTGCCGCTATCTGCTCAACCAGCCGGCCAAACCGACCGATCGCGCCCACAAGGTGCGGGTGATCGCCGGCAACGGGTTGCGTCCTGAGATCTGGGACGAGTTCACCGCCCGGTTCGGCATCGAGCGGGTGTGCGAGTTCTATGCGGCCAGTGAGGGCAACACCGCGTTCATCAACATCTTCAATGTGCCCCGGTCGACGGGCATTGCGCCGATGCCGCTGGCCTACGTGCAGTACGACCCCGACACCGGCGAGCCGCTGCGCGGCGAGGATGGCCGGGTGCAGCGGGTGCCCGCCGGCGAGCCGGGTCTGTTGCTCAGCCCGGTGAATCGGCTGCAGCCGTTTGACGGTTACACCGATCCCAGCGCGAGTGAAAAGAAGCTGGTGCGCAACGCCTTTCGTGAGGGCGACTGCTGGTTCAACACCGGCGATGTGATGAGCCCGCAGGGCATGCGCCATGCCGCGTTTGTCGACCGGCTCGGCGACACATTCCGCTGGAAGGGCGAGAACGTCGCGACGACGCAAGTGGAACGCGCGCTGGCAGCCGACAAGTCCGTCGAGGAGAGTGCTGTGTTCGGTGTGGAGATTCCCCGCACCGGCGGGCGCGCCGGGATGGCCGCGGTCAAGCTCCGCGACGGCGTCGAGTTCGACGGGAAGGCCGTTGCCCACACCGTTTACGACCAGCTGCCGGGATACGCACTGCCGCTGTTCATACGAGTGGTCGAGTCGATGGAGCACACCACCACGTTCAAGAGCCGCAAGGTGGATCTGCGCGAGCAGGGTTACGGTCCCGATATCGAGGACCCGCTATACGTGTTGGCCGGCCGCGACGAGGGTTATGTGCCGTTCTACGACGAATATCCGGACGAGGTCGCGGCGGGTAAGCGTCCGCAGGGCTAACGACGCACGCCGGTCGCTCCGTCATCAATAGCCACAGCAGTACCGTCAGATGGGCGGCACTCCTTTCTCAATAGTGATGCATATGCGATATCACCAAGGCGGTGATATCGTCCGCGCCTCGAAATGAAAAAGAGGGTGCCCCCTGACTCAGCGCCTGAAGAGGCCATTGAGTCTCGTGAGGTTCAGCGAGGCCCTCATCGCTCGGGCGGCGCCGACGACGGGCACCATAGACGGGTGCACTCCACCCTGTGCGGTCGCCGAGTAACGAGCGACCGCCCGCTGATCATGGCGATCGTCAACCGCACACCGGATTCGTTTTACGACCGCGGTGCCACCTTCGGCGACGCCGCGGCCCGCGACGCCGCGCATCGCGTCATCGCCGAGGGTGCTGACGTCGTCGACGTGGGCGGCGTCAAGGCGGGCCCGGGAGAGAACATCGACACCGAAACCGAAATAGCCCGGGTAGTGCCGTTCGTCGAGTGGCTGCGCGATAGCTACCCCGACCAACTGATCAGCATCGACACGTGGCGCGCCGAGGTTGCCCGGCAGGCCTGCGGGGCGGGCGCGGACCTGATCAACGACACCTGGGGTGGTGTCGATCCAGCGATGCCCGAGGTGGCCGCGGAATTCGGAGCCGGGCTGGTGTGCT
>NZ_JBAUZA010000066.1:0-23765 GCF_049585075.1 Mycobacterium sp.
CGGTGGCGATGCGCGCGACCGAGCGCCTCGCGCGCCTGGTCGCTAGCGTCGGCGACACCGGGTAGCGCCATCAGCGGAGCCAACGGGTCAGAAATCACGAGCTGCCACCATACGGGTTGGGAATCGCTGCCAACAGTTGCCGGGTGTAATCGTGCTGCGGCCGGATGAACACCTCATCAGTGGCGGCGTGCTCAACCACCTTGCCCGCTTGCATCACCAGCACCTCATCAGCGATCTGCCGGACGACGGCCAAGTCGTGACTGATGAACAGATAGCTCAGGCCCAGTGCCTCCTTCAGTTCAGCGAGCAGTTCGAGTATCTGCGCCTGCACCAAGACGTCGAGCGCGGAGACAGCTTCGTCGCAAACCAGCACCTCGGGCCGCAATGCCAGCGCTCGCGCGATCGCGACACGTTGACGCTGCCCGCCGGATAACTCGCGGGGCCGACGGGCGAGCACCGACGGCGGAAGCGCCACCTGTTCGACCAACTCCCGCACCGCCGCTCGCCGCTCGCGGCTGTTTCCGACGCGGTGAATGCGCAGCGGTTCCTCGATGGCCCGGAACACTGTGTACATCGGATCCAAACTGCTGTAGGGGTTTTGGAAGACCGGCTGTATCCGCCGGCGAAATGCCAGGGCATCGTGTCGGTTCAGCCCTGCAACGTTTCGGCCGTCGAACGTCACCGTCCCAGACGTCGGCGCCAGCAGGCCAAGCGCCATGCGTGCCAGGGTGGATTTCCCGGAACCGGATTCGCCCACCACTGCCAGTGTGGTCGCTTTGCGCAGGCGAAACGACACGCTATCGACAGCACGGAATTCTGCTTTGCGCCATGGCTTTCCATGGGTTGATCGGTAAGCCTTGGTGAGTCCAGAGGCGACCAAGAGGCCGTCGGCGTCGGATTTTTCGAGGGCCGGTGTGTTGCCACGGCGCGGGCGAGTCGATGTCCCACCGACCGGATGCGTGGGTGGTGCAGCGTCGACCAGTTGCCGAGTATAGGCATGTTGCGGATCACTCAAGATCGATTGCGCTGCACCAGTTTCTACGACACTGCCCCGACGCATGACGACTAGCTGCTCGGCGCGCTCGCCTGCCAATGCAAGGTCGTGGGTGATCAGCAGCACCGCAGTCCCCAGTTCAGCGGCCAGCCGCTGCAGATGATCGAGCACCTGACGTTGCACGGTGACGTCAAGTGCTGATGTTGGCTCGTCGGCGATAAGCAGACGCGGCCGGCCCGCCAGCCCAATCGCAATCAGCGCACGCTGACACATGCCGCCGGACAGCTGATGCGGATAGCGTCTGGCCTGAGTCGACGGGTCCGGCATTCCGGCTTCATCGAGCAATTCCAGAGACCGCTGCCTCACGTCACTGATATTGTTGGCGCGCAACGCTTCCCGAATCTGAAAGCCGACCTTCCACACCGGGTTAAGGTTCGTCGCCGGGTCCTGCGGAACATAGCCGATGCCACTCCCCCTGATCGAGCGGAGCCGACGGGAATCTGCCGACGCGAGGTCGACACCGTCGAACTCAATGCGTCCCGCGGTGATTCGGCCGCCCGGTGCGAGCAGGCCGAGAATCGCAGCGGCGGTCGTCGACTTTCCCGAGCCTGATTCACCGACAACGGCGACAGTCTGCCCGGTGTACACAGTCAGCTCGACATTGCTGACCGCGGGAGCGTCGTCGCCGAACCTGACTTCCAAGCCGATAACGCTCAGCAGCGGCTGCTCGCCCGAGCGGTTCACGACCGCGACGTCCGTGAAGTGGAATCCAGGACGTCGCGCAACACGTCGCCCATCATCAAAAATGCCAGCACGGTAAGCGCAAGGGCGCCAGCGGGATAGAACAGAATCGGTGAACCGGCCCGCAGCCGCGTCTGCGCCATGTTGATGTCGCCGCCCCATGACACCACCGACGGCGGCAACCCGACACCGAGGTAGGACAGCGTCGCCTCCGTCACGATGAATAGCCCCAGCGAGATGGCGGCGACGGCGATCACCGGGCCAAGGGCATTGGGCACCACGTGACGTATCAAAATCCCGAATCTGTTCAGCCCCAGCGCCTGCGCGGCCAGCGCGTAGTCGCTGCCCCGCACCGCGAGCACGGCGCCGCGGGCGATCCTGGCCACCTGCGGCCAACCGAACAGCGCAAGGATCGCGATCACCGTCCATACGGTCCGGTGATGCATGACCTGCATCAGCACAATGGCGGCCAACAGCAGTGGGATCCCGAAGAAAACATCGGCGACACGGGAAACAATCACGTCGATCCAGCCACCGTAGAAGCCGGCCAACGCACCCAACGCCCCGCCGACAACGAACACCAGCAGGGTGGCGCCAACACCGACGGTGATCGAGGCCCGAGCCCCGTATACGGTGCGGGCGTAGATGTCGTGGCCCTGCAGATCGGTGCCGAACCAATGTGTCGCCGACGGTGCGAGCAGGCTCTGATACGGGTCGGCATAGCTGGGATTGACGGACGTGAACAGCGCCGGGAATACCGCCAATACAAGGAAGAATACGATCAGTATCGCCGCGATGACAAACTTTGGACGGCGTCGCAACCCACGCCATGTATCACGCCAAAATCCAGTGCCACCAAGCATTTCAGTGCCTCGGTCAGCCATAGCGGATCCTGGGATCCAAAACCGCGTACAGCAAATCCACCACCAGATTGGTCACCAGATAGATGACCACCAGCACCGTCACGATCGACACCACCGTCGGCGCCTCCTGGCGAGTGACCGCCTGATAAAGCACTCCCCCCACACCGTGGATGTTGAAGATGCCCTCGGTGACGATCGCCCCGCCCATCAGCGCTCCTAGGTCGGCGCCCAAGAACGTCACAACCGGGATCAGTGAGTTGCGCAGGACGTGGATGGTGACCACCCTGGGGCGCGACAAGCCGGTGGCCGTCGCGGTGTGCACATAGTCGGCGTGGGCATTGGCGGCCACCGCAGAACGGGTCAACCGCACCACGTAGGCCAAGGACACCGATCCAAGCACCACTCCGGGCAGCAGCAGCCGCGCGAACGTCGGCTGATCACCGACGGTTACCGCGGCGATACCCAGCCGGACCCCAAAGACGAACTGCGCCAAAAACCCCAACACAAAGATCGGAACCGCGATGACGATCAAACTGGTGATCAGCACCGTCGCGTCGAAGATTCCGCCTTGGCGCAGCCCGGCGATCACGCCGAAGCCGATTCCAAGGACGGCCTCCACTGCCAGGGCAATCAAGCCGAGCCTGATGGTCACCGGAAATGCTTGGGCGAGAACGGTACTGACCGGCAGCCCGGAGTAGGCGCGCCCCAAGTTGCCGTGGATGATGCCGCCGAGATAATGCCAATACTGCAACAGGAACGAGTCGTTGAGGTGGTATTGGGCGCGCAGTTGTGCGGCCACCGCGGGACTCAGCGGGCGGTCACCGGCCAGCGCAGCAATCGGATCGCCGGGCAGCAGAAAGACCATCGCATAGATCAGCAGCGTGGCGCCGAGGAAAACCGGCACCATGATCGCGACACGGCGAGCGATATACCAACCCATTTCAAGCCTTGACGATGTGCTCGTAGTCGGGCAGGCCGTTCCAGGTCAGCGCCACGTGGCTGACCGCCGCTGATGTTCCAGCGACGCTGACCGTGTACCACAGCGGCACGACGGGCATGTCCCGCAGCAGGATTCGCTGGGCAGCGGTGGCGAGGTCAAACGACTGGGGCAAGTCGGGCGCCGCTTCGGCCGCGGCGACCGCGGCGTCGAATTGCGGGTTGGAATAGCCGACGTCGTTCGCGCCCGCCCCGGTGACGAACAGCGGCTCCAAAAATTCCAGCATCGACGGGAAGTCACCCTGCCAACCGGCCCGGAAAGCGGTGGCTATGCGCCGTGTGGTGATCTGGGTGCGAAACGTGGCGAAGGTCGGCTGCGGCGCACCGACCGCATCGATATCCAGAATGTTCTTGATGCTGTTGGCCACCGCGTCCACCCACTCCTGGTGCCCGCCGTCGGCGTTGTAGGCGATCGCGTATCGGCCGGACCATTTCGAAATCGCATCGGCCTGCGACCACAGCCGCCGCGCCCGGTCCGGATCGAAGTCGAGTGCGTCGTTGCCGTCGATGTGCGGGTCAAAACCGGGCAGCGAACTTGCGGTGAATTCACGTGCCGGCGCACGCGCTCCGGCGTAGATCTGCCGGCAGATCTGTGAACGGTTGATGGCCGCCGAGATCGCCAGCCGGCGCAACCTGCCCTCCTCGCCGCCGAAATGCGGCAGCCGCAGCGGGGTGTCGAGGGTCTGGTTCGCCGCCGCCGGTGCGCTGACGTACCGATCGCCGAGATCTCTGCGGTAGACCGAGAGCAAGCTGGACGGAATCGTGTCCAGCACATCGAGATTGCTCGACAGCAAGTCGGCGTACGCGGTGTCCAGGTTGGCGTAGAAGACGAAGCGCAGCCCCTTGTTCTGCGCTAGTCGGATCCCGTGGTAGCCGGGATTGGGCACCAGATCCAGTTTGACGTTGTGTTGCCAGGCCGCACCCCCGGGCGCATCGGCGAACTTGTAGGGGCCGTTGCCGATCGGATGCTGGCCAAAGGTCGTCATATCTTTCAGCGCGGCATCCGGCAACGGATAGAACGGCGAAAACCCAAGCCGTAGTTTGAAATCGATGGTCGGTGCCTTGAGCCGCACGGTGAACACGTGATCGTCGACAACGTGCAAACCCAACATCGTCGTCGCGGTCGGTTTCGCCGTGGCCACGTCGTCGAAACCGGCGATCGGGCTGAAAAAGCTCTGTTGTAGTTGGGCATTGGTGGCCAGCGCGCCGTAATTCCAGGCATCGACGAACGAGTGCGCGGTGACCGGTGTGGCGTCGCTGAACGTCCACCCGGGCTTCAGAGTGATCCGGTAGTTGACGTCGTCGGTCGTGTCGATCGACTGAGCAACCTCCAGTTCGGCTTTGCCGTTAGCGTCATAGGACATCAGGCCCGCGAACAACCGGTCGATGATCCGACCGCCGTTGCTGTCATTGGTATTAGTCGGAATCAACGGGTTCTGCGGCTCACCCGCGTTGGCGATCACCACGTCGGTGCGGACGTTGCCGACCCCGCAGCCGGCCAGCGGGGTGACGGCGAGCAGCATCACGGCCGCCGCGACGACGCGCAACCGACGCAAGCGTCCTCCTCCGATCCGCTGTAACCAATACAATCCCGGCGTGACTGCCTATTACGCCGGAGAATTGACGGCTTTGTTCGGCATTCCCATTGTTGGACTGGTCTTGTTGATCGCCGGTCTTCGGCAACGTTCACACATCCGCCGGCCGCCTCCATTTGCTAACCCGATGGGTCCTCCCGGCTACCCACCGCCAAATCCATACCCGCCTGGCTACCCGCCGCCTCAGCCGCCAACGTACCCACCGGTTTCCCCGGCCGGGTACCCGGCACCGCGCCCACGTGGATCGCGTGGCACGGCGCTGATCATTGTGGGGTCGATCCTGTTGGCGTTCGGTGTGCTGGCAATTCTGAGCCAGTTGGGCAATGCGGCCTCACGGGTCGGGCACTCTGCTCGTTCGGCGAATGTCGGGGAATGCGTCGGCGCGTCCAGTGGGCGCGACCACAACCTGCACCCGCCGCCGCAGGACTGCGACAAGCCGGACTCGACACTTGAGGTCGTCACCAGAGGCGGTAGCTCGGCGACCTGCCCCGACGGCAAGCGAAAGGGCTCGGACTACTCGGTGATATTCGACGGAACCACCACCCTGTGCTTGATCCTCAACCTTAAGCAGGGCCAGTGCTACTCGGTGTCCGGCACGAACGACGATCCGACGTTCATCGCGAGCGCCTGCGATGACTCGCCTACGGGTATCAGGGTCGTCAGGCGTATCGACGGCAGCACAGATGCTGCGCTGTGTCCAGAGGAAACCAAACCGATCTCCTACCAAACCCCGGCGCGGCTGTACTGCCTGGAGCGACTCGAAAACTGATCGGACTGACTCACGCGCTCGTATAGTCACCGGACTACGCTCGATTGCCCGCCTCCTCCTCAGCCGTACCGGCTGCATCGTCAGCGGGCTACGCTCGTCCGCGTGACCGAGACGCACACCGATGCACCGTCGTCATACCCACCCTCGGAGGATTTCGCCGCGCACGCCAACGCCGGCGACGAGCTGTACCGCGAAGCCGAGCAAGACCGGCTGGAGTTCTGGGCCAAGCAGGCCAACCGACTGACCTGGTCAAAGCCATTCGACGAAGTGCTGGACTGGTCCGAGGCCCCGTTCGCCAAATGGTTCACCGGCGGAACGCTCAACGTGTCCTACAACTGCGTCGACCGCCACGTCGAAGCCGGCAACGGTGATCGCGTCGCGATCCACTGGGAGGGTGAGCGGGTCGGCGAAGGCCGCACCCTGACTTACCGCGACCTGCAGACCGAAGTGTGCAAAGCCGCCAACGCGCTCACCGATCTGGGTCTGGTCGCCGGTGACCGCGTCGCGATATATCTGCCGATGATCCCCGAAGCTGTCATCGCGATGCTGGCCTGCGCGCGGCTGGGCGTCATGCACAGCGTGGTGTTCGCGGGTTTCACCGCAACGGCGCTGCGCGCCAGAATCGCTGACGCCCAAGCCAAACTGCTCATCACCGCGGACGGACAGTTCCGGCGCGGAAAGCCGGCGCCGCTGAAAGAGGCCGCCGACGAAGCGGTCGCGGACAATGACAGCCCCGTCGAACACGTCCTGGTTGTCCGCCGCACCGGCACGGACACCCCGTGGACGCAAGGCCGCGACCTGTGGTGGCACGACGTCGTCGACTCGGCATCGCCCGACCACAGCGCCGAGGCGTTCGACGCCGAACACCCGCTGTTTTTGCTTTACACCTCGGGCACCACGGGCAAGCCCAAGGGCATCGTGCACACCAGCGGCGGTTATCTCACCCAGTCGTCCTACACCCACCACCACATCTTCGATATCAAGCCGGACACCGACGTGTTCTGGTGCACCGCCGATATCGGCTGGGTTACCGGGCACACCTACAGCGTCTATGGCCCGCTGTCCAACGGCGTGACCGAGATTCTCTACGAAGGCACCCCGGACACGCCTAACCAGCACCGGCACTTCGAGATCATCGAAAAGTACGGCGCGACAATCTATTACACGGCACCGACGATGATTCGCACGTTCATCAAGTGGGGCCGGGAAATCCCGGACGCCCACGACTTGTCCAGCCTGCGGTTGCTGGGATCGGTCGGCGAACCGATCAACCCCGAGGCCTGGCGCTGGTATCGCAAAGTCATCGGCTCCGACCGCACTCCGGTGGTGGACACCTGGTGGCAGACCGAGACCGGCGCGGCGATGATTTCGCCGCTACCCGGCGTCGCTGCGGCCAAACCTGGATCGGCGATGACCCCGCTGCCCGGAATCTCGGCGAAGATCGTCGACGACGACGGCAACGAACTGTCACCGCCGTCGACCGACGAGGGCGAGCACGCCAGCGGGTACCTGGTGCTCGATCAGCCCTGGCCGTCCATGCTGCGCGGAATCTGGGGCGATCCCGATCGCTTCCGCGAGACGTACTGGTCGAAGTTCGCCGAGCAGGGCTGGTATTTCGCCGGCGACGGCGCTCGTTATGACTCCGACGGCGAGATCTGGGTGCTGGGTCGCATCGACGACGTGATGAATATTTCGGGGCATCGCATCTCGACCGCCGAGGTGGAGTCGGCGTTAGTCGGTCATTCCGGGGTCGCGGAGGCCGCAGTGGTGGGGGCGACCGACGACACCACCGGTCAGGCGATCTGCGCGTTCGTGGTCTTACAAGCCGACCATGCCGAGACGACAGGCGAGGAGATCATCGACGAACTGCGCGTCGAGGTGGCCAGGGTGATCTCCCCGATTGCCCGGCCCCGCGAATTGCATGTGGTGCCCGAATTGCCGAAGACCCGCAGCGGCAAAATCATGCGACGGCTACTGCGCGACATCGCCGAGGATCGCGAACTCGGCGACACCTCGACGCTGCTTGATCCGGGCGTGTTCGACGCGATCCGCGCCGCCCAGTAGGAATCAGGCGGGCGACAATGCGGGCCGTGTAGCGGCCCGCTGAGGAGCCCGCCAATCAGGGCTAGGCGGGCGACAATGCGGGCTAGGCGGGGACCGGAACGAATCCCGCGCCGGGACGGTTCTTGGCGTTGATGTCGGCCAAGATCGCGTTGATCGACTGAACCACTGCGGGAGTGTGCAGCGGGATGTACTTGATGATGCACGCCGGCAGGTTCTCGCTGAAGGCGCCGTGGATCATGCCGACCAGAAGGTTGTTGACGGTAACCGGGCCGCCCGAGTCGCCCGGTTGTCCGCATACCTGCATGACGATCGTGCCCGGGTCTTGGCCCGGGCCCCACGTGACGCCGCACGAGTTGCCGGTCGTGCGGCCCTGTTTGCAGGCGATCTCGCCGAATGCCGGATCCGGCCCGATGCCGTTGATCGCGAAGCCGCCGAAGTTGGCGACCGGCGTCACCTTGGCCGGATCGAACTGGATGACCGCGTAGTCCAGGTTGTCGTTGCCGGCCACCATGGTTCCCACCGTGCCGCGGTCTTTGGCCGCCTCGGCGGCCACCACCGCACCGGGGCCACCGCAATGCGCCGAGGTGAAGCCGATTAGCTCGCCTTTGCCGTCGGTGCCGATCGTGGTCAGCGTGCACAGGGTGTCGCCGTTGACCACGATGCCCGCCCCGCCGCCGAGCGGGAGTCTGTCGTCGGCTCCGGCCGGCACGGCGCGCAGGCCGGCCATGCCGGCCGATGTCACGATGACCAACGCCGCCGCGACGCCAAGCAGCCGACGGCACGTGGTCTGCAAAGCAATACTCCCGTCGACAAACTTGGCGGTGTACCCCAAGCGGCGGCGCCAGTCTAGCGTGAGCACCGCCCGACGGCCTCGTTCCCTAACCGAGCGCGGAGCCCGGTTGGCCTCGTCTGGCAACCGACCGCATGGCAACATGAACCGCGACGACCCGGTGACGATGCAGAGCGCGAAGCGCGATGAGGAGGAGCCGGACAATCAGATTCAGCCGGGAGGACCGTCCGTGAGCAAGCCGGATCGCAAGAACGCCGACAAGGACGGGGTTCCTCGTACGCTGACCACGATTCCGCTGACCGACCCGCACGCGCTGTCTGTCGAACCGTCCATCGGTGAGCTGGTCAAGGACGCGACGGCGCAGATGTCGACGCTGGTGCGCGCCGAAGTCGAATTGGCCCGCTCGGAAATCACACGCGATGTCAAAAAGGGTCTGACCGGCAGCGTCTACTTCATCTCGGCGTTGGTGGTGGGGTTTTACTCGACTTTCTTTTTCTTCTTTTTCCTCGCCGAACTGCTGGATACCTGGCTGTGGCGCTGGGTGGCTTTCTTGATCGTGTTCGGAATCATGGTGGTGTTTACCGCGGTGCTGGCCTTGTTCGGCTACCTGAAGGTGCGGCGGATCCGCGGACCACGGCAGACCATCGAATCGGTCAAGGAGACCCGGACCGCATTCACGCCAGGCCACGACAAGGGCTCCGGACGCGCGCTCAGTTCGCCGCAAGGCGGGACGCCCGCCGATCCCTCGGGTTGGTAGATGGCACCACCAGATCCGTCGGTGACCCGTATCGACGGGCCATGGCGCCATCTGGACGTGCACGCCAACGGCATTCGATTCCATGTCGTCGAGGCGGCGCCGGTCGACAGCGCTGCGGCCACCCCTCCGACCGCACGCCCATTGGTGATCATGCTGCACGGCTTCGGCTCGTTCTGGTGGTCGTGGCGTCACCAGCTACGTGGTTTGAGCGGAGCCCGGGTGGTCGCGGTGGATTTGCGAGGTTACGGCGGCAGCGACAAACCGCCCCGCGGCTACGACGGCTGGACGCTCGCCGGGGACACCGCCGGACTGATCCGCGCACTGGGACACACGTCGGCGACGCTGGTCGGGCATGCCGACGGCGGGCTGGTGTGCTGGGCAACCTCGGTCCTGCATCCACGGCTGGTCCGCGCCATCGCAGTGGTCAGTTCGCCGCACCCGGCCGCACTGCGCCGCTCGGCGCTCACCCGCCGCGATCAGCGCCGCGCGCTGTTGCCCTCGCTGCTGCGATATCAGGTGCCGATCTGGCCGGAGCGCGCACTGACCCGGCATAAGGGCGCGGCGATAGAACATCTGGTGCGTAGCCGCGCGAGTGCCAAATGGGTTGCATCCGAAGACTTTTCCGAGACGATCGGTCATCTGCGGCAGGCGATTCAAATTCCGTCAGCAGCGCACTCGGCGCTGGAGTATCAGCGGTGGGCGGTGCGTAGCCAGCTGCGTGAAGAGGGTCGCCGCTTCATGCGATCGATGAAAAGAAGCACCGGCCTTCCGTTATTGCACATTCACGGTGATGCCGATCCGTACGTGCTGGCCGACCCGGTCGAGCGAACACAGCGCTACGCGCCACACGGTCGTTACGTATCAGTCTCCGGCGCAGGACATTTCAGCCATGAAGAAATGCCGGACGAAGTCAACGGCCACCTGATGCGCTTCCTCGACCGCGTGTACCGCTCGCCGCTTAGCTGACACACTCCCCGGTCGCCACCGGCGCAGTGTCGCCGATGTGCGCCAGCTGAGCGGCCACCTCCTTGGCCGTCAACACAAAACCGGTGTCGTTGTCGTCGACCGCCGCGCCGAACACCACACCGAGCACATTACCGTCCAGGTCGATTAAGGGACCGCCCGAATTGCCTTGCTCCACACTGGCCCTGATTGTGTAGACCTCGCGGTTGACCGTCGCGTTCCGGTAGATGTCCGGCCCGCTGAGTTCGATGAGTTCCCGGACCCTGGCCGGGGTTGCCACAAAGCCTCCGCCACCGGGATAGCCCATCACTATAGCCTCGGTGCCCGATGCCACCTGGTTGTTGGCGAACGCCAGCGGGCCCGGCGCCAGGTTGGGCACGGCGAGGATCGCGATGTCGACAGTCGGGTCGTAGTCCACCACGGTGGCGGGATAATGTTTGCCGCTTGCCTCGACGGTGACGCTGTTGGAACCGGCCACCACATGCGCGTTGGTCATCACGCGGTCAGGCGAGAGGACAAATCCGCTGCCATCCAATCTTTTCTGACAACTTAGTGCCTCCGCACTGATCTTGACCACGCTGGGTTGGGTGGCTGCGACCACCTGGCTGTTGGCCAGTGCCGGGTCCGGAGCCCCCACCGCTGCGATCGGCGTGCGGCTGAACGGCTCCAACACCTGCGGCAGACCAGAGGTGTCCAGCAACGTCGACAATCGCTTGGGCACGGACTTGAGCCAATCCGGTGCGAAGTCGTTGACCTGGGCCAACACTCGCGAACCCCGGACCGCAGCAGCAAGGCTGGGCTGACCGGATGACGTTGTCAGCGGCGTCGCCAGCAGCCATGCCGCCACCAGCACCACCACCAGCTGCACCGCCACCCCGATCAGCGAGTCGAAGAATCGCACTGAGCTGCTTTGGATTGCGCCGCGCACCGCGCGACCCAGCACCACACCGGCGACCTCGCCGACGACGACGAGACCCAGGATCAAAAACAGCGCGGCGAACAGCTTGGCCCGCGGTGCGCTGATGTGGGCGACCAGATGGGGAGCCAGCAGGACGCCCGCGATCGCGCCGAGCAGCACACCGACGAACGACAGCAGAGAGCCGAGTGCACCCGAACGCCAGCCTGAGATCGCCGCAATTAAAGCAACACCCAACACCGCGATATCGAGCCATTGTGATGTGGTCATCAGGCATCATCCTCGTCGCCGACCAAGGCCATCGCTTCATCCAACTCCCGAATATCGCTGGTGTTCCAGGGTTTAGCCCATCCAGCTACATCCAACATCGCCGAAATCACTTGACCGGTGAATCCCCAAACCAGCATTTCATTCAACAGGAAAGCGGGCCCGGCGAAGCGGCGATGCAAGGCGCTGCGGTACACCATGAGTCGATTGGCCGGATTGATGAACGCCCGCACCGGGACCCGGGCCACGATTGCTGTCTCCGCCTCATCGACAACAGCCACCGGGCCCGGATCCGGCGAATACGCCAACACCGGGACGACGTGAAAACCCGACGGCGCGATGAAGGTTCGCTCCATCGTGGCCAGCGGATGCAGTCTGCCGGTATCGATGCCGGTCTCTTCGCGTGCCTCTCGCAGCGCAGTGCCCACCGGCCCGTCGTCGTCAGGATCGGAGGCGCCGCCCGGGAACGCCGCTTGGCCGGCGTGATGACGCAATGTCGAGGCCCGCACGGTGAGCAGCAGATCGGCTTCGTCAGGCGGGGAGTCGGGCGGGGCGCCGTTGGTTTGGCCGGATGGGGGACCGGAGAACAGCACCAGCACTGCTGCGTCGCGGCCATCTTTGCGCAGCGCGGCGGTCGCCTTGGCTGCAGTCACCATCGCCAGTACGTCGGCGGGAAGACGTCGACGGAAAGCTTCGGGCACCTGACCGACGTTGTCGACCAGCGGACGCAGCCAGGGCGGGCCGAGCTCAGGCGTCAGCGGGATCGTTCCCCGCGCGTGGCCGCCTGCGCTCACCAGCCCCTCCTTCGTCCCATTGCCCAGTTCCTCCTCGGGCCACTCCGTGGCCCGCATCGTCACCGGGCGGTCCAATTGCCCGGCTCGTCGCTGGGCCTCATCCCGTCTGATCTCCGAGCGCGGCTGCGATCTCGTCGGCATTGGCGAAAGCGCGCGGCAGGGTCTGCGCAACGCTACCGTCCAATTTCAGCACTACTGTCGCGGGCATCACATTTGGCACCCGTAACGCCGCGGCGATCCGTCGGCTGCCGTCCTGCAGGGTCGGCAATCGGACGCCCAAGTCCGCCAATCGCAGCAACGCTGCCGTCTCGTTCTCGTCCTGGTGCACCGTCACCACCATCACATCGGCCCCGACCCGTCGTTGATACTCGGCCATCGCCGGGAGTTCGGCCGCGCAGGGTGCACACCAGTACGCCCATAAGTTGAGAACCACCCGGTGCCCAGCCAGGGCCGGACCGACGTCAACGACCGAGCCGTCGGCCGCGCATTCCGCAGTCACACCGCGCAACGCCGGCGGACCTTGATCGGCGCCCGCGCGCGGACATGGTGGAAGGTCGGCATGCTTCCGCGGTCCGGCCAGCGCCGCTGGGGTGTCGGCGTCGCGATGGATGCGACCGGAGCCGGTCGCTGGGACGGTTGGCGACGACGAGCTATCACGCAACGCAACCACTAACGCCGCGATCAACGCCGCGACGACCACCAGCACCGCCATGGTCCAGCGAGCGGTTCGGGGCGTGAAAGTAGTCATCGGATGGGCGGTTACAACCCTGCCATTGCCAGAAGGTGCTCGGTTTCGGGGCCCTGCACCAAGGCGGCAGCGATCAGCGGTTCGGTGGGTCCAGTTCCGAACGAGGGACAGTCTTTGGCCAGCACGCAGACCCCGCACGCCGGTTTGCGTGCGTGGCACACCCGGCGACCGTGGAAGATCACCCGGTGACTCAGCAGGGTCCACTCTTTGCGTTCGATGAGTTCCCCGACCGCATGCTCGACCTTGACCGGGTCCTCTTCGGCCGTCCAGCGCCAGCGCCGAACCAGCCGCCCGAAATGGGTGTCGACGGTGATACCGGGGACGTCGAATGCGTTTCCCAGGACGACGTTGGCGGTCTTGCGGCCCACCCCGGGCAGGGTCACGAGTTCGTCCATGGTGGCGGGCACTTCGCCGTCGAATTGCTCGACGAGTGCCTGCCCCAACCCGATCAACGATGACGCCTTGTTGCGGTAAAAGCCGGTGGGGCGGATAAGGGTTTCGAGTTCTTCGCGGTCCGCCTGTGCGTAGTCCAGCGCGGCGCGGTAGCGCTTGAAGAGTGCTGGCGTGGTGAGATTCACCCGCTTGTCGGTGCTTTGCGCCGATAAGATCGTCGCCACCGTCAGCTCCAACGGTGTGGTGAAATCCAATTCGCAATACACATGTGGAAACGCTTGGGCAAGTTTGCGATTCATGCGTCGAGCTCGTCGCACCAAGCCTGTCCGGGTTTCCGAAGACCAACGGTCTTTCGCGGCGGCGTCCGGTGGGCCGGACACTTGGGCGGCGGCTCGAGAAGGTTTGCCCATTGTCACCTCGACAGAGTACTAATTCGTGATCCCGCTGAGACATTAGCCGTGTTTACTAGCTGCTTGTGTCTTGGTTGCTCGTAGCATTCATCCCGGGGTTGCTGATGCTGGCGACTTTCGGGCTTGGACGGCTGGAAGCGGGCTTAGCAGAGAACACCGTTACGGCAAGCGATGTGGCGGAATTTCTCGCGCAGGCAGAGCCTGTCGATGTGCACACACTGGCCCGGGATGGAATGCCCGAAGCCTTGGATTGCCTGCACCGTCGCATCGGGCACAGCACCAATGAGTTGCCCGATCGACTGGTTGGCGGCGAGTCGAACACCGATCCGCTGTTGACGGCCGCCTTTACCTCCGGTCCCGCACACACCGGTTTGCCGAGACAGCGGCATAACCATTCAGGGGCGAATCGGCAATTTGGCCCGCCTCAGCATGCCAATCGTGTGTAGCGTTGGCACGTCGAGTTGATGGCTGACCTCTAGACTGCGGGTCGGCCGGTCAACCGATCCGGGCCTTAGACCCGCCCGACTTGTGCATATCAGAGTCATTTAAGTAGCTAAGGGGCAACGTGGACGAGATCCTGGCGAGGGCCGGAATCTTCCAGGGGGTTGAGCCAAGCGCCGTCGCCGCGCTGACCAAGCAACTGCAGCCAGTCGACTTCCCCCGCGGACATACGGTTTTCGCGGAGGGCGAACCGGGTGATCGGCTGTACATCATCATTGCCGGAAAGGTCAAGATCGGCCGCCGTTCGCCGGACGGCAGGGAGAACCTGCTGACGATCATGGGTCCGTCCGACATGTTCGGTGAGCTGTCGATCTTCGACCCCGGGCCGCGGACCTCCAGCGCCACCACGATCACCGAGGTGCGCGCGGTGTCGATGGATCGCGACGCGTTGCGAGCGTGGATCGCGGACCGACCCGAAATCGCCGAGCAGCTGCTGCGGGTGCTGGCCCGCCGGCTTCGACGCACGAACAACAACCTCGCCGACCTGATCTTCACCGACGTGCCGGGCCGGGTCGCCAAGCAGCTCCTGCAGCTGGCCCAGCGTTTCGGTACCCAGGAGGGCGGCGCTATGCGGGTGACCCACGACCTGACCCAGGAGGAGATCGCGCAGCTGGTCGGCGCGTCCCGAGAGACGGTGAACAAAGCGCTGGCCGACTTCGCCCACCGCGGCTGGATTCGCCTGGAGGGCAAGAGCGTGCTGATCTCCGACTCGGAGCGGCTCGCCAGGCGCGCGCGCTAGCTCCCGAGATCGACGTTTTGCCGACGTCTACTCGGTGTTTGGCTGTAAACCGTCAATCTCGGCGCAGATAGTCCAGCTGCGCCTGCACCGACCATTCCGCGACGTCCCATAGCTTCTCGTCGACGTCGACGTAGACGTGCTCGACAACCTGGCGTGTGGTGGCGTCGTCGCCGAGAACACGCAACGCCGAGCGGACCTGCTCGAGGCGCTGCTCGCGGTGCGCCAGGTATCCCGATGCGACAGCTTCCACGTTCGCCAGCTCCGGCCCGTGACCGGGTAGCACGGTTCGCTCACCCAGACCGCGCAGCCGGTGCAGCGACTCCAGGTAGTCGGCCAGGCTGCCGTCTTCGTTGTCGATGACCGTTGTTCCGCGACCCAACACTGTGTCCGCTGTCAGCACGGCATCGTCCAGCACGAACGACAGCGAATCGGCGGTGTGACCGGGGGTGGCCAAGACCGTGATCCGCAGCCCCGCGGCGTCGATCACCTCACCGTCGGTCAGCTCAGCGGACAGGCCACGCAGGAACCCGCTGCCCGCCGAGCGCACCGGCGCCCCGGTGCGCTCGACCAGCTTGTCGATGGCGTCGGTGTGGTCGCCGTGCCGGTGACTGATCAGCACGAGAGCGATGCGGCCCACGTCGGCGATTTTCGCGATGTGCTCGTCGTCGTCGGGGCCGGGATCGACCACCACCACCTCGTCGCTGCGCGTTCCGCGCAGTACCCAAGTATTGGTGCCGTCCAGTGTCATCAGGCCCGGATTGTTGGCCAGCAGCACCGATGCGGTTTCGGTGACCCGACGCAGCCGGCCGTAAGCAGGATGCACCAGCGACTCAGCGGTGTCGGTCACGGTCGCTACCCGACCTCCACCACCAGTTCGACCTCCACCGGCGCATCCAAAGGCAATTCCGATACGCCGACGGCGGAGCGGGCGTGGCTGCCGCGATCACCGAACACCTCCGCGAGCAGATCCGATGCGCCGTTGACCACGCCCGGCTGGCCGTTGAAGCCGGGTGCGGACGCGACGAACCCGACCACCTTGACCACCTGGGTTACCGCGTCGATACCGACCAGCGAATCGACAGCCGCCAGCGCGTTGAGCGCACAGATCCGGGCCAGCGCCTTGCCCTCCTCCGCGGTGACGTCAGTCCCGATCTTCCCGATCGCGGCGAGGTTGCCGGCCTGCATCGGCAGTTGGCCTGCCGTGTACACGAAGTTGCCGCTGCGTACGGCGGGAACGTAGGACGCCAACGGCTTCGCTACCTCCGGGAGGTCGATCCCGAGCTCAGCAAGCCGGGCGGACGCACTCACTTCGGACGTTTCAGATAGGCCACGTGCTGCTCGCCGGTCGGTCCGGGCAGCACGGCCACCAGCTCCCACCCGTCGGCACCCCACTGGTCGAGGATCTGCTTGGTGGCGTGTGTCAACAGGGGGACCGTGGCGTACTCCCATGTGGTGGGTTGGCTCATGGCCTGAGCTTATCGGCAGCAACGCGAGGAGGAGCTGGGCAGTGTGGCGCCCGGCGACGATGCGCGCGGCGAAGCGGCGTGAGGAGGAGCTGGGCAGTGTGGATAGCATGCTTTGGTGGCGACCACACCGAGCGGCGGCAGTAGCGTGCGCTGGCCATCGCGATTATCGAAGGCCCGTCTGCATTTCGTGACCGGCAAAGGCGGCACCGGTAAGTCGACGGTAGCCGCCGCGCTTGCGCTGACTCTCGCGTCCGGAGGACGCAAGGTCTTGCTCGTCGAAGTCGAAGGGCGCCAAGGGATTGCGCAACTCTTCGATGTGCCGCCGCTGCCCTACAAAGAACTCAAGATCGCAACTGCCGAGCACGGCGGCCAGGTCAACGCGCTGGCGATCGATATCGAGGCCGCATTCCTGGAATACCTCGACATGTTCTACAACCTCGGCATCGCAGGCCGCGCGATGCGGCGCATCGGGGCGATCGAGTTTGCAACGACGATCGCGCCGGGTCTGCGCGACGTTCTGCTCACCGGCAAGATCAAGGAATCGGTGATCCGTGTCGGCAAGGACAAGCTGCCGGTTTATGACGCAATCGTCGTCGACGCGCCTCCCACCGGCCGCATCGTCCGCTTTTTGGATGTGACCAGGGCGGTGTCTGATCTCGCCAAGGGCGGCCCGGTGTACTCGCAGGCTGAAGGTGTGGTGAAGATCCTGCACTCGGATCAAACGGCCATCCACCTGGTGACCCTTCTGGAGGCGCTGCCGATGCAGGAGACGATGGAGGCGATCGACGAGTTGCAGGGGCTGGGATTACCCATCGGCAGCGTGATCGTCAACCGCAACATCGCTGCGTACCTGCAACCCGATGATCTCGCCAAAGCCGCCGAGGGCGATATCGACGCCGACGCGGTGCGTGCGGGTTTGGCCGCCGCCGGGATCAAGCTGCCCGATGCGGAATTCGCGGGGCTGCTTACCGAGACGATTCAGCACGCCACCCGGATCGCCGCGCGAGCGGCATCCGCAGAACAGCTCGACGAGCTGAAGGTGCCGCGCCTTGAGCTACCGACCATTGCCGACGGCGTCGACCTCGGCAGCCTCTATGAACTTTCTGAATCCCTTGCGCAGCAGGGGGTTCGATGAGTACCACACCACCGACCTTAGATATCGCCGCGATCCTGGGCGACACCGCCAATCGCGTCGTGGTGTGCTGCGGCGCGGGTGGGGTCGGCAAGACCACCACCGCCGCCGCCATGGCGTTGCGTGCAGCCGAATACGGCCGCACTGTAGTGGTTTTGACGATCGACCCAGCTAAGCGGCTGGCACAAGCCTTGGGAATCAGCGACCTTGGCAACTCGCCGCAACGCGTGCCGCTGGCACCCGAAGTGCCCGGCCAGCTGTTCGCGATGATGCTCGACATGCGCCGCACGTTCGACGAGATGGTGATCCAGTATTCGGGACCCGATCGGGCGCAAGCGATTTTGGACAACCAGTTTTACCAAACGGTCGCCACCTCACTGGCCGGCACCCAGGAGTACATGGCGATGGAAAAGCTGGGCCAATTGCTCAGCGAGGACCGCTGGGATCTTGTGGTGGTCGATACCCCACCGTCGCGCAATGCGTTGGACTTCCTGGATGCGCCGAAACGGTTGGGCAGCTTCATGGATAGCCGGTTGTGGCGGCTGCTGTTGGGGCCTGGGCGCGGCATCGGTCGACTCGTCACCGGCGCGGTCGGCTTGGCGATGAAAGCATTATCAACCGTTCTCGGTTCGCAGATGCTCTCCGACGCTGCGGCTTTCGTGCAGTCATTGGATGCCACCTTCGGAGGCTTCCGGGAAAAAGCAGATCGCACGTACGCGTTGCTGAAGCGCCGCGGCACCCAATTCGTGGTGGTATCGGCCGCCGAGCCGGATGCGTTGAGGGAAGCGTCGTTCTTTGTGGACCGGCTTTCGGAGGAACGTATGCCGCTGGCCGGGCTCATCTTGAACCGGACCCACCCGATGTTGTGTTCGTTACCGGTTGAGCGAGCCATTGACGGTGCCAAGACGCTCGAGAGCGAGCTGGAAGTTACTGGGGCGCCAGACTCGAAGGACTTAGCATTGGCCGTCCTGCAGATCCACGCTGACCGGGCGGCCACGTCCAAGCGCGAAATCCGCCTGCTGTCGCGGTTCACCGGGGCCAATCCGCACGTCGCCATTGTCGGGGTGCCGTCGCTGCCGTTCGACGTTTCCGATCTGGAGGCACTGCGCGCGATCGCCGACCAGATGACGGCGCTCGGTGACGATGCGGGCACACGGCGGCCCGCTGAGGGGTTGACTAGCTAGTCAGACGGCTACTTAGCCAACGCTGCGGTGCTTGCGCTGTGCAGCGAAGAACTCCGCCCACGAAACTACCTCCGGGTGCTGCTTGAGTAGCGCACGACGTTGGCGTTCGGTCATGCCACCCCACACACCGAACTCGACACGGTTGTCCAAGGCGTCAGCGCCGCACTCCAGCATCACTGGGCAGTGCCGGCAGATCACCGCAGCCTTCCGTTGTGCAGCCCCCCGGACGAACAGCTCGTCGGGATCGGCGGCCCGGCACAACGCCTTGGAAACCCACGCGATCCTCGACTCGGCATCAGCTCCACACAAGATGTTGCTTGTCGGTGCTGCACTCGTCCTGCGCACTGCGGTCCGTATACCTGACACCAGCGATTCCCCTTCGCTCCTGCCACCGTTACGGTGGCTCCGTGTTAGATCCAGACGACCGATGCGATCTGCGCCACACTGTGCGCCTCGGTGTTACCTGTATCTCATTGTGTGCATAAGCTACGTGGTCAGGTATCAATTACGCAACAGTCCGATACACCCTTTTTTGGGACGACCGTGCCGTCCGATCATGAAAGTGCCCCTGAAATGGGACGAAGCGACGGCTGATACACCGCTGAGCAGCAACTGAGAGAAGCCTGAGCGGTTACCTTGGCGGAAATATCGCTCACCTACCACTCAAATCAGCACGCGTCGCCGCGCCGCTAATCTAGTAGCCATGCCGGAGCGCCCCACGACCGCGATCACAGTCGCCAAGCTTGTCGGGTGCTGTCTTCTGGCCAGCATCGTCGTCGCGGCCCTGCTGTTTCCCGTGGTCGGCGGCATCGGGCTGGCATCTAATCGCGCCTCCGAAGTCGTCGGCAACGCATCGGCCCAATTGCTCGAGGGCGAAGTCCCGGCGGTGACCACGATGGTCGACGCGAAAGGCAACACGATCGCGTGGCTGTACTCGCAACGGCGGTTCGAGGTACCCAGCGACAAGATTGCCAACACCATGAAGCTGGCAATCGTTTCGATCGAGGACAAACGGTTTGCCGAGCACAACGGCGTGGACTGGAAGGGCACCCTGACCGGGCTGGCCGGCTACGCATCGGGCGACGTCGATACCCGGGGTGGCTCGACAATCGAGCAGCAGTATGTGAAGAACTACCAGTTGCTGGTGATCGCGCAGACCGACGCCGAGAAGCGCGCGGCCGTGGAGACCACGCCGGCGCGCAAGCTGCGCGAGATTCGGATGGCGCTCACCCTCGACAAGACCTTCACCAAGCCGGAGATCCTGACCCGCTACCTGAACCTGGTGTCCTTTGGTAATAACGCCTTTGGCGTGCAGGACGCCGCGCAAACGTACTTCGGTGTCAACGCGTCCGAGCTGAACTGGCAGCAGGCGGCGCTACTCGCCGGCCTCGTCCAGTCGACCAGTGCGCTGAATCCCTACACCAATCCGGACGGCGCGCTGGCCCGTCGAAACCTGGTGCTGGACACCATGATTGAAAACCTGCCCAACGAGGCCGATGCGCTTCGCGCTGCAAAAGCTGAGCCGTTGGGAATCTTGCCGCAGCCCAAGGAGCTACCGCGTGGCTGCATCGCAGCGGGTGATCGGGCGTTCTTCTGCGACTACGTGCAGGCCTACCTGGCTCGTGCCGGCATCAGCAAGGAGCAGGTGGCTAGGGGTGGCTATTTGATCCGCACCACCTTGGATCCCGACGTGCAGGAGCCGGTCAAGCACGCGATCGACACCTACGCCAACCCCACCCTCGAGGGCATTGCCAGTGTGATGAGCGTGATCAAGCCCGGCAAGAACTCGCACAAAGTGGTGGCGATGGCCAGCAACCGCACGTACGGGTTGAACGGCGAGGCCGGCGAAACCATGCGCCCGCAGCCGTTCTCGTTGGTCGGCGACGGCGCCGGATCCATCTTCAAAATTTTCACCACTGCTGCGGCGATGCAGATGGGCATGGGTATCAACGCCACCCTCGAAGTCCCGGGCCGATTCCAGACCAAGGGCATGGGTAGCGGCGGCGCCAAGGGTTGCCCCAAAGACACGTGGTGTGTGATCAACGCCGGCAACTACCGCGGGTCGATGAATGTGACCGACGCGCTGGCCACCTCGCCCAACACCGCGTTCGCCCGGCTGATCCAGCTGGTGGGGGTGCCGCGCGCGGTCGATATGGCGATCAAGCTCGGCCTGCGGTCCTACGCCGATCCCGGCAGCGCCCGCGATTATGACCCCGACAGCAACGAGAGCCTGGCCGACTTCATCAAGCGGCAGAACATCGGGTCATTCACGCTGGGCCCCTTCGAGCTGAATGCGCTGGAACTATCGAACGTCGCGGCCACACTGGCCTCCGGTGGCACCTGGTGCCCACCGAATCCGATCGACAAGCTGATCGACCGAAACGGCAACCAAGTCGCGGTCACCACCGAAGCCTGCGACCAGGCGGTGCCAGAAGGCTTAGCCAACACGCTTGCGAATGCGATGAGCCATGACGCGGTGGGCAGCGGCACTGCGGCGGGGTCCGCCGGTGCGGCGGGGTGGAACCTGCCGGTGTCCGGCAAGACCGGCACGACCGAAGCCCACCGGTCATCAGGGTTCGTGGGGTTCACCAATCACTACGCCGCGGCCAACTACATCTACGACGACTCGACGTCGCCGTCCGATCTGTGCTCCTCGCCGCTGCGGCGCTGCGGCGACGGCAACCTCTACGGCGGTAACGAACCGGCCCGCACCTGGTTTACCGCGATGAAGCCCATCGCCACGATCTACGGCGACGTACACCTGCCGCCGACGGACCCGGAGTATGTCCAAGGCGGCCCGGGTTCGCGGGTGCCGAGCGTCGCGGGTCTGGACGTCAACGAGGCGCGTCAGCGCTTGAAGGACGCCGGTTTCCAGGTCTCCGAGCAGACCAACTCGATCAACAGCAGCGCCAAGTACGGCGAGGTGGTCGGAACCACGCCCAACGGTCAGACGATCCCGGGTGCGGTAGTCACCATCCAGACCAGTAACGGCATACCGCCGCCGCCGCCTCCGCCGCCGGAAGGCGGTCCGGTGCCGGTGGGCTCGCAAGTCATCGAGATCCCAGGGCTGCCGCCGATCACGATCCCCATTCTGGCGCCGCCACCGCCGGCTGCGCCGCCGCCATAGCCGGTTCCATGGGCGTGTGGCCTGATGCCAACCGACCTACGGCAGTAGGCTGGCCTGCATGCCGTCTGCCATCTCTGCTCTGAAAAGCACCGGCGTCGTTGCGCTCGGATCGGCCGTCGCCGGTATCGGCTACGCCTCGATCGTCGAACGCAATGCGTTCGTTCTGCGAGAGCTGACCATGCCGGTGCTTACGCCGGGTTCGTCGCCGTTGCGGGTGCTGCACATCAGCGACATCCACATGCGTCCCGGTCAGCGCCGCAAGCAGGCGTGGCTGCGCGAACTCGTCAGCCTGGAGCCCGACCTGGTCGTCAACACAGGCGACAACCTGGCACACCCCAAGGCGGTGCCTTCGGTCGTTCAGAGCCTCACCGATCTGCTTTCGCTGCCAGGCATTTTCGTCTTCGGCAGCAACGACTATTTCGGACCGCGACCCAAGAATCCGCTCAACTACGTGGCGAATCCGGGTCACCGCGTGCACGGTCAACCGCTGCCCTGGCAGGACCTGCGGGCGGCGTTCACCGAGCGCGGCTGGTTGGATCTCACCCACAACCGTCGCGAATTCGAAGTGTCAGGACTGCACATCGCGGCGGCCGGCGTTGACGACCCGCACATCGCGCGGGATCGTTACGAGGCGATCGCCGGCCCGGCCAGCCCGGCCGCCAATCTGCGGCTGGGGTTGACCCATTCACCCGAGCCCCGCGTGCTCGACCGCTTCGCCACCGACGGCTACCAATTGGTGATGGCGGGCCACACCCATGGCGGGCAGCTGTGCTTGCCCTTCTACGGCGCCTTGGTGACCAACTCGGGCCTGGATCGCTCTCGAGCTAAGGGCCCGTCGCGGTGGGGTGCCACCATGCGCCTGCATGTCTCTGCCGGGATCGGTACTTCACCGTTTGCGCCGGTGCGGTTCTGCTGTCGGCCTGAGGCCACCCTGCTGACGTTGATTGCGGCGCCGATCGGTGGCCGCGATTCGCACAGCGATCTGGGACAGTCGCAGCCGACCTATTCAGCACATTGAGCTGATCGGGGCCGACCGGCTAGGCAGCAACCTACTTCTGCGACGAGTGGGTCAGGGCCGAAAAGCTGGCTACCTCCGCGCCCGCCGCGGCGTCGACCGAGTTGGAACGTTCGAGCCACTGGGACTGACCCCAGGCCTCGTCAACGTCGCTGCCCGGAGCGGTAAGCAGCAGCCACAGCACTCCCAGGGCCAGGAATCCGCCGAACACCACGGCGCCTAACACCGTCATGATTCCCTCGTTTCCCCGCGTTCCAACGCACCGATTTGCTGCGGTAATCAGTATATTTAAGGCCGCCGACATCCTGGTTATTCCACGCCGAACTGTGGGCCAAATCCCCATGCCCGCAGGATGTGATCTGCGTTGCACCGACGCAAAACGGCTCACCGTTGGATGCCGACGATCGCACCGCAATCCACTTTGGCGGATCGCCGGGTGGGTGCGATACGCTGTCGTGGCTTTAAGCGGGGTGTGGCGCAGCTTGGTAGCGCGCTTCGTTCGGGACGAAGAGGCCGTGGGTTCGAATCCCGCCACCCCGAC
>NZ_JBAUZA010000067.1:0-5699 GCF_049585075.1 Mycobacterium sp.
GGTCCACAGCGAATGCATGCCGCCGTCGGGGTCGCAAATGCTCATCGGTGTGAAGGTGTCGCCGTGATAGCCGCCGCGCCAGGTCATCAGCCGCCGTTTGCCGGGCCGGCCGCGGCTGCGCCAATACTGCAGCGCCATCTTGACCGCGACCTCGACCGACACTGACCCGGAGTCGCAGAAGAACACCGTCTCCAGCCCCGACGGCGTCAGTTCGACCAGCAGCTGGGCCAACCGCGCGGCGGGTTCATGGGTGAGCCCGCCGAACATGACGTGGTTCATCGTCGCCAGCTGCGCGGCCATCGCCGCATCCAAAACCGGGTGACCGTGGCCATGGATGGCCGTCCACCAGGAGCTCATCGCGTCGAGCACCTCGACTGGCTGACCGTCGCGGATCAGTGTCAGCCGGGCGCCGCGGGCACCGACAGCCACCACTGGAGGCAGCGCTTCCGCGCCGATCGTGCTGTAGGGATGCCACAGATGCGCCGCGTCGATCGCGCTGATCTGCTCGGGCGTGAGCCCAGACGTCCCTGCGGCCGCAGAAGTCATAGAGAACGAGGGTAACGGCCCGCGGCCCGAAGCCTTCGGTCGCAGAAACGCCGGCCATCCGGCAGCATTGAGCAACCATGGTTTCGCCGCAACAGTTCGACGACCGCTCAGCGGGTGACCACACCGACGCGCCGCCACCGGTATTGCGGCTGCGGCTGGTCCCGTGGGACGTCGTCTCCACTATCGCTTTGCTGGCTGCGCTGCTGGTCGCGGCCATCGCGACGGATTGGGGATCGCAGCTCTTCGGCTTCCTCAAGGACGTGTGCGCGGGTGACGATTGCCCACCGGTGCCCTACGGCGTCGACTTCTACATCTACCCGGTGGTGTGGGGCGGCATCGGCGCGGCGATCGCTGCCGCCGTCGTCGGCCCGGTGGTATCGCTGCTGAAGGGGTGGTACCTGTCCCTTTGGCCGCTGTTGGCGATCGCCATCGTCGTCCTCAGCTCCGTCGTCGGTTCGATGTTGACCACCTTTTGCGGCCAGTATTGGCACTGACGGCGCCGGGCTTGCGCAGCGTCGTGACAGAACCGCGATGAGATTGAAATCACAACTGCGCGCTGAGAATTGAGCCCCCGGCCTGCAAGCGGTCACCGTTGGGTCACGGTACGACAAAAAATGCCTCGTGAGGCGCCTTTGGTGTGGCCGCCGCGGGCATTTGTTGCCAAAGTGTCTGTAGTGGCTGTTGTGAATCCAGCGGTTCATCGAGGGTCCACGTCGGCACCCGCATAGGTAACGGCGTGCGGCCCCCAACGGGGCGGGCCAGCGCATGAGTCTCTGTGATGAACCGGAAGGAATGGCGGCGGACGCGCGTAGTCACCGCGCTGACGCCACAGAGAGGTGATCGACATGAGACCCAGTTACGCGGTCCCAATCAGCCTGGCCCTGTTGCTGACGCTACCGATGCTCAACCCGACTTCCGCGACCGCTGACCCCCAGGGTCCGACCCTGCCGGGGCCGTCAGTGCAGAGTCCAGCGCTGCCGGCACCGTCAGTGCAAAGTCCGACCCTGCCGGCACCCTCAGCGCAAAGTCCGACCCTGCCCGGATCGCCAGTGCAAGGTCCGGCACTGGTCGGCCACACGCAGTCGACCAGTTACGTGATTCAGCGCGCACTTTCGCAGCGCGGTGTGCCGTTCCTGTACGGCGGCGGCAACGCCGCGGGCCCGACTCGCGGCACCGGGCTGAAGGCAAACATCGTCGGTTTCGACGCCTCGGGTCTGATCCAGTACGCCTATGCCGGCGCCGGGCTCAAGATGCCGCGGACCTCGGGCGAGCAGTGCAACGTCGGCCGCAAAGTCGCGCTTTCACAAGCGAAGCCCGGCGACCTGATGTGCTACGGCCCCGCAGGCACCCAGAGTGTCGCCATGTACCTCGGCAACGGCCAAATGATCGAGGCCACCGAGCCCGCCGTCACGATTTCGCCGGCGCGCACCAACGGGATGGTTCCGTATCTGACCCGAATCATCGAGTCCTGACCGGGCACTCGCCGACGCGCCGTTAGCGCGCTGCCGGCGGTAAGCAGGTTGGGTAGATTGTCTGTCAATCATGATGACCGTCTACCCGACCTGTCCGGCCGTCGGTCCTATTGCGGAATCCGCCCAGTCCGCCATGGGAAACCGGAAAGCAGGGTTCTACCGCGACGATTTGGACGGGCTGCGCGGCATCGCCATCGCGCTGGTCGCGATGTTCCACGTCTGGTTCGGCCGCGTTTCCGGCGGGGTGGACGTGTTCTTGGCGCTGTCCGGGTTCTTCTTCGGCGGCAAATTGCTCCGCGCGGCACTCAACCCGGCGTCCTCGCTGTCGCCGGTACCGGAAGTGATCCGACTGGTCCGCAGGTTGCTGCCGGCGCTGGTGGTGGTGTTGGCCGCATGCGCGGTGCTGACGATCCTGATTCAGCCAGAGACTCGCTGGGAGACCTTCGCCGACCAGAGCCTGGCCAGTCTCGGCTATTACCAAAACTGGGAGCTGGCCAGCACGGTGGCCGATTATCTGCGTGCGGGTGAGGCGGTCAGTCCGCTGCAGCACATTTGGTCGATGTCGGTGCAGGGCCAGTTCTACATCGCTTTCCTGGCACTGGTTTTCGGGTTCGCTTATCTATTCCGGCGCTGGTTCGGCGCTCGTCTCGGCGACCGGTTGCGGACGGTGTTCGTGCTGCTGATCGGCGCGCTGGCGGTGGCATCGTTCGTCTACGCGATCTTTGCGCACCAAGCCAATCAGGCGAGCGCCTACTACAACAGCTTTGCGCGGGCCTGGGAGTTGCTGCTGGGGGCGCTCGTCGGCGCGCTGGTCCCCCACATCCGCTGGCCGATGTGGCTGCGCACGGTGATCGCCACCGTCGCGTTGGCAGCGGTGTTGTCCTGCGGCGCGCTCATCGACGGCGTCAAGGAGTTCCCGGGGCCGTGGGCGCTGGTCCCCGTCGGGGCCGCCGCGCTGTTCATCCTGGCCGGCGCCAACCGGCAAGCCCATCCCACTACCCGTGACAAGTTGCCGCTGCCCAACCGGTTGTTGGCGGCCGAGCCGCTGGTGAAGCTCGGCGCGATGGCCTATTCGCTGTACCTGTGGCACTGGCCCCTGCTGATCTTTTGGCTCGCGTACACCGGTCACCGGCGCGCCAACTTCATCGAAGGTACGGCGGTGTTGCTGTTATCGGGCGCGCTGGCCTACCTGACTACGCGCTTCGTCGAAGACCCGCTGCGACACCGCAGCGGGGTCAACACCGCGCCCGAGCCAGGCCCGGTCATCCCGTGGCGGGCGCGGCTGCGCCGTCCCACCATGGTGCTCGGATCAATGGTGGCGATGCTCGGCGTGACGCTGACCGCGACCGCATTCACCTGGGTCGAGCATGTCAGCGTGGAGCGCGCCAGCGGCAAGGAACTCAGCGGGCTCAATTCCCACGACTATCCCGGTGCCCGCGCCTTGGTCAAGCATGTGCGTGTACCCAAGCTTCGGACCCGGCCCACCGTGTTGGAAGCCCAGACGGACTACCCGCCGTCCACCCGCGATGGCTGCATCGGCGACTTTGCCAACACTTCAGTCATCACCTGCGCCTACGGCGACAAAACCGCCACCCGGACCATCGCCCTTGCCGGTGGCTCGCATGCCGAGCATTGGCTCACCGCGCTGGATCTCCTCGGACGCAGACACCACTTCAGGGTGACGACCTACCTCAAGATGGGCTGTCCGCTGTCCACCGAGCAGATGCCGTTGGTGATGGGCAGCAATGCGCCGTACCCGGAGTGCCGCGACTGGGTGCCAAAGGCCATGGCCAAGGTGGTGGCCGACCATCCGGACTATGTGTTCACCACATCGACCCGGCCCTGGAACATCAAACCCGGAGATGTGATGCCGGGAACCTATCTCGGAATCTGGCAAACGTTCTCCGACAACAACATTCCGATCCTCGCGATGCGCGACACCCCGTGGCTTGTCAAAGACGGTCAACCGTTCAACCCGTCGGACTGCCTGGCCAAGGGCGGCGACGCACTGTCGTGCGGTATCAAGCGTTCCGACGTGCTGGCTGACTACAATCCCACTCTCGACTGGGTCGAGCAATTCCCGCTGCTCAAACCGCTGGACATGAGCGATGCCGTCTGCCGCCCCGACATCTGCCCCGCTGTCGAGGGAAACGTGTTGGTATACCACGACGCTCATCACCTATCCGCCACCTATATGCGCACGATGACCAACGAGTTGGGTCGCCAAGTCGGGGCGGCCACTGGCTGGTGGTGACGCCCGCGCCGATAAGGTCGAAGGATGCCCCCGTCAGACCCCACCAATGGTGCCGCTATGACTCCACCCGAGCTGGTCACCGTATGGCCGGGCAGCAGTTATCCGCTGGGCGCCACTTTCGACGGCGGTGGCACCAACTTCGCGCTGTTCTCCGAGATCGCTGAAAAGGTCGAGTTGTGCCTGATTCACGACGACGGGCACGAGAGTCGAATCTGCCTCGACGAGGTCGACGGATATGTTTGGCACGCGTATCTGCCGACGGTTAGCCCTGGACAGCGCTACGGGTTTCGGGTGCACGGGCCGTTCGACCCCTCGGCCGGTCACCGATGCGACCCCAGCAAGCTGTTGCTCGACCCGTACGGGAAATCGTTCGACGGCGAGTTCACATTCGGCCAGGCGTTGTTCTCCTACGACATGGCCACCGAAGCCGAAGACCCCGCCGCGACCGGCGCTCCCCCGCATGTCGATTCGCTCGGCCACACGATGACCAGCGTCGTCATCAATCCGTTCTTCGACTGGGCGACCGACCGTGCACCGCGCACGCCCTATCACGAGACGGTCATCTACGAGGCGCATGTCAAGGGGATGACCGAAACCCATCCAGGTGTTCCCGAAGCGCTTCGCGGCACCTACGCTGGGCTGGCACATCCTGTGATCATCGATCACCTCAAATCGCTGAATATCACCGCGATCGAGCTGATGCCGGTGCATCAATTCCTGCACGACCACCGGTTGCTGGAGTTGGGACTGCGGAACTACTGGGGCTACAACACCTTTGGGTTCTTCGCGCCGCACAGCCAGTACGCCGCGAACCCGCAGGCTGGCGGCGCGGTGTCCGAGTTCAAATCGATGGTTCGCGCGTTTCATGAGCAAGGCATCGAGGTCATCCTCGACGTGGTGTACCCCCACACCGCCGAAGGCAATCACCTCGGCCCGACGATCAACTTCCGCGGCATCGACAACGCCGCCTACTACCGGCTGGTCGATGAAGACTTGCGGTTCTACAAGGATTTCACCGGCACGGGCAACAGCCTCAACGCGCGCCATCCGCACACCTTGCAGCTGATCATGGACTCGCTGCGGTACTGGGTGACCGAGATGCATGTCGACGGCTTCCGATTCGACCTCGCCTCCACGTTGGCTCGCGAGTTTTACGACGTCGACAGGCTGAGCGCATTCTTCGACCTGGTGCAGCAGGATCCGGTGGTCAGCCAGGTCAAGCTGATCGCCGAGCCGTGGGACGTCGGCGAGGGCGGGTACCAGGTCGGCAACTTCCCGCCGCTGTGGTCCGAGTGGAACGGGAAGTTCCGCGACACGGTGCGCGACTGCTGGCGCGGCGAGAACCGCACGCTGGCCGAGATGGCCTATCGCCTCACCGGCTCGTCGGACCTCTACGGCGCCGAGGGTCGCAGCCCCCACTCGAGCGT
>NZ_JBAUZA010000068.1:0-12776 GCF_049585075.1 Mycobacterium sp.
CCACCCAACCGCGAAAACCGATACCGGTGGTCGCGATCAGCACGTCGGGCGGGGTGGCGATCACGTCCTCGGTGGCCGCGCGCAGCCGCGCGTCATCGGCCAGCGGCACCATGTGGATGGCCGCAGCCGTCACGACGTCGGCGCCGCGCCGGCGCAGCATGGTCGCGAACTCGTCGACTCGCCGCGACGCAGTAATGGCCACGGTGAAACCCGTCAGCGATGGCACGTCGGCACCGGTCACGCCGTCGCCGCCTGCCGAGATCCAAGGCGCCGGCATCTGATCAATGGTAGGTGAACGGTTAGACACGGGCTGTAGTCAAGGTGGGGTGATCGGCGACGGTGCCGGACGGCATCCGCACGTAGAAACGTAAGGTGACCAGCGCCGCGACCACGTAGAACGCGGCGAAGTCCCAGAAGGCAACGGTAGCGGTCCCGTGGCTGAGGTACGAGCTACGCAGCGTGAGGTTGATCACCACCCCGCCGAGGCCGCCGATCGCGCCGGTGATGCCGATCACCGCTCCGGACATCGAACGGGAGTAGTCGGCCCGGGTCTTCTCGTCGGCCTCCAGCGAGCGCGACGCCGCCTCGAAGATCGACGGGATCATCTTGTACACCGAGCCGTTGCCGATCCCGCTGAGCACAAACAGGATGACGAAGCCGATCACATAGCAAGTCATGGTCGTTGTACTGGTGTGACGACCCGCCGCGGTGGCGGTGATCGCGAGGATCCCGACGCCGCCGATCATGCCGAGGAACGCCCACAACGTAACCTTGCCGCCGCCAAGGCGGTCGGCGAACCGGCCGCCGAAAATTCGTGAGACCGAACCGAGCAGCGGCCCGACGAAAGCGATTTGGGCGGCGTGCAGTGATGCCTGTGCCGCGCTCTGCCCGCCTGAGGTGAACGACATCTGCAACACCTGGCCGAAGGCGAACGCAAAACCGATGAACGAGCCGAACGTGCCGATGTAGAGCAGGCTGACCAACCAGGTGTGGCGATTGCGCAGTGCGGCGCGCATGGCGCGGGTGTCGACGGACACGACGTCGAGGTTGTCCATGAACCGGGCCGCCCCGATCGCGGCGATGACCAAGGCCACCAGGTAGAACGCGCACACCCAATACGGCTGCCGGTTGCCCGCGATCGCTATCACGATCAGACCGACCAGCTGTACCGCAGGAACACCGATGTTCCCGCCGCCCGCGTTGATGCCCAACGCCCAACCCTTGAGACGCTGCGGGAAGAACGCGTTGATGTTGGTCATCGACGATGCGAAGTTGCCGCCGCCCAGGCCGCAGAGCGCCGCGCAGGCCAGATAGACCCACAGCGGACGACCGGGATCGGCGAGCACGACGATCGTCGCGACGACAGGCAACACCAGTACGCACGCGGAGAAGATGGTCCAGTTGCGACCGCCGAACCGCGCCGTCGCCATCGTGTAAGGCAATCGCAGCGCCGAGCCCACCAGGGTCGCGGTGGCGGCGATCAAAAACTTGTCCCCCGCCGTGAGCCCGTATACCGACTGCGGCATGAACAGCACCATCACCGACCACAGCGACCAGACCGAAAATCCCACGTGCTCCGCGATCACCGACCACAGCAGATTTCGTCGGGCGGTGGCCTCGCCGCTCGCCTGCCATGCAGCCCGGTCCTCCGGGTTCCAACCTGTGATCGTGTGCGAGCGCGCCACCACATCTCCTTGAGTTTCGGACAGTCCTCTCAACGTAGGGATGCGATGTTGCTGCCCGGCTCTCCACGGTGTCGCCGCCGTGAAATCGCCCTCACGTGCCGATAAAACCCGCCGTGAGCGGGTCTGGCGCAGCAGGTGGGGCTGTGAGCCACGCCGAATGGGCTACCGTCGCGTGATCCTTGTCACGCCCAGCGATTCACGGCCGACTACGCGACAAATCGTGCGGCTAATCCTCGGTAACGAAGTCGGCCATCATCGCCATATCTTCGTGTTCGAGGTTGTGGCAATGCAAAAGGTACGAGCCGGTGTAGTCGGTGAACCGGGTGAGCACCTCAACCGCCTCGGCCGGGCGAATGTCGATGGTGTCTTTCCAGCCGACGTCAAACTGCCCGGGACCGCGGTTGTTACGGGAGAGCACCCGCATCGAGTTCAGGTGCACATGGACGGGGTGATGGAATTCGGTGATGAACCGCCAGATTTCGGTGGTGCCAAGCTTGGGCCGGGCTAATGGCCGGCCCGGCTGATACGGCAGGTCGTTGATCGTCCATACGCCGCTTTTGCCCTGGCGGAAAAGGAAAGTCCTCGTGGCCACCGCGCGGTGCGGGTCGGGGACGGGGAGGCTTTTGGATAGTCGCTCGGGGATGGTCGAGGCATCTGAGCGGTCGGTGCCGACGATATCGAATCGCATGACCTCAGTGGTGGTCTCGGTACCCAACCGGTTCACCAGACGGACCTTCGTGCCGCGCGGGTAGCGGGAGAAATCGACGACGACCTCAACGCGTTCGGCTGGGGCGATGTCGATGAAGTCGTGGCTGACCGGCCGCGCGAGCAACCCGCCGTCACTGCCGATCTGCACCAGTGCCGAACCGCCGGCGGGCTGCGGCTCCAACTGCAACCGGTAGCGACGGGCGTTGGATGCGTTGAGTAACCGCAGGCGATAACGGGCAGGATCGGTATGCAGCACCGGCCAGGGTGCGCCGTTGACGAGTATGACGTCACCAAGAACGCCGTTCATGTAATCGCCAGTCACACCGCCGGTTTCAGCGGCCGGATACCGGAAGGAGCCATCGGCGGCGAATGCGCGATCGGTGATCATGAGCGGGATATCCCGCTGGCCGCGCGGCAGCGGCAGCGCGTCTTCTTCATCATCGTGGACCAGATGGAAGCCGGCCAGCCCACGCCACACGGCGGCACCGGTATAGCCCATGCGGTGGTCGTGATACCACAGCGTGGCCGCGCGCTGACTCATCGGGTAGACGTATTCACGTTGTCCGACAACGCTATTGCGGGCCATGTCATCTACCATTGGGTGACCGTGTGTCGGCATGATGAGGTCGACCGGGTACCCGTCGTGGTCTGCGGGGGTGTGTCCACCATGTAGATGCACCACCACCGGCACCGGCAAGGCGTTGCGGTGCCGCACGATGGTGCGTCGGCCCGATCGTGACACGATCGTTGGGCCGGGAAAGCTGGTGTTGTATGTCCATGCCGGAGTGGTCAGATCGGGCAGTATGCGTAACTTTGTGATCTGTTGGGTGATCTCGTAATAGTCGGCGGTCGCGTCAGTGCTGGCCGGTGTCAACTGCTCGGGCACTGGTAGCGGGACTTGATAGGGAGCGGGCAGTCTGGTCTGGCTGCGCAACAGCCGTCCCGCCTCCGCGGAGCCGAGCAGTGCGTCGGCCAGCGGCCAGCCAGCGCCCACCAGTCCGATCCCGGCCGCCGCGGCGGCGCCGAGTTGTAAAGCGCTGCGCCGATTCACCACGTCACGTCCAGCGGTTGTTCCCTAGCGGGCGTGGTCAGCGGCAGGCGCCACACCGATGCGGTCAGCTGCAGAATTCCGGTGATCAGCAGCACTCCGAGGGGAACGTGCAGCGCAGTCAATCGCAGCTCGCCCGAAGCGAATTCGGCGACGAGCAGGACAGTCACCAGGGCCGCGACCGCTACCAGCGATCGTGGGCCGCCGCTCCTGCTCACGAACCACAACACGATCACCTGCACGACGGAGAGCACGGTGCTCGCCTTTGCGCCCAGCGAATGCAGCATCAGGGCGTTGTATTGCCCGCCCAGGAAACTGCCGGCAAAAACGGCTTGGGTCAGCGCCAGGACGGCCAACGTTGCGGTGGTGGCGCGGGCTAACATACGCGGCCAGCGCCGGCCGCTGGGCATGGGCTTGCCGTTGATTTGAGTCGCGTGCATGAAGTAGTGACGAAGCATCGCGGCGAAAAGTTACGTGTGCGGCTGTAACTTTCTGCGCCGCCGACCCGTCCTTGGATACAGGGCTGCTCGCCGCGGCCCGCACACAACAGCTACCAGGAGAGAGATCATGACCATCGTCGTCACCGGAGCAACCGGCAATGTCGGCCGACCGCTCGTCACTGCCCTTGTCAACGCCGGCGCGAAAGTTCGCGCGGTCACACGGCAACCACAGTCAGCCGGCCTTCCCGCCGATGTTGAGCTGGTGGAGTCGGCCACCGAGGCGATAACCGGCGCCTCAGCAGTCTTTTTGAATTCGCGTGCCCTGGGTAGCGAGTTGGCCGCGGTGGTCGACCGAGCCCGCCACGAAGGTGTCACCCGGCTCGTCGCCCTGTCGGCCATCAACGCCGACGACGACTTCTCCCGGCAACCATCGCGGTTTCGCGGCGACCGCAACAAAGAGGTAGAGCAACTGGCAGTCGACTCGGGGCTGCAGTGGGTAAGCCTGCGTCCGTCGGTCTTTGCGACGAACTTTGCCGGCATGTGGTCGGCGCAGATCCGCGCGGGCGACATCGTCCGCGGCGCATACGCCGCGGCATCGAGCGCCCCGATCGTCGAAAGTGATATCGCCGAGGTGGCCGCCCGCGCGTTTCTCACCGATGATCTTGTCGGCCAGAAGATTCCGCTGACTGGCCCACGGTCCCTGACCAACACTGAGATGGTGGAGATCATTGGCGCCGCTCTGGGTCGGCCGCTGCAATACCAGGAGGTCCCAGACGACCTGGTTCGTCAACGGTTTGTCGGGCTGGGTTTTCCGCCCGAGTTCGGCGATGCCTACATCGGGATGCTGGCCACAACGATCGATGAACCCGCTGTAGTAACCGAGGGTGTGCAGCAGATCGTGGGCCGGCCCGCGCAATCGTTCGAGCAATGGGTCGTCGAGCACAAGAGCATATTCACCGATTAGCTCACTGGAATACGAAGGATACGAGGGAAAGCGATGTCCAACCCGAAGCCACCTCGCTGGCTAAAACCTTTGAACAAGTTCATGATCGCGGTGCAAAAGCTCGGCCTGCCAACAGGGCCGCCGATGGTGTTGACGGTGCCGGGTCGCAAGACGGGTCGGCCGCGCAGCACGCCGATGACACCATTCAGCCTCGACGGGCAGCTCTACGTTGTGGCGGGGTTCCCGGATGCTGATTGGGTAAGCAACGCGCGAGCTGCCGGCGTCGGAACCCTCAGCAAGGGCCGCAAGGCGAGGCGGATAAAGATTACGGAGCTGACCGCCGAGCAATCCCGCCCGGTGCTGCGGATATATCCGGTCGAGGTGCCGGTCGGTATCGGCTTCCTGAAACGCTCCGGCCTGGTGAGCCAGGGAACCCCGGAGGAAGTCGAGGCACTGGCTGGCCGAATCGCCGTCTTCCGATTCGATCCAATCTCGGCGAACTAACCATGCACACCGCATATCTCGTTATGACGATGATTGCCATTGGTATCGATGGATTTTCGGGCGTGAGTGCCCTCGTGCACTTTGCGCCGATCATCCCGCCCATGCAGCGGGCTGGGGTGCCGTTGTCGTGGCTGACCTTTCCGATCGGCACGCTCAAGACCCTCGGCGCCTTGGGCCTTTTCGTCGGCCTGTGGGTGCCGGCGATCGGTCTTGCCGCGGCAGCAGGATTGACCGTCTTCTTCGTCTGCGCGGTATACACCCATGTCCTCGTCAATGACATCTCCGGCCAGTTCGCATTCGCCGGGTTCCTGCTAACCCTCAACAGCGCAACGTTCGCGCTAACGCTCGTCACACACCCCGCTGTCGTCTAACTCGCTTTGGGGTATTGCGTTTACGACCCGGCGCTACATATTTTGACTCCCATGCCAAACCGGAGTATGTGGTGAGCGAGCCGACCAGCGATCAGGATCTCTTCGCGACGATGCCATTCAGCCAACTGTTAGGAATCAAAGTCCTCGAGCAGTCACCGCAGCGAGTTCGCGCACAGTTGGCATGGTCGCCTGAACGCTGTACCACAGGCGGCCTGATGCATGGCGGTGCGCTGATGGGACTTGCCGATAGCGCAGGGGCCGTATGCGCTTTCTTGAACTTGCCTGAAGGGGCGGTCGGCACCAGCACTATCGAATCAAAAACCAATTCCTGAGGGGGGTTCGAGAGGGCGTCATCATCGCAACCAGCCGTGTGCTCCATCGGGGCCGCACGGTGATCGTGGTGGAGACCGAACTGTCCCAGGATGGTGATCGCTTGGTCGGCAAGGTGACCCAAACGCAAACGGTGCTTCGGTAACTTTCGCGGAAACCGCCGGCTCGGTTCGCGGCCGATCCCCACGCGCTCCAGGAATCGCGGGCTTCCCGCCCTGCCCGTTAAGACTCGCTCCAGCCATGCAGGACGAACATGCCGACCGTGCCGTCGGCGTGCGCGGTCTCGCCCATTGGCGATATCGCACCGGGATGACGGTCGAGCCGATCGATTAGCGCAGCGGCACCCGGATACCCAGAACACCGTCAAGTACCATTTGAAGGCGTCCCTCGCCCTTTCGCCCTCGTAGCTCAGGGGATAGAGCACGGCTCTCCTAAAGCCGGTGTCACAGGTTCGAATCCTGTCGGGGGCACTTTGCCGGTGTATTACCTCGGCTGATGCTTGACAGTCGGCTGATTCGTGACACTCCCTCGATGAGGGCAGCTGAGCGGATTCAGTCGTCAGCTGAGACGGGGTCGATGAGATCGTTGAAGTCGGCCACGGTGTGAATGCCGTCGACATAGTTGAACGTCCCTTGGTCGAGGACTTCACGTGCGGCACGAACAACGGCGGACAGAGCGGCGCGGCAAAACGAGGTACCGATCGTCACCCTGCGCACCCCGAACTCCTTGAGCTCGCGGAGCGTAAAGCGCGTTGGCCCGATGCCGGCAACGTAATTGAACGGTTTCGCAACGCTGTTGCAGGCTAGGCGGAGTGCTGATTCGTCGGGAAGTCCAGGTGCGTAGAGCACGTCGGCGCCAGCCGCTTCGAATGCCTGCAGTCGTGAGAGCGTGTCGTCAAGGTCGGGACGGCCCCGGATGAAGTTCTCCGAACGAGCGGTCAAAGTGAAGGGGTAGGCCAGACCTCGCGCGGCTTCAACGGCTGCATGCACCCGTTCGATCGCCAGCTCCCGGGCAATGATCGGGTGGTCAGGCCGGTATGTCGCGTCCTCGATTGAAGCGCCCGCCAGTCCGATCTCGCCGGCGAGGCGCACCGTCTGCGCCACCGCATCGGGCGACTCTCCAAAGCCGTTCTCCAGATCTGCGGTCACCGGCAGAGGTGTTGCGTCGACGATCCTGCGCACGTGTTCGAGCGTCTCGTCTCTGCTGACCGCGCCATCACCGTCACGTCGGCCCAACGAGAACGCCAGTCCAGCACTAGTAGTCGCCAGCCCTTGAAACCCGAGGTTGGCGAATAACCGCGCGGTGCCAATGTCCCATGGATTCGGGAGCACGAAGATCTCGCCGCTCGCGTGTAGCTGGCGGAATTGTTCGCCGCGTCGGGTGCGCTCTGTGCTATCCATACCCACTCCAATCTGTCGCTGCGAGCAGGTGTAGCACCGGCCACCGACAACCCGGTAAACGTTGTTCAGCGCGGCGGGAATAGCGTGCGTGCGGGCCGTGTCGGTAATGCCGTGCCGCAGATAACAAGGAGGGCGACCCGTTGAACACGCGCGAGACGGTGCTGATTTCTGCCGCGGAGTTGACCGCTCGCATCGACTCGGGCGATGCCATAACCATTCTCGACGTTCGCTGGCGACTCGACGAGCCCGATGGCCACGCCGCGTATCTGCACGGGCACATACCAGGCGCGGTCTACGTGTCACTCGAGGACGAGCTGACCGACCACACACTCGCCGGACGAGGACGCCACCCGCTTCCGTCGGGACGCAGCGTCGAGACATCCGCGCAACGTTGGGGAATCCGGGAAGGCGTGCCCACCGTCGTCTACGACGACTGGAATCGCGCCGGTTCGTCGCGAGCATGGTGGGTGCTGACCGCGGCGGGCATCAAAGGTGTGCGCATCTTGGACGGCGGCCTGTCAGCCTGGCGGTCGGCCGGCGGCGCCTTGGCGACCGGCGCGGTCACGCCCCCACCGGGCAATGTGACTGTGGTGCACAACGATTTATACGCCGGGGCACTCCCGACGTTGACGGCGCAGCAGGCGGACGCTGCCGACGTGACACTGCTCGATGCACGAGCACCCGAACGCTTCCGCGGTGAAGTCGAGCCGGTCGATCGCATCGCCGGTCATATTCCCGGCGCAAAGAATCTTCCCAGCAGCGATGTGCTGGCAGCCGACGGCACGTTTATCGAACAGCACGAGCTCAGCCAGCTGCTTTCCAATCACGACATCGAGCGCGACGTGCCGGTCGGCGCCTACTGCGGCTCGGGTGTCACGGCCACCATCACACTCGCGGCACTCGCCACAATGGGATACCACGCGGCGTTGTTTCCCGGGTCGTGGTCGGAATGGTGTTCGGATCCGGGCCGTGTTGTGGCGCGGGGATCCGAGTAGCCGATAACGACTACAAGGTTTGTCAATGGCCGCCGACGGTAATGAGGCTAGGAAGGTGGGCGCGTTGGTCGACCTGCGTGTTCACTTAGGTCTCGTCGGTTCAGCCGAGAGCCGACGGGACCGTCTCTCTTCTCGGCATCTAGAGATCCGGTCAATCGGTCCGAACGTCTGACTAATCGGACGTGGTGTCACTCTTTTAGTTGTAGTAGCGTGCGGCTATGGACACCGACGTCTGGATTCTGGGCAGCTACCAAAGCGATTTCGCCCGCAACCTCACCAAAGAAGGCCGCGACTTCGCGGATCTGACCAGCGAGGTGGTCGAAGCCGCACTCGCCACGGCAAAAGTGGACGCAGCCGAGATCGGCGTCGTCCACGTCGCGAATGCCTTCGGTGAGATGTTCGCCGAACAGGGTCACCTTGGCGCCATGCCGGCCACGGTGTGCGCCGGTCTGTGGGACACCCCGGCGTCCCGGCATGAAGCCGCTTGTGCTTCCGGCAGTGTGGCGACCCTGGCAGCGATCGCCGATCTGCGATCGGGCAACTACGACACCGCATTGGTCGTCGGCGTCGAGTTGGAGAAAACCGTCCCCGGCGACACCGCAGCCCGTCATCTCGGCGCCGCAGCGTGGACCGGTCACGAAGGAGCCGACGCACGCTTCCTCTGGCCATCGATGTTCGCCCAAGTCGCCGACGAGTACGACCGCCGCTACGGCCTGGACGAAACCCACCTGCGGGCGATCGCGCAACTCAACTTCGCAAACGCGCGGCGAAACCCCAACGCGCAGACCCGACAATGGGCTGTGCCCGACCCAATCAGCGACGACGACACGACAAACCCGCCGATCGAGGGCCGGCTGCGCCGATTCGACTGCAGCCAAATGACCGACGGCGGCGCGGCAATCGTGCTAGTCACCGATAGATATCTGCGCGATCATCCCGCCGCACGCCCGATCGCCCGGATCACCGGTTGGGGGCATCGCACCGTCGGGCTGGGTCTGCGGCAGAAACTGGACCGCGCGGCCGACGACATGTACGTGCTGCCGCATGTGCGGGCGGCCGTGCTCGACGCGTTGCGCCGCGCGCAAGTATCGCTCGATGACCTCGACGGGATCGAAGTCCACGACTGCTTTACGCCCAGCGAGTATCTGGCTATCGACCACATCGGGCTGACCGGGCCGGGTGAATCGTGGAAAGCCATCGAGAACGGGGAAATCGAGATCGGCGGCCGGCTACCGATCAACCCCAGCGGCGGGCTGATCGGTGCCGGACACCCGGTCGGCGCGTCCGGGGTGCGCATGCTCGTCGATGCGGCCAAGCAGGTCAGCGGAACGGCTGGCGACTACCAGGTCGAGAACGCGAAAACCTTTGGCACGCTGAACTTCGGCGGTAGCACCGCTACCACGGTCAGCTTCGTCGTCAGTCAGGGCTGAGCAATGGATGTCGAAATCGTCGGTAAATTCTTGTCGACCCTGCCCGAAGACGACGACCACCCCTACCGGACCGGTCCGTGGCGACCGCAGACTACCGAGTGGGACGCCGACGACCTTATTGCCGTCGAGGGCGAAATCCCGCACGACCTGGACGGTGTTTACCTGCGTAATACCGAAAACCCGCTGCACCCGGCGTTGAAGACCTATCACCCGTTCGACGGCGACGCCATGCTGCACGTGGTCGGCTTTCGAGATGGAAAAACGTTCTACCGCAACCGCTTTGTCCGCACCGAAGGTTTCCTGGCTGAGAACGAAGCCGGCGAGCCGCTGTGGCCGGGACTGGCCGAACCCGTGCAGTTAGCCAAGCGTGAACAGGGCTGGGGTGCCCGCACCAGGATGAAGGACGCGTCGAGCACCGACGTCATCGTGCACCGAGGCATCGCGCTGACCAGCTTCTACCAGTGTGGTGATCTGTATCGAGTCGACCCGTACTCGGCGAATACCCTCGGTAAGGAGACTTGGGACGGAAACTTCCCGGTCGAGTGGGGGGTGTCGGCCCATCCGAAGGTCGACCCCAAAACCGGTGAGTTGCTGTTCTTCAACTACAGCAAGCAGGCCCCGTACATGCACTACGGTGTCGTCGACGACAGCAACCAACTGGCCCACTACGTCGACGTTCCGCTGCCCGGGCCGCGACTGCCGCACGACATGGCCTTCACCGAAAACTATGTGATCCTCAACGATTTCCCGCTGTTCTGGGACCCGCGGCTGCTCGAACACGATGTGCATCTACCGCGGTTCTATCCCGACATTCCGTCCCGCTTCGCGGTGCTTCCCCGTCGCGGCGAAACCGGCGACATCCGGTGGTTCGAAGCAGACCCGACGTTCGTGCTGCACTTCGTCAACGCCTACGAAGACGGCGACGAGATCGTGCTTGACGGATTTTTCGAAGGCGCTCCCCAACCGCTGGACATCGGTGGGACAAAATGGGACAAGCTGTTTCGCTTCCTGGCGCTGGATCGGCTGCAGGCCCGGCTGCACCGGTGGCGGTTCAACCTGGTCACCGGCGCGGTGGCCGAAGAGCAATTGTCGGAATCCATCACCGAATTCGGAACGATCAACTCCAATTACGCAACCGGTAGGTATCGCTACACCTACGCAGCCACCGGCAAGCCAGGCTGGTTCCTGTTCGACGGGCTGATCAAACACGATCTGCACACCGGAGCCGAAGAGCGCTATTCGTTCGGCGACGGCGTCTACGGGAGCGAAGCCGCGATGGCTGCACGGGCGGGCAGTGCGGGCGAGGACGACGGATACCTGATCACGCTGACTACCGATATGAACGCGGACGCGTCCTACTGTCTGGTTTTCGATGCCGCACGCGTCGGTGATGGCCCGGTATGCAAACTCGCGCTGCCTGAACGGATTTCCAGCGGTACACATGCCACCTGGGCAGGGGGCGAGCAGCTACGACGCTGGCATACCGCCGAATCCTCCGCCGCCGCGATCGGGCTGTGAACTCGGCGACCCAAACCATGCTGCGCCCCGGCGGTACCAACGCCGTCGGGCGAATCCTCGGATTGCTCGGCGACGAATGGACGCTGCTGATCATCCAGCAGGCGTTGTTGGGGGCGAGCCGTTACGGCGAGTTCATCGAGCGGCTGCCGATCTCAAACTCGGTACTCACCAACCGATTGCGGTCGCTGACGGAGCAGGGACTGCTGGTTCGCAGCGTTTACCAAACCCAGCCGGTTCGCGCCGCGTATCTGATCAGCCGACGCGGCCGGGCGCTTTGGCCGGTGCTGCTGTCGATCTGGGAATGGGAACGACGGTGGGTGCCTAAGCACGTGCACCGGCTTCCCGGGATGCGCCACACCTTGTGCGACAGCGACTTTGCGCCGATGTTGGCCTGCCGCTCGTGCGGCGAGGTCGTGACCGAGAAGGAGGTCACAGCGCGCTGGGGTCCAAGTGGCTCGTGGCCGCGCTCGGTACCGGAGGCCGTTACTCGTCGCCGCACCAGCGGCGAGGGCAACCGGCACCAAGCAGGGCTGTTCCCGGAGACTATGAGCGTGTTCGGAAACCGTTGGGCGGCTGCACTGCTGGTGTGCGCCTTTCTCGGGACCAACCGCTTCACCGACTTTCAAACGCAGCTTGGTGCGCCGCCGACCCTGCTGGCGGGCCGGTTGCAGACGTTTTGCGCCAACGGCGTGCTCTCCCAGGCACACGCCCGTTATCAACTCACCGAAAAGGGGAGGGCGTTCTTTCCGGTGATCGTCACCGCGTTGCAATGCGGTCAGCAATGGTTTCACGCGCCCGAGGGACCCGCCGTGATGCTGACCCATCTCGGCTGCGGCAAGCCGTTCACCGGCGAGCTGATCTGCGACCAATGCGCCCGGCCGCTGAAAGGCGGGCAGGTCAGCGTGGGTTAGCGGGTTCGGCCGCCGCGTAGCGCCGACGCCAACGCCCACATCGAGCAGAGCACCGCGACAGCTGCAGCGACGGCACCGATGTAAAGCCCATAGGCGGCCGACACCGGCGGCTTGACGTAGACGTCGTAGTACCACACGGTCAGCGCGAAGACCAGCAGCGAGATCACCAGTGCGGCAACCGATGCCGGCCTTTCTGACAAGCCCCTTCCGACCATTGCGCCCGCCACCAGCAGCGTCGACGACAGCAATACGATCAGCTGACCCGGCCCGAAGTGCTGCTGAAGATGCAGGCTACCGATGCTGCCACCGATGGCGTTGGCCCAGCCGCCGCCGCCTGTGCCCGTCGTCAGCCACGGCAGCCACGCACTCAACGACACCATCGCGGCGAACAGTGCAACTAACCAACCAGGGCGGAGGCGGGTCATCGTGTGACCATAGCGCGACTGGTTAACGTCAACTGTCACGACAGGCACACGAGTCGCGGCAAGCTTGC
>NZ_JBAUZA010000069.1:0-8817 GCF_049585075.1 Mycobacterium sp.
GTGCTGGTGATCGGGGCCGCATTGCTCGTCGTGTGGCTGCTGACGGTGTGGCTCCTTTCGCAGTTCATCATGCTGCATGTCGCCGATCAGACCGCAACCGCACCCGCCTCAAGTACCCCGCCGCCCAGTACAAACGCTCCTCCACAGTCCAAGCCACCGGACGCGGGCGCAGATCGTGGCATGCTGCGCTACCTGATCGCGACCTCGGTGGCACTGCTGGTGCTGGCCGTCGCGGGCGCAGTCGTCGCCGCGCGCCGGCGACGCGTCGGGGCGACACCCGTTGCCGCTGCCGAACCGACACGACTGGCCACGCCACCGGCCGATACCTCCGAGTCGCTGGTGCGGGCAGCCGAAGTCGGATTGGCCGAAATCGGGGACCGCAGCCGCGAACCGCGGGAGGCGATCATCGCTTGCTATGCGGCGATGGAACGCGAACTCGCGCATGTTCCCGGGGCCGCTCCGCAGGATTTCGATACGCCCACCGAGGTGCTGGCCCGGGCCGTCGAAAACCACGCGCTGCACATCGATAACGCCAGCGAGCTGGTGAACTTGTTCGAAGAGGCCCGGTTCAGTCCACACGTGATGAGCGAGGCGCACCGGGAAAGCGCATTGCGGGTACTGCAGCTGGTTCTGGCCGAATTGCGGAGCCCGGTATGAAAAAGGTTGTTGCCCTGGGCGTTTCCATCATATTGGCCGCAGAGCTGGCGACGCTGTTGCTGCACGATCGTCGGTTCGTGCTCTGGACTGCCGGTGTCGCGGCGCTGTTCGCATTGGTCAATGTGCGCCAGGTTCTCGGCCACGGCGTCGAACCGTCGGCACTCGCACCCCCGAACGCCCTTGAGGAATCGCTGCGCGGCTGGCTATCCCGAACTGAAACGCTGATCCACCGTTCGGAATCCACCCGAGCAGATTGGGACCGCCACCTGCGTCCGATGCTGGCCCGACGGTTCGCAATCACCACCGGACAAAGTCAGGCCAAAGACCCGGCGGCGTTCGACGCCACCGGCCGAATGCTTTTCGGCCCGCAACTGTGGGCGTGGGTGAATCCCAACAACGTCGCGCAAACCGGTGCGCGCGAGCCCGGGCCGGGCAGGGCGACGCTTGCCGAAATCCTGGAACGATTGGAAGAGGTATGACGAAGGGTACGACTGAAACATGACTCGACCATGACTAAGCCGGCACCTACAACGACGGCCCGCGCGGTGGCCGTGCTCGACGAGATCGAGCGCGTGGTGGTGGGTAAGCGAGCCGCGCTCACTCTCATCCTCACCACCGTGCTCGCCCGCGGGCATGTACTCATCGAAGATCTGCCCGGCCTGGGCAAGACGCTGATCGCTCGGTCTTTCGCCGCGGCGCTCGGGCTGGATTTCACCCGCGTGCAGTTCACACCTGACCTACTGCCGGCGGATCTGCTCGGCTCGACGGTCTATGACATGCAGTCGGGGCGCTTCGAGTTTCGTGCGGGGCCGATCTTCACCAACCTGCTGCTTGCCGACGAAATCAACCGGACGCCGCCCAAAACCCAGGCGGCATTGCTGGAGGCGATGGCCGAGCGCCAGGTGAGCATTGACGGGGTAACCCACCAGCTACCCAAGCCATTCATTGTTTTGGCGACCGACAACCCGATCGAATACGAAGGCACCTACCCGTTGCCCGAGGCACAGTTGGATCGGTTCGCGGTCCGGCTCGAACTGCGCTACCTGTCCGAGCACGACGAAGCCTCGATGCTGCGCCGTCGCCTGGATCGCGGCTCGGCCGAGCCGATCGTCAGCCAGGTTGTCGACGCGCACGATCTGCTGGCGATGCGCGAGTCGGTCGAACAGGTCAGCGTGCACGAGGACGTCTTGCACTACGTCGTCTCGCTGGCCGCCGCGACCCGTCACCACCCGCAGGTAGCGGTGGGGGCCAGCCCACGCGCGGAAATCGACCTGGTCCAACTCGCCCGCGCCCGTGCCCTGCTGCTTGGCCGCGACTACGTAATACCCGAGGACATCAAGGCGCTGGCCACCCCCGCGGTAGCCCATCGGATCACCCTGCGGCCGGAGATGTGGGTACGAAAGATTCAAGGCTCCGACATCGTCGAGGAACTGCTGCGGCGGCTGCCGGTTCCCCGGACGGGCGGCGGACCGCGGTAAGCGACACGACGACGTGATCGAGATCCGCGAACCCCAATTACACTGGCGTGCATCGGCATTGACGCGGGCAATTGCGACGTGCGCCGCACTGGCGCTGGCCGTCGCGCTGATCGGATCGCGATGGCAGCTGATTGCGTTCGCGGCGCCGCTGCTGGGCGTGTTGTGTTCGATCAGCTGGCAGCGGCCATTGCCGAAGGTGGACGTGCATGCGGAGCCCGGATCGCAGCGGTGCTTTGAAACCGAGCAGGCGCAGCTAAGCGTCTGGGCGAGCACTGAAACCTTAGGTGCTGCAGTCGAACTCACGGTGTCAGCAGTCGAGGAGATGCGGCTAGAGGTTCTAAATCGGACATCTCGTCAGCGGCAGACGGTGGCTACCACAGCCGACCGCTGGGGCCGCTACCCCATCCGGGCCACGGTCGAGGTCGTCGCGCATGGCGGGCTGCTGACCGGGACGGGCACCGTCGACGCGGCCGATGTGACGGTGTTTCCGATGACGCCTCCGCAACCGACGGCGCTGCCACCGACTGAACTGCTCGATCGGCTAGGCACGCACCTGACCCGGCACATCGGCCGCGGGGTCGAGTACGCCGACATTCGCACCTATGTTCCCGGTGACCAGCTGCGCACCATCAACTGGCCGGTGAGCGCCCGCCGCGGACGACTGCATGTGACGCAGCGGTTGACCGACCGGTCCGCCGATGTGGTGGTGCTCATCGATGGCTACCCGCAGCCGGCCGGCCCGGCGACGGCCTCCACCGAGCGGACGGTGCGGGGTGCCGCGCAGGTGGTGCAGACCGCGCTGCGCAACGGTGATCGGGCCGGCATCGTCGCGCTCGGCGGTGGCCGGCCCCGCTGGATTGGCGCCGACATCGGCCAGCGTCAGTTCTATCGGGTGCTCGACACGGTGCTTGCGGCCGGCGACGAATTCGAAACCACCACTGGGACTTTGGCGCCGCGCGCTGCGATTCCGCCCGGCGCGATCGTGGTCGCTTTCTCCACGCTGCTCGACACCGAGTTCGCGCTGTCACTGATCGACCTGCGCAGGCGCGGTCACGTCGTGGTGGCAGTCGATGTTCTTCAAGGCTCACCGTTCGCCGCCCAGCAGGACCCCCTGGTGGACCGGATGTGGACGTTGCAACGATCCGCGATGTACCGCGACATGGGGACCGTCGGCGTCGACGTGGTCGCCTGGCAAGCAGACCGCACCCTGGACCAATCGATGCGTCTGGTGCCCGATCGTCGTCGGCCCGTAACGGGACGGCGATGATGAGGCTCGGCGGACTGCTGGCGCACGTTTTGTCAGCGGCCTTCGGCTTCTTGATGGTGGGGGCCGTGGGGGTCGGGTCGCACGGGCCGGCCCTGATCGCGGCGACGGCGGCGGCGGTCGCGGTGGCGGCCGCAATCCTGGTTCGCCCGGTCGGCACGCTGGCGGTGCTGCTCACTGTGGGGGTGATCGCGCTGTCGGATCCGGCGGCCACGCTGGCTGCGGTGTCGGGGTTGTCCGCGGCCTTGTACTTAGTGCTGCGGCACGCGGCCGGTGGCGCCACCGGGCTGGACGGTGTTAGCGGGGCGACCGTGGTCGGCGCCCTGGGATTCGCGTTCGCCGGGCTAGTCGCGACGGCGTTTCCGTTGCAGGTTGCGTGGTTGCCGTTGCTAGCTCCGCTGGCTGTATTCGCGGTGTACCTGTTAGCCACCCGGCCGTTTCTTCGGAGCTGAGGCACAAGAAATTGTGGTCCGACGCGCGGGCCTAGCGGGGACTCTACCTGGGTGTCCTCGGGAGCTAAAGTGGTTTTTGCCAAGTGATTTACACAACACGTGGCTAACAAAACCCGTCTTGACCGCTGCGAGGATGGCGGCAAGAATATCGGGATGCCTCCAGCAGAGCGGGCGTTTATGGGTGACATTGAGCGTCGCCTGGCGAAGAAATACGCAGTTCTTCCCGAAGACCACATTGCCGCCGCCGTGCGGCGCGCTTATGCAAAGTTTCAAAGCAGCCGCGTGCGCGACTTCATTCCTTTGCTGGTGGAACGGTGCGCAGACGAGGAACTTGAGGAACTAAGTGTGTCGCGACCGGATCTGCCCACGGTTGCCAGCGGCGATCTCGCCGTGACGGGCACCGAGACAGCGGTCTAGACCGGCCATGGTCTTGCCGACTCTGCCCTAATTTTCAAACTATTTTCTGTACGGTAGGCCCTTGTTGGCGAAGGGAATATCGGTGAGCAAGCTTGGTCAGCGGGCTGTTGTCTGTGGCGCGGGAATGGGTGGATTGCTCGCCGCTCGAGTACTTGCTGACTTCTACCAGACAGTGACAGTGGTCGAACGAGACAAGTTGCCTGACGCTGCGGACCACCGTCGGGGAGTTCCGCAGGGACGGCACTTTCACGCACTGTGGAGCCGCGGCGCGCATGAGCTGGAACAGTTATTTCCTGGTATACATGGCGAACTCGTCGCGGCTGGGGCGACGGTGTGCGACGACGGCGACCTCTCTCGAGTGTCCATCCGGGTTTCCGGTCACGAGCTCAACAGATCCGGCAAATTCAGTGACCCGGAATCGGTCGTCATTCACCTGCTTAGTCGTCCATTGTTGGAATCCCAAGTCAGGCTGCGAGTTAGCGCGATCGACAACGTCGAAATCGTCGATGGACACGACTTCGTCGAACCGATCACGCCGGACCCGCAGCACGTCACGGGCGCGCACATCGTCGACCGCGACAGCGGCGCCAAGCAGGTGCTGGACGCCGATCTCGTCGTCGACGCGATGGGGCGAAGCGCCCGCACCCCCGCCTTGCTCGACGCCCTCGGTTACGGCCGGCCTGCCGCCGAACGCTCGACAGCCAGCGCGAACTACGCCAGCCTGGTGATGCGCATCCCGGAGGGGATCCTGCGCGAGAAGATGACCTTTGTCGTCCCGGAACCGAAACGACCGACGGGCGGCGCGTTTTCGGTCTACGAGCACGACACGTGGATATTCACCATCGCCCGCTTGGCGCACAACGAGCCACCCGATGACATGGCCGGCATGATTCGGCTGGCTACCCAATTCGCTCCGCCTGCACTGCTGCGTGCGCTGAAGCGGGGAGAACCACTGGGCGAGATTTCCGTTTTCCGGTACCCGGGCGGCACCTGGCGACGCTACGACCAGATGCCACGTTTTCCCGCGGGGTTGCTGGTTTTCGGTGATGCGATTTGCAGCACCAATCCCATCTACGGGCAAGGCATGACGGTGGCCGCGCTCGAGGCGACTGCCCTGCAGAAGTGTCTGGCTGAAGCGAACGGCGACTTGAGTTCTCTGAGCCAGCGGTTTTTCGCCGCCGCTGCCGGGGTGGTCGGCCCGCTATGGGCATCCAACCAGTTCAACGATCTCTACTTGGCCAATGCAGATCCTGCGCATTCGGCGTCGAAGGAGATCCTGGACTTCCGCGAGGCGGTGTTGAGTGCGGCAGAGAACAGCTCGGCGCTGACCGAAAAGCTCTATCGCTCGATGAACCTCGTCGACCCGCCGACCGACTACAGCCCGCTTCTTCGTTAGGGCGCAGGCCGGATCTGGCGGCGATTGCGCTCGCTGATCGCTGTGTAGCGGTCGCCGAGTGCATCGCGGTCCAGCTGTTGGGCACCGGCGATGTCCTGTTCGGCGGCCAGCGCCGGGTCGGTGACCGCCGCCGATCCGGTGACGTAGATTTCCTTGAGGCCGGCCATGATTGGTGCCGGCACCTCGGTGATCTGGCTGGCCAGCTCAACGGCCCGCGCCAGCAGCCGATCGTGTGGGACGACTTCGGTGACCAGTCCGATCCGCTCGGCGCGATCGGCGTCGATGACTTCGCCGGTCATCGACAGCCGGCGCGCCATAGCGCCGCCAACCAACTGTGGCAGCCGGGCTGTCATGCCGCCGCCGGGCAGGATGCCGACCCTGGCATGGGTGTCGGCGAAAACGGCGCGTTCCGAGGCGATGAGGAAATCGCACCCCAGCGCCATCTCCAGTCCGCCGGTGAACACCGGGCCGTTGATCGCCGCGATGATCGGCTTGCGCATCTCGGCCGTCTTGCGAATACAGCTCCGGGTCTGAAATTGCTCGAAATAGGCGCTGCCCAGCCGCTGGGCCTCCTTGAGGTCGACACCGGCGCAGAAAGCGGGGTCGACGCCCGTCAGCACCACCGCTCGCACCGACGGATCCTCGTCTGCATCGCCCAGCGCTGCGTAGAGCACCCCGATCAGGTTGGTGTTCAATGCGTTTCGCGAGTCCGGGCGGTTCATGGTCAGCACCCGAACCGGGCCGGAGTCGTCGCTGAGAACCAGCGCCTGCGTCATCTCACGAACTGTGCGGCCTGGTTGGCCAGATCGAGCAGCGGCTGCGGGAAGACGCCCAGACCGATGGTGACCAATGCGCACACTGCGATCGCGGCTTTACTCCAGAAGCTGGGCATCACGACCTGCACCTGATTGGTGGGCGGCTCGGTGAAGAACATCAGCACGATCACCCGCACGTAGAAGTAGGCCGCCACCCCGCTGGCGATCACACCGATGATGACCAACGGCACCGCACCGCCCTTGGCGGCTGCCTGGAAAACTGCGAACTTGCTGACGAACCCGCTGGTCAACGGGATGCCGGCGAATGCCAGCAAGAACATCGAAAACAGCAGTCCAACAACGGGATAACGCTGCCCCAATCCGGCCCAATGCGACATGGTGGCGTCTTCGTCGCCATCCGGGTTGCGGACCAGCCCGACGACCGCGAAAGCGCCCACCGTGCTGAAGCTGTAGGCGACCAGGTAGAACATTGTCGACGCGAGACCGGCTGGGTTGTCTGCGATGACACCGGTGAGGATGAAGCCGACGTGTGCGATCGACGAGTACGCGAGCAGCCGTTTGACGTCAGTCTGGTTGACCGCGGTGACGGTGCCAACCACCATGGTCACGATCGAGATCGCCCACAGCACAGGCCGCCATTGGTCATGTAGCGGCGGCAGCGCCACGTAGACGACGCGCAGCAGCGCGCCGAAAGCCGCAACCTTGGTGGCCGCGGCCATGAACCCGGTGATCGGAGTCGGCGCGCCCTGGTAGACGTCGGGAATCCACGAGTGGAACGGGACCGCGCCGACCTTGAACAATAGGCCGACGGCCAACAAAGCGACACCGATCAGCGCCATCGAGTTGCTGGTGCTGCGGCCCAGCGCGGCGGCGATGCCGGGCAACGACAGCGTGCCCGTCGCGCCGTACAGCAGTGCAACGCCATAGAGGAAAAACGCCGACGAGAACGCGCCCAGCAGAAAGTATTTCACCGCTGCTTCCTGCGACAGCAAGCGGCGGTGACGGGCCAGCCCACACAACAGGTACAGCGGCAGCGATAAGACTTCCAGCGCGACGAACATCGTCAGCAGGTCGTTGGCGGCGGGGAATACCAGCATGCCGCCGACGGCCAGCATGGCCAGCGGGAAGAGTTCGGTCTGTCGCACCCCGGCGCGGGTCGCCTGATGCTCGGCCGCGCTGTCGGGCACCGCTGAGGCTTGCGGGGTGAAAGAATCCAGCCCGGCAGCGATGTGGGCGGTGGCGGTCGCTGCGCCCGGGCCGGTGGTGGCGGTTTCGCCGTCACGCCGTTCGGCGATGAAGATCACCGCCAGCACCGCGACCAGCAGGATGGCCGCCTGCAACAGCAGAGTGGGGCCGTCGATGGCCAGCGAGTGCAGGACGGCGGTGCGGCCGGTGGGCGGCAGCTGCCTGCCGACGACGACGACTGCGACGAACGCGGCGGCCAGGCCGCCGATCGCGAGGACCATCTGGGCGCCGTAGCGGGCTCGTCGGGGCACGAATGCCTCGACCAGTACACCGACCACGGCCACACCGAAGACGATGAGTATCGGTGACAGCAGCCCATATTCGACGCTGGGAGTTGGCATGGTCATCGGCGCGGTCCTTCCGCCGTTCCCGGGACGTGTGCGACGCCTGGCCGCACGATCGGTGCGGGGTCATGCTGGCCGATGGTCGTCATGGTGTTCCCCACCGCGGGGTTGATGATGTCCAGCACTGGCTTCGGGTACACCCCCAGCACTAGGAGCAACGCGATGAGCGGTGCGACGACGACGATTTCGCGCGGCACCAGATCGCGGATCCGTTCGTTGCCATCGGCGACAGGACCGGTCATCACCCGCTGGTAAAGCCAAAGAATGTAGATCGACGAAAGCACCAGCGCCGTGACCCCGAACGCCGCCGCCAGCCAGTACCGGCTGTATGCGCCGATCAGCACCAGGAATTCGCTGATGAACGGCGCCAGGCCGGGTAGCGACAGCGTGGCCAAGCATGCCACCAGGAACGTGCCGGCCAGTACCGGAGCCACTTTCTGCACGCCGTGGTACGCGGCGATCGACCGGGTGCCGCGGCGCGAGATCAGGAATCCGGCGATCAAAAACACTGCGGCAGTGGAGATGCCGTGGTTGAGCATGTACAGCGTCGACCCGCTCTGCCCTTGGCTGGTCATCACGAAGATGCCCAGGATGATGAAGCCGAAGTGCGAGATCGATGTGTAGGCGATCAGCCGCATGATGTCGGTCTGGCCGATGGCCACGATCGCGCCGTAGATGACGCCGATGACCGCCAACACGACGATCAGCGGGCGAAAATACGTTGAGGCATCGGGGAACAACTGCAGGCAATAGCGCAGCATCCCGAATGTGCCGACCTTGTCCATCAC
>NZ_JBAUZA010000070.1:0-2168 GCF_049585075.1 Mycobacterium sp.
CTTCACGCTCGACGCTCTAGGCTCGACGGCCATGACGGTGTCGCGACTGCAGCCCTATGCGACCACGGTGTGCGCCGAGATGTCGGCGCTGGCGGCCCGGGTCGGCGCGGTGAACCTCGGGCAGGGCTTCCCCGACGAGGACGGGCCGCCGGCGATGCTCAAGGCCGCCCAAGACGCCATCGCCGAGGGCGTCAACCAATACCCGCCGGGCATTGGCGTCGCCGCGTTGCGGGAGGCGATCGCCGCGCAGCGCAAGCGGCAGTTCGGCCTCGAATACGACCCGGAGACGGAAATCCTGGTGACGGTCGGAGCCACCGAGGCCATCGCAGCCGCGGTGATCGGCCTGGTCGAGCCGGACTCCGAGGTGATGCTGATCCAGCCGTTCTACGACTCCTATTCCCCCGTGGTGGCGATGGCCGGCGCACAGCGGGTCATCGTGCCGCTGGTGCCCCATGGTCGCGGCTTTGCGCTCGATATCGACGCATTGCGGCGGGCGGTGACGCCGCACACCAAGGCGTTGATCGTCAACTCGCCGCACAACCCGACCGGCACGGTGCTCAGCGCCGCCGAGCTGGCGGCCATCGCCCAGATCGCGATCCAGGCCGACCTGCTGGTCATCACCGACGAGGTCTACGAGCATCTGGTGTACGACGGGCGCCGACACGTGCCGCTGGCCGGTTTCGACGGGATGGCCGAGCGCACCGTCACGATCTCGAGCGCCGCGAAGATGTTCAACTGCACCGGCTGGAAGATCGGATGGGCTTGCGGGCCAGCCGAACTCATCCTCGGCCTACGAGCGGCCAAACAGTATCTGAGCTACGTCGGCGGCGCGCCGTTTCAGCCAGCGGTGGCGCACGCGCTGAATACCGAGGGAAGCTGGGTGGACGCGCTGCGACTTTCGTTGCAGGACAAGCGCGATCGCCTGTCACGCGGATTGGCCGAAATCGGTTTTCAAGTGCACGACAGCGCGGGCACCTACTTCTTGTGTGCCGATCCGCGTCCGTTGGGTTACGACGACAGCACCGCGTTCTGCGCCGGCCTACCCGAACGGGTCGGCGTCGCCGCAATCCCGATGTCGGCGTTCTGCGACCCGGCTGCGCCGGACTGGACGCGGTGGAATCACTTGGTGCGGTTCACATTCTGCAAACGGGACGACACCCTCGACGAGGCGATCCGCCGGCTGGCGCTACTGCGGGATCGAGCGATCTGAACCGACGGCAGCCATGACACGGTGCCGCAGCCCTTCGGTCGCGGCATAGAGAATTTTCTTACGGGCCCGTTTGACCAGGAACTCCGGAATCGGCGCCGACGGCTCGAGGGTGATCTCGAATCGCACCCGGGTTTTGTCCTCGGTTTCGCGCTGCAGCGTGTACTCGACGTGCTGGGCATGCTGCTGCAGGGTCTTGTCGGCGTCCCACACCAGCCAGTCCGGCCCCCAGTGGTATTCGAGCACCTCGGTGTCGATGATGCCGACAATCCTGACCGTGACCTTCACATGGTGCGGGCGACCGTCGGGATAGTTGTCGATGACTTCGGCCCGTTTGTGGACCGAGGACCAGGACGGCACTGAGCCGACGTCGGCCAGCGCCTCCAGAATCACCTCCGGCGGCGCATCGATGAGGATCTCTCGCGATGCTTGTACGGCCACTACTAGCAAACTAGCAACGCAGCCGCGTTATGTAAGGCGATCGGAACCAATGATGCCGATGACTTGGTCGCGCAATCCCTTGGTCGCGGCGTCCAATACGATTTCGCTCGCCCGCTTGACGACGAACCCGGGAACCGGTCCCGACGGTTCGACGGTGATGTCGAACCGCACCCGGGTCTTATCGACGCCCACCCGCTGCAGGTTGTATTCCACGTGTTGCCCACGCTGCTGGAAAGTGTTGTCGGCGTCCCAGACCACCCAGTTGGGACCCCAGTGGTATTCCAAGATCTCGTTGTCGACAAGCCCGAAGATTTTGATGGTGGCCTTCACATGATGGGGCCGGCCGTCGGCGTACCAGTCGAGGACCTCGACCCGTTTGTGTACCGGTGACCACTTTGCCAACGACCCGACGTCGGCCAGCGCCTCCAGGATCACCTCCGGCGGCGCGTCGATGAGGATCTCTCGCGATGCTCGTACGGCCACTAACAACCAAGCTAGCAAGCCGGCCCGGTAAACGGGC
>NZ_JBAUZA010000071.1:0-20535 GCF_049585075.1 Mycobacterium sp.
GGTATGGAAGGTATGTGAGCCTTCCTAATTGATCGCCGACGCCCGTCGGCACGCCGAAATCCTTGCCTCTCGGCCGTTTTCGAGCTTGATCGCGTTCAAGAAGACCATCGTCGAACCGACTCGTCCCGAAATCGCCGCGGCGACCGCCCGGGAAAACGACCAGTTCGCCCAGTTACTCGGTGGGCAGGCAAACGCAGCGGCGCTGGCCGATTTCACCGGTCGGCGTGGCAACCCTGATCATTGACGAAGCCCGCTACCGCGAGCCGCTGGTCTCCAACTGCGCGGCTTCAGCGATGATCGCCCGCAACGTGCGTCGGCAACGCCCGCAGTCAGTGCCGGCCCCGCAGGCCGCGGCGACCTCCTTGGAAGTCGACGCCCCACGGGCGACGGCGTCACACACCGTCTGACTCGTCGCACCGACACACAGGCATACGTACATTATTAGTGCAGTCTAACCTAACCTGGTTCGCGAAGGCTAACCTAAGTTGCTAGCGCACTTTCAGCCCGGTCGGCACGCCGCTGACCAGCCTTAACGTACCGACCCGTTCAAGCACCGGATGTTGCAATCGCTTTTGGGTGTTTGCTTCGGTGGACGGTCGTGGCCGACGAAAATATCCCGCTGCACACTGCCGGCGTTGCCTCACTCAACCTAGGCTAGCTTTACTTAGGGAAAGCTGGCCTGAGTGAGTATTACCTTGGGTGACAACGGCTTTGGCGTGTTGTAGCGTGGCCGCAACGGCCGCCGCGGCCATTTTGACAGGAGTAATAATGCAAGGTGATCCTGATGTTTTGCGCCTGCTCAATGAACAGTTGACCAGCGAGCTCACCGCGATCAATCAGTACTTCCTGCATGCCAAGATGCAGGAGAACTGGGGTTTCACCGAGTTGGCGAGCCACACCCGCGCCGAGTCATTCGACGAAATGCGGCATGCCGAGGCAATTACCGACCGCATCTTGTTGCTGGACGGGCTGCCGAACTACCAGCGCCTTTTCTCGTTGCGCATCGGCCAGACGCTGCGCGAGCAGTTCGAGGCCGACCTGGCGATCGAGTACGACGTGTTGAACCGGCTCAAGCCGGGCATCATTATGTGTCGCGAAAAGCAGGACACGACCAGCGCCAACCTGCTCGAGGGGATTGTGGCCGACGAAGAGAACCACGTCGACTACCTGCAGACGCAGCTGGAGTTGATGGACAAGCTCGGTGAGGAGCTCTACTCGGCTCAGTGTGTCTCGCGGCCGCCGACTACAGGACAAGGCGGGCACTAAGTCGCCAACCCCCGCGGGAAGGTGCCCGACGGGAAGGCAGGCATGACAGCGCAGATCACTGCGCGCCCGGATGCCGAATCCGGCAACACACCGATCAGTCCGCAGCGACGCAATTTCGTCTTCTTGGCGATCATGCTGGGAATGCTGCTGGCGGCCCTGGATCAAACCATCGTCGCCACCGCGCTGCCGACGATCGTCGCCGATCTGGGCGGGGCAGGCCACCAGTCGTGGGTTGTCACCAGCTATCTGCTGGCCTCGACGATCATCACCGCGCTGGCCGGCCGACTCGGTGACCTGTTCGGCCGCAAACGGGTGTTTCAGGCAGCGGTGACGTTCTTCGTCGTCGGATCGGTGTTGTGCGGCATTTCGCAATCGATGGCAATGCTGGTCGGGGCCCGGGCGCTGCAGGGTCTCGGGGGCGGCGCGATCATCGTGACGGCCACCGCGCTGATCGGCGAGGTCATTCCGTTACGCGACCGCGGCCGCTATCAGGGCGCCATGGGCGCGGTGTTCGGTGTGACGACCGTGATCGGCCCACTGCTGGGTGGCTATTTCACCGACCATCTCACCTGGCGGTGGGCGTTCTGGGTCAACGTGCCGGTGTCGATCGTCGTGTTTTTCGTTGCGGCAGCGGCGATTCCGTCACTCGCTGCGCGCGTGAAGCCGATCATCGACTACACCGGGATCCTGTTCGTTGGGCTGGGTGCGACGGGTCTCACCCTGGCAACCAGTTGGGGTGGCACCACCTACCCCTGGAGTTCCACGACGATCATCGGGTTATTCGTCGGATCCACACTGGCGCTGGGCGCCTTCGTCTGGGTGGAGAGCCGGGTCGCGGAGCCGATCCTGCCGACCCGGTTGTTCGGCAATCCGGTGTTCACCGTGTGCTGTGTGCTGTCCTTCGTGGTCGGTTTCGCGATGTTGGGGGCGCTGACCTTCCTGCCGACCTACATGCAGTTCGTCGATGGCGTTTCGGCGACAACATCAGGACTGCGCACGCTGCCGATGGTGGTCGGCATGCTGACCACCTCAATGGGCAGCGGCGTGCTGGTCGGTCGAACCGGCCGGTACAAGATTTTCCCGATCGCCGGGACTGCCGTGATGGTGATCGGCTTTGTGCTGCTCTCACGAATGGGCCCGGAGACATCGGCAGTGCGGCAGTCGTTGTACCTACTCATCTTGGGCGCCGGTATCGGATTGTGCATGCAGGTGCTGATCTTGATCGTGCAGAACACGTCGAGTTTCGCCGATCTCGGCGTCGCCACCTCCGGCGTGACCTTTTTCCGCACGATCGGAAGTTCTTTCGGCGCAGCGATTTTCGGTTCACTGTTCACCAATTTTCTGCACAGCCGAATCGGCCCGGCACTGATTGCCAGCCGAGCGCCGGCCGCGGCCGCGAGTTCTCCGGAGGCTTTGCACCGGCTTCCGCATGACGTCGCAGCCCCGATCGTGGCGGCCTACGCCGAGTCGCTGTCGCGGGTGTTTCTCTGGGCGGCTCCGGTCGCGCTCGTCGGGTTTCTGTTGGCGTCGTTTCTGCGCGAGGTGCCGCTCCGCGATATCAGCCACAACGCCACCGATCTCGGCGAGGGATTCGCGATGCCGACCGGCCGGTCATCGGAGCAACTGCTGGAAGCCGCGATCGGACGCATGCTGCGGAGCGCCCCTCCCGGCATGCGGCTGCGCAGCATAGCCATGCGGCCGGATTGTCGGCTCGATGTTGCCGGGCTGTGGACGGCGTTGCGGATCCAGCGCTACGCCCGGCTCTTCGGGGTCGCGCACTTGACGGTTATCGGCGACGACTTGGGCGTGCCGTACGAAATCCTCGAACCGACCGTCGAGCGCCTGGTTCGCTCCGGCTACGTCGCACAAGACGTCGACCGCTTGTGGCTCACGACGTCAGGCCAGCAGCAAGTCGATTTGGTGTCGGACCTGTTGCGGGACTGGATCGTCAACAAGCTTGCCGAATCTCCCGGGTTCGATGGACGGCCGGACCGGGCTCAGGTCGACGCCGCGCTTGACCGGATCGCCCAGCGGGTCGTCGCTCAACGAGATTGGCACGAGGAGCGCCCGCGGATGGACGCGATCGCTTCCAACGCTTAGCGACCATCTGGGTGGCGGGACCCTGTCAGCCTCGCCAGCCAGATGGTCAGCTCGTCGATCAAGGCACTACAGCGCCGCGATCAGATGAAGGGTGAACCAAGCAAGGCGTCAATGACCGGGTCGAGCAGGGACCCAAGGCCCAGGGGCGCCAAAAGGTCAGCGTCAAGGCCAGAGGCCAGCAGGCCAAGCGCATCATCCGGTACGCCCAAGACGAACGCGCTCGGGTCGAGCGCAGCGACCAAGTCGCTGAGCGGATCCGCATCGATGATGGCGCCGGCCACGGGTGCGGTACCCATGCTGACCAGGGCCGCGGCAAAGGCGGCGCCGACGGCCGTGCCGGAAGTTATAGCTATCCGACGCCTGCGCGGCGCGGGGGTACGATCGTTGCGACTCATGTGCGAGCCTCCAATCCGGTATGTGTCGATATGGATGTGTATGGGGTTGCCGCCCCATTGCCGGCGTCTCGCACATGAGTTTTTAATGTCCAACCCCCGACGGGTCACCGACCGCCAGAGCATATATCAGAAGATGTCAGTTATGTCGATAAATTCTGAACGCGGCTTCAATTTTTATTAGCAACTGTTTAGCCTGCACTCAGGAAAGTCTCGAGGGAGCTCCCCGCTCAATGTTGAATCGCGCCAACGCGGTTCGTCGGCAGAGGATCGCGGAACCACGTTGCCGCGCAACAGTATTCGGGTGTAAACAACGTCCAAATCCGCCATTGGCGATGCGATATGCCGGCTCAGTTCTACCCCGGCAAAGGCGCCTATTCCACACACATCTAATTCACAATAGTATTCGACACATATCTAATTGTAAGGTTACGAGGGGGGTAGCCATTTGTCTATGGACGATATGGAAATGGTTGATAAAATTACGGCTCGACCAGCGCGTCGAAGCGTTTCGGGGTTGCTGGATACCACGGCCGTAGGCGTACCATCTCGCCATGAGCCGCATCGGAACATTCCCTGACGACGACGTCTACAGCTGGGCGACTAAATCCCCGGACCTCGGCGGCGCCATCGCCAATTTCAGCCACGCCGTCTATAACAAGAACCGGTTGCCGATGCGCACCCGCGAGCTGGCGCGCGCGGTGATCGCCCACGACAACGAATGCACCGTGTGCATGAACACCCGCGACGCCGACGGACCTGCCGCAGGCGTCGATGAGGAGCTCTATGAGCACGCCCTGGAATGGCGCACCTGGCCGGGGTACAGCGAACAGGAGCGGCTGGCCGCTGAGTTCGCCCACCGATTCGGCACCGAGCACACCAAGCTGCGCGACGACGAAGACTTCTGGAATCGCGCCAACGAGCACTTCTCCGAGGAGCTGCTCGCCGACCTCGCAATGTCCTGTGCGCTGTGGGTCGGCATGGGGCGCATGCTGCGGACCCTGGACATCGGCCAGACCTGCAAGCTGACGTTGCCGAGTCGGGTCTGACCGACCGGGCACGCCCGGCAGATGACCACCACACCGCTCGCCGCCGCGGCCATCGCCCAACTTGAGGCCGAAGGCGTTGACGCGGTTATCGGCACTGTGGTCAATCCGGCCGGGCTGACGCAGGCCAAGACCGTACCGATACGCCGGACTAACGCATTCGCCGAGCCCGGCTTGGGCGCCAGCCGGGTCTGGCATGGTTTCGCGATCGACCAGACTGGCATCGCATTCACCGAACACATCGGTGTCGTCGGTGACCAACGCGTCCGAATCGACCTGTCCGCCTTACGTATTCTCGGCGATGGCGTGGCCTGGGCGCCTGGCTCGTTCTTCGAGCAAGACGGCACGCCCGTGCTCGCCTGCAGCCGCGGAACCCTGGGCCGCGTCGAAGCGGAACTCGCGGAAGCCGGCATCGAAGCGATCGTCGGACACGAGATCGAATTCCTGCTTGTGAATCCCGACGGCCGTCGGCTGCCTTCGACGTTGTGGGCACAGTACGGCCTGGCCGGTGTACTTGAACACGAGGCTTTCGTTCGCGACGTCATCGCAGCAGCTGCCGTGTCCGGCGTGGCAATTGAACAGTTCCACCCGGAGTACGGGGCCAACCAGTTCGAAATCTCGTTAACACCGCAATCGCCGGTCGCCGCGGCGGACCAACTGATCTTGACCCGAATCATCATCGGCCGCGTTGCCCGCCGCTATGGGTTACGTGTCAGCCTGTCGCCGGCACCGTTCGTAGGCGATGTCGGATGCGGTGCCCACCAACATTTTTCGCTGACCAGCTCGGCCGGCGCGTTGTTCTCCGATGGCGCGGGGACCCACGGCATGACGAGCAAAGGGGAGAACGCGATGGCCGGGGTGCTGCGCGGTCTGCCGGAGGCTCAGGGGGTCTTGTGCGGGTCGATCGTGTCCGCATTGCGCCTCCACCCCGGCAACTGGGCTGGGGCTTACGCCTGCTGGGGAACCGAGAACCGAGAAGCGGCGCTGCGCTTCATCGTTGGCGGCCCAGGTAACCCGTACGGGGGCAACGTCGAAGTCAAGGTGGTCGATCCTTCAGCCAACCCATATTTCGCCACGGCGGCAATCCTGGGCTTAGCGCTGGACGGAATCAAGGACAAGGTCCTACTGCCACCCGAGACCAAGGTGGACCCGGCAGCACTGTCCGACTCGGAGCGTGGCCGCGCCGGCATCGTGCAGCTCGCCGACTCCCAAGCGCAAACCATTGCCGCACTGGATAATTCGAAGCGTGTGCGCGGAATCCTTGGCGACCCTGCCGTCGACGTTGTGGTCGCGGTTCGCCGCTTCGAACACGAGCGGTACGCCCATCTCAACCGTGAGCACCTGGCCGACAAGTTCCGTATGGCCTGGAGTGTGTGACGGTGGCGGCCCTGGCGGACCATATCGCCGGAGTGCCGCTGATCGACCAGCACATGCATGGTTGCTGGCTGACAGCGGGGGACCGGCGGCGGTTTGAGAACGGCCTCAACGAGGCCAACACCGAACCGCTGGCCAAGTTCGATTCAGGATTCGACTCACAACTCGGCTTCGCACTACGCAACCACTGTGCACCGCTGCTCGGCCTACCCAAACACTCTGACGCCGACGAATATTGGCAGCGACGCTGCCAACTTGCCGAGACCGAGCTGGCCCGAATCTTTCTGCAAGCCGCCGGAGTTAGCGATTGGTTGGTGGATACCGGGTACGCCGAAGGCGTCGCGGACGTCGAGCAAATCGCCGACTGCTCCGGTGGCCGCGCTCACGAAGTGGTCCGCCTCGAGCAAGTGGCCGAGCAGGCCGCACACAGCCCGGGTGACTACGCGTCGGCGTTCGAGGAGATCTTGCACCGGCGCGCGGCGACGGCGGTGGGCACCAAATCCGTCCTGGCCTATCGCGGCGGATTCGACGGCGATCTGACCGAGCCGTCGCTGGCCGAGGTCGCCAAGGCCGCCGCCCAGTGGCGCGATCGCGGCGGCATCCGGCTAGAGGATCGGGTGCTGCTGCGCTTCGGGCTGCATCAGGGTCTGCGCCTGGGTAAGCCGTTGCAATTCCACGTGGGCTTCGGCGATCGAGACTGTGATCTGCACAAGACCAATCCGCTGTATTTGCTGGACTTTTTGCGCTGCTCCGGCGATACGCCGATCGTGCTGCTGCACTGTTACCCCTATGAGCGGGAGGCTGGCTACCTGGCCCAGGCGCTCAACAACGTCTATCTTGACGGCGGCCTGTCCATCAATCACCTCGGCGCTCGGGCGCCCGCATTTATCGCCCGCCTGCTGGAGCTGGCGCCGTTCCGCAAAATTGTCTACTCGTCAGATGGGTTCGGCCCGGTTGAGTTGCATTACCTCAGTACCATGCTGTGGCGCAATGGTATTCATCGCGTGCTGAGCCAATTCGTCACCGACGGTGACTGGAGTGCAGCTGATGCCGTGCGGGTGGTCGACCTGATTGCTCGCGACAATGCGGCCCGCATCTATCAGCTGGATGAGATTAGAAGCGCTGTTCGCCGGGTATAGGTCCTCCCATGGCCGGCCTAGCAGAAGCGCTGGAGTGGGTCCGCTCGCAAGTGGCGTCGCGGGTCCCCAAAGCCGACCTCGACCAGCGGGACCCTGACTATATCCGCGACCAGCTGCCCGGAACGTGGTTGTTGGCATCGCTGTACTTCCGGGCAGAGGTGGCCCACTTGGACCGGATTCCCGCCGATGGGCCGGTGTTGCTCGTCGGCAACCACAGCGGCGGCAACGTGCCTCCCGATACTTTCGTGTTCACGCTGGCGTTCTGCTCCTACTTTGGCGTAGAGCGACCCTTCTACCAGTTGGCCCACAATCTCGTCGTCTCGGCGCCGCCGTTAGGCTGGCTGCGCAAGTTCGGCACCGTCGCCGCCAACCACGAAAACGCCCGGCTGGCGCTGGAATCCGGCGCCGCGTTGCTGGTCTATCCCGGTGGCGACTATGAAGTCTTCCGGCCCTCGTGGGAACGCCACACGGTCGATTTCGGTGGCCGCATGGGATACGTGCGGTTGGCGCGCGACGCCGGGGTGCCGATCGTGCCGGTAGCGAGCGTGGGCGGTCAAGAAACCGCGTTGTTCCTCGACCGCGGGCAATGGCTGGCCAAGCTGCTCTTCGCGGATAAACTGTTGCGGCTCAAGAGTATTCCAATATCGCTGGCGTTGCCGTGGGGCCTGAATATCAGCGACTTGGCCGGCCATATCCCGCTGCCAGCCAAAATCGCGATCGAGGTGCAAGACGCCATCGAAGTCGATGGGGACGACCAGGCGGTGCACGACAAGGTGATGGCCAGCCTGCAGGCCGGGGTCGACCGACTTGCGGCCCGACGTCGATTCCCGGTGCTTGGCTGATGCGAGTCGAACGGCACTGCGTGATCGACGCCGACCGCGATGCGGTCTGGAAAATCGTCAGCGATCCAGACTGCTATCCGTCCTTCATGACCAGCCTGGAGCGGTGGGAAAGCGCCAACGACCAGCCGGCCGGCGTCGGCGCCCGCTATACCGTTCATTGGAAGATCGGGTCGGTGCCGGTGGGCGGTTTGATCGAGGTGGTCGAGTTCGACGACCTGCGTGACCTGGCGTGGGTCGGCATCACCGGTATCAGCCTGCGGGGCCGAATCCGGTTGCGGGACGCGGGGGAGGGCCGGACCGGGGTGACATTCCGGCTGTCCTACCAAGCGCCAGGAGGCATTTGGGGATACATCGCCGACCGCGTCGCCGTAGGCCAGGTGGGCCGGACCACCGCCAATACCCTCAGGCGCCTCAAAGCGCTCGTCGAATCCACGAACTGAAATCAGCTGTGCAGGTGCAGTCGTTCACCTTGCGGTCCAAACATCATGATTGCCTCGACCGGAGCGTCGACCACTCCGAACCAGTGCGGCGTCCATGTCGAGAACTCCACGGCTTCACCGGGATTGATGATGAAGTCGCGCTCGCCAAGGATAAGGCGCAACCGGCCAGACAGCACGTAGATCCACTCCTGACCCGCATGCACGGGTAGCTCGGCTGGCGGCCTGCGACGACGTGCACTGACTCGGACTTTGAACGTATGCAGGCCGCCGGCGGGTCCCTGCCGGGTCAGCGGCCAGTACGTCACGCCGTGGTGGGTGTGCGAGTTCCCGTGCACACGCGGGTCTTCCGCTATCGGTTCGCGCACCAGCTCGTCGGTGCTGACCGAGAGTGCGGCCGCCAGCCGTGGCAGATGATCCAGCGCAAGCCGGCGTTTCCCCGACTCCAAACGGCTCAATGTGGACACATCGATCCGGGCTTTGTGCGCGACGTCCTCGAGCGTCAAACCGCGCTGGGTGCGAACCTCTCGCAGTCGTCGCCGCACCAGCGTCTCGACATTGTCTTTTGCCTCCATGGCAAGAAAGCTTGCCAGAACGCGGGCACCCCAGGCAAGGTGGCGTCATGGCAATGTCTGAGGCACAACAGGCTTGGGAAGAGCACTACGGCAAGCAACAGCGGGTGTGGAGTGGCCGGGTCAACCTCCGGCTGGCGGAGTTGGTCGAGCCATTGTCGCCGGGCCGCGCGCTCGATCTCGGTTGCGGCGAGGGCGCCGACGCGATCTGGCTGGCCGAGCACGGCTGGCATGTGACGGCAGTGGACATCTCGCAAACTGCGCTGGACCGGGCGGCAATCGATGCCGCGGACCGCAATGTCGCGACCCGCATTGACTTTCAGCGACACGATTTGACGAAAAGCTTTCCGTCTGGCGTGTTCGACCTAGTGTCGGCACAGTTTCTGCATTCAACGGTCTCGATGGATCGCGCGCGACTGCTGCGACGGGCAGCCGACGCCGTCGCCATCGGCGGCAACCTGATAGTTGTCGACCATGGGGGAGCACCGCCGTGGGCGTCAGAGCATCAGCGTCATCACGAGTTCGCTACCGCGGACGAGGTGGTGTCATCGTTGAATCTCGACGAGTCTGAATGGGACCAGGTTCGGGTCGCCCCGGTCGAGCGCGACGCGCTTGGCCCGGAAGGACAGCAAGCGGTGCTGATTGACAACGTCATAGTGCTGCGGCGGCGTTAGCCGGCGCACCGGTGACATTAATGCGCCGCGGTTGACGGCATAGAGCAGATCGAGCCACTGAATTCCGGAATTTTAAATTATTCGTCCGATAATTTGGATTAAACAGCCGGTTGGTTGGGTACATCGAGAGGGTGGGGATTACCCGCGGACCTGTACCGCTCGTCGTTGGGAACGAGGCGATGAGGGCACACCGACTCGACCTGGAACGTGCCGGCGCCATTACCGAGGGCGCCATCTGGGACAGGCGACGCGGGGACAGGCGGCCCGGAGAACACGAGACCTCGGTGGAGGTCCTGCGAACTGTCTGCGGTCGAATCGGACGTCGCGTACTCGTGCGCGGGTTGAAAACGGGTCGGCAGTGGGTGGTGAACCCCGAAACCCTGCTGTACTCCTATGAACCGCGGACTACGAGCCGTCGGCCGCGAAAGGCATGAGCTGAATCAGACAAGCCCGATCGACATAAGCGGTGAATTGCCTTGCCCCGCAGTATGCTTCAGACCACCTTTGAATGGTCGCGTGGTTCGCGGAGAACCCCGCGAGGTCGGACGGCCGGGGCCGGATAGATCGCGAAGCAATCGGCGCGTTCGAGCGGCGGCATGGTTCAAAGGATGATCGCGGCGGTTGCGTTGGGGTTATGCTCCGTCAAGCCAGATGCGTTTTGGGACCAGGGGGCCGGGTGAGAACGCGTGAGAAAAACGATTCTGATCATCTTTTTGGGTGTGATCGCGCTGTTCGGGGCCGGGGTGGCCCATGCCGAGAGCCTTGATGACCCCGGCGTCCTGTCGGGTTCGGATCTCGCGATCATGGTCGGACCGACCGGAGTAGCCAGCCCGAACGCTGCCTACATCGCAGATGCCGAGACCCTGTACCTCGAGCCGAACGGGTTTAGCCCCACCGGAATTGCGGTAGATCTGCCGTTCTATCCGGCATCCGACAACTTCGGCCCATCAGTGACCGCTGGCCAAGATGCCCTGACCACAACAGCGGTCATCGACTACTACCTGGGCGTATTCGATGCGGCGCATCCGTTGACGTTGTTCTGTTACTCGCAGGGTGCGGTGGTCTGCAACAACGACGAACCGACCCTGATCAACTGGGGCATCCCGTCCAACGCAATCCATATCGTCGAGGTCGGTGACACGTCCAGTTCGCAAACCGGGTGGGATGGTGCTCCCGGCCCGGTCGATGGGTTCCTCGATAACACCGCTGCGCCAGGCACTCTGACCGCGTTTGGTCTTTCTGCTCTCGGGTGGGGCAACCTTGTCGGCGACGTCACGCCTAACAACTTCTACGACACCCTCGTCTACACTATCTACGGCGACATCTGGGCCGACGTAGCCAACCCTGTCTGCCTGCTTTGCCACGACGCCTATCTGGGCCTCACGCCAGCGGAGATCAGTTCTGCTGTCCCGGTGATCGACGGCCTGACGACGTATTTCGACATTCCCGCACTCTCCACGACCGCGCTGGATAACGCGCTGCTCTCCGCGGCGGGAGCGCTATAGCAAGTCGGTGGCATCAAAAACCCAGCTGGTATCCGCTTTTGCGAGTGTTTCAAGCCAGTCTGAGGGTGCCTGGTTCACCAACGAGTTCATATCCCAATAGTCTTTCCACAGTGTGACTTTGCCGTCGTCGACGCGGTGCACTGATACAAACTTCAGCACAGCCGTCTCGCCGCTCGACCAGTTCCAGGTTTCGGAATGTTCGTACATCACGTCGGCGCCGTTGGATACCAGCACCCCGTCGTGGTTTTCATAGCCCGCCAGCGGCTCGAGCCCGACCTTGAGTCGCTTCACGATGTCGTCGGGACCACGCGCCGCCGCGACCGGTCCGACCGGCATGTCCACATAGATGCAGTCCGCCGACAGGAAGGTCTTGATACTGTCCCAGTCCCGTCGCGATAAGGCTTGCCACAGTCCGAGTACGGTGTCGTCAACTGGCATGGGATGTCATAGAACCGGGCTGCTGAACACATTGTCAACAATGCGCGCGCAGGAGGTGGGGGATGGCGACGCTGCGATCCCGACGCAAAGCCACGAGCAGGCGCGTCCGCAGGGCCAGTCCGTCGCCGTTCACGTCGTCGTGGACACCCAGGCCAGCGCAGTTCGGCGTTGGTGTGCACCACAACGTCGGGGTGCCGATGAGCGACGGCGTCGTGCTGCGCGCCGACATCCATTACCCGACGGTGCCCGAGACCGGCCAACCGGCCGAGGGGCCGTTTCCCGTGCTGCTGTGCCTGACGCCCTACGGCAAAAAAGCCCCGCCGCCGGCCGCCCAGATCGGTGGCGGCGCCACCCCGTATTTGATCAAACGCGGCTATATCGAGGCAATGGTCGACGTCCGGGGCAGCGGCGTGTCCGGAGGTTCTTTCGAGATGTTCGGACAGCGGCAGGCCCAGGACGGGATTGAGCTCGTGGAGTGGGCGTCGAAGCTGCTGAACGCCAACGGCCGCGTCGGCATGTTCGGCACCTCCTACCTGGCGATCAACCAGCTCTTCACCGCCGCCGCCATCGGGCCGGATTCGCCGTTGAAGGCGATCTTCCCGGTCATGGCCGCCCGCGACTTCTATCGCGACGCCGCGGCCATGGGCGGGGCACCGCACCTGCGGACGGTGCGCGCCTACGGGTCGGTTTATCGTCTGCTCAACGTCGTCAACCCGGCGCTGGAGGTGATCAACCTCGGCAAGCATCCGCGGCCGCGGGCCGGCGGGTTCGCCGGAGTGCGCCAGCGTGGGCGGGATCAACGGGGCTACTTTCGGCCGTTGATCGCCGACTCCGTCGCCGGCGGTGACACAGCCTTCGACGGGCCATTTTGGGATGCGATGCGGCCGGGCATGGTGCTGCCACGGATCGTCGCGAACGATGTGGCGGTCTTTCTGGTCGGCGGCTGGCACGACGCTTTCCAGCGCGGCGCGCCGCTGAACTATGCCGCGTTGCAAAACGCCTTCGCCGGGCGGCCCGACGAGTCGCCGATGCAACCCGGCCAGCGGGTGTCGGAGCGGTTGCGGTTACTGATGGGTCCCTGGTATCACGTGTCCGACTTCGGCGGCCTGCACATCAACGCGCTACAGCTGCGCTGGTTCGACCATTGGCTGAAAGACGAAGCGGCAGCAGCGATCTCCGGATCGCCGTTCACGTTCCAGGCAATCGGAAGCCCGCGGTGGTTTCACGCTCGCGAATACCCCCTGGCCGAGGCCACGCCGACCCGTTTCTACCTGTCCCAGTCCGGCCAGCTGACCGCCGACTGCGCGACGGAAACATCAACGGCCACAATCAAATACGTGGAGCGCGGTCCGCTGGCCGGCCGAAGCATCGAACAGTGGACCCTGGGAATGACCAGTTTCATCCGGGCCCAGCGCGGCGGCCAAACCCGATACGACCAGGACAACCGGCGACTGCAGCGCGGCGCGCTCACCTACACAGGAGAACCATTCGCCACCCCAACCTTGGTCGCCGGACCGATCACGCTGACCGTGCATGCGACGGCCACCACCAGCGAAGCGTTGTGGGTCGCTCACCTCGACGACGTCGCTCCCGACGGTGCCAGCCGGCCGTTGACGCAGGGGGCGCTGCTCGGTTCGCACCGCGCGTTGGATCCGGATCGCACCTGGTACCTGCCCGACGGCAGCATCCTACGGCCGCACCACTTCAGCACCCGGTCGGCGGTTAAGCCCGTGGTTCCCGGCGAGCTGACCCGATACGACGTCGAGATCTTCCCGACCGCTGCGATGATCGAGCCGGGCCACCGGCTGCGTCTGACCGTGACCACCTACGACTTTCCGCATCTGGTTCCGACCAAGCCCGCGCGCAACGCGCTGACCGGCGGCAGTTACCAGCTCCATCAAGGCGGCCCCACCCCGTCGCATCTGCTGATCCCGGTGGCTGACCCGGACAGCTTCAGCTGAGCCGCACCGCCGCGACATCCACGCACTAGAGCGGCTTTTGGCGCATACTCCCCAGGGTGACCTGGCTACAGCAATACATCGCCGAAGAGATTGCCACCGACCACGTCGACGGTCTGCTGACGAGGCGTGAAGCCCTCCGACGGCTGGCTCTGCTCGGTCTTGGCGGCGGGGCCGCGGCCGCACTGATCGCTGCGTGCGGCAGCAAGCAAACGCAGCCCCCGAGCGGGTCATCCGGCGCAACGGGAACCCAGCCGCCGGGAATGGACCGGGCGCTGCCGACCGAGCCGATGTCCTGGGCCGGCCCGAATGGAGAGCTGCAAGGTGCATGGGCGCAAGCGCACAATTCCCGTCGCGGGGTGTTGGTCATCCACGAGAACAAGGGGCTAAACGATTGGGTGCGGTCGGTGGCGGGACGTTTCGCCGGCGCCGGCTACTCGGCTCTGGCTGTCGACCTGCTGTCGGAGGAAGGCGGCACCGGGCACTTCTCGGACCCGGCGCAGGCCACCGCCGCGCTGAGTGCCGTCAAGCCCGATCGCTTTATCGCCGACCTGAATTCGAGTGTCGCCGAACTGCAGTCGCGGGTCCCGGGCCGCAAAATCGCCGTGGTGGGGTTCTGCTTCGGTGGCGGATTGGTGTGGCAACTGCTGGCTGCCGGCGCGCCGGAATTGTCGGCCGCTGTCCCGTTCTACGGGCCGCTACCCGACAACCCGGACTTCGCGACGTCCAAAGATGCAGCCGTGCTGGCGTTCTACGGCGCCCTCGACACTCGGGTTACCAGCTCCGAGGCGGCGGCCAAAGCCGCGCTCGACCGTGCCGGGCTAGTCAACGATATCGTCATCGAACCCGATGCCGACCACGCGTTCTTCAACGACACCGGGCCGCGCTACAACGCTGCCGCCGCCCACGATGCCTGGGGGCGGGTGCTGGAGTGGTTCGGCCGTTACCTGGCTTAGGCGCCTTAGCGGGTGGCCATCGACCGCGCCGGGCCCAGTGCTACCGGCAGCGTCGACCAACCATGCAGAACTCGGGTGTCACGGCGGCTGCCCACGCCGGCGGAGCGCACCTCGGGGAAGCGGTCGAAGAATGCTCGCAACCCGACCTCGCCTTCGGCTCGGGCAAGCGCCGCACCGAGGCAGAAATGACGACCGCCGGAGAACGCCAGATGCCTCCCGGCGTTTTCGCGTTCGATGTCGAACCGGTTGGGGTCGGCGAACACGGCCGGGTCGCGGTTGGCTGCGGCAACGTAGACGACGACAAGTTCGCCTTGTTTGACCGACACGCCCGCTATCTCGGTGTCGTTGAGCGCAAACCGGGCGGTGAGCTGAACGGGGGACTCCAAGCGCAAAATCTCCTCGACGGCGTTGGGCCACAGCTGGGGACGCTGGCGGAGTGTGTGCAGATGCTGAGGATTGTCCAGCAGCATGCGAATCCCGTTGCCCAACAGATTTACCGTCGTCTCGAAACCAGCCGCTAACACCAGACCCGCGACCGCGTGAAGTTCGGACTCGTCGAGATACGTTTCCGCCGAACCGCTTTCGGCTTTCTGGATCAGCTGGCTCATCAGGTCGTCGCCGGGGTTTCGCCGCAACTGTTGCAGATGCTCAGTCAGCCAAAAGTTAAATCCCGCTATCCCGCGTTGCACACGTCGGTATTGCGGCCATGTGAGGCCGAAATCCAAACTGGGCGCTGCCAACTCGCCGAACTCGAGGATGCGCTGTCGATCAATGTCTGGCACCCCCAGGATGTCGCTGATGATCGACACCGGAAGCTGCGCGCAGTACCGGTCGACGATGTCGACGACACCCGGTTCGCGGGAGAGTTGATCGAGCAGCGTCGCCGCAGTCTGCTCGACGCCGTCTCGTAGCGCCGCGACGGCCCTGGTGGTGAACACCGACGAGACCGTTTTGCGGTAGCGGGTGTGGTCCGGTGGCTCCACCGCCAGCAACGACGGCGGACGCAGTGGATGAAGCAGCTCGTCGCGAGTGCGAGTCTCCAGCCACCGCAACAGCGGCGGCAGATTCGCGCCGATCGACAGTACCCGGAAGTTGTCCGACCTCAGCAGTTCATGGCCGATCGCATGGTCGGCGGTGATGTAGCCGATGCGTGATTGCACCACGGGGCCGCGGGCCCGCACCGCCTCGTAGAACGGCACAGGATCCGCTTTGACGGTCGGGTCGGCGATCAACCGAGCCTGCAGGTCACCGCGTCTGGCGCCCAACGATGCGACGCCGCGCACAAAGCCGTGCAACGCCAGCCAGTGCAGCCGCTGCCTCAATGCGATATCCACGATTGCAAGCCTACGGCGAAGGAAAAAGCCAGCCGCTAAGCCAGTTCCCAATTCATGTTCTTCGCGAACGCGATCGCGTCGTCGCTGATTGTGCCGAGCGCCTGACACCGCTGGATGTAGTCGCGGACCATCGGCAAGAAGTTCATCGGGTTGTAGGCGTCTTCCTCATAGCTCCATAGGTTGTCGCCGGCGTACTTCATCACTGACAGGTTGGCCGCCTGGTGAATGCTGCCGTCTCCCGGATCACGCATCCGGTTGAGAAACTCGCAAAACACCCAGCCGCGGTCGGTGTCGATCGAGTACCAGGACGTCGGATAGAACGGCATCTCGCTGCCCGGAAAAACATTCATCGTCGACACGATCCAATCGCGAATCTGCTCGCGCCCGTGGAAGGTGCCGTATGTGTGCTCGACATAGGTTGCATCCTCGGTGAACGCGTCGGCAAACCGCGACCAGTCCCAGCTGGAACCGATCCCGACCACGACTTCTTGGTGATGCTTGAAGGCTGATTCGATCTCCGCGCGCGACCACTGTCCCATGCCAACCTCATTCAGCTCGATGACGACGTGGATTTCACGCCTCGGCAACATCCTTGATGCGGTGCAGCGTCTTGGTCATGTCACGAATGTTGCGTCGCTGACGCAGAAAACCCCCAAACATCCAGTAATACAGGGTGGTCAGGGGAGAGGCGCTCATCCGAAATGATTCGGTGACGTCGGTGCCGTCAGGCTTTGACACCAGGCGGTAATGCCAGTTGTTTACCGGCCTGTCCCCGACGAGCACCTCGAAGCCGAATTCCCGGCCCGGTTCGCAGGCTGTGACCCGACAAGTTGTCCAGTAAACGGGCCCGATTTCGTTTCGCTTGACATGGCCGCGGAATCGGGCCCCGAGCGCGGGCCCGTTTGCTCCATCAAGCCATTGCGCCTCGAATGTTTCGGGGGAGAACCGCCCGACGTTGCGGACATCTGCGATCAGGTCCCAGATCTTGTCCGCCGGTGCTGCCATATGAACTGTTGCCGAGCCTTGCATGGGCTGATCCAAGCATGCCCTGGCCCCGGGTGACTAGGCCTCGTCACCGTCCGGCACGTCATGTCGCACCACCTGCACCTTCCCAGGCGGCAGGCAGGCGGCGTAGCCGTGGTACTTGCCGTAGAGCTCCCATGAGGTGGCGTTTTCGTCCGGCGGCACGTCGATCCGGTGTCCGTCGGAGAATTCCAGGTGCAGATCTCCGGCGTCACCCCAGGCGACATCAGTGCAGGTCGCGCCCGAGAAATCGAACAGCGGTCGCTCTTCGAGTGCTGGGTCGGTCGGGTCGATGGACACAACCTCAGCCGGGGCATCGGCAACGGGCGGCACAGTCAGGGTGATCGGTGTCGAAATGACGAGTTCGTTGTAATCCTCAAGGTTCAGCACCAGACCGTCGCGGAACATGATCCGTTGAACCGCACAGCCTCGAATCCAGGGTTCAATCAATTTCTGGTCGGTCATGCATTTCCACTTCTCGCGACATGACATCTCCAAGAATGGCTGTAAAGAGGCTTTGCGAGTAATACCCGCTCTCGCTGCGGTCGAACCCTTGTCCAGACGGTGGATCCGCGCTAGCGTTTCGACGTCTTCAATCGCGATTCAAACGGAGTGATCACCATCGACGATTCCTTCCCCACCACAAAGCGATCCAAGGGCGACGGCGCGCCCGACGACGGCGAGGCACCCGTCATTGTCAGCTTGGTCGAGGCGGCGATGCAGATGTTCAGCGCTGCGATTGACGCTTTGCCCGCCACCAGCGATCCGGAGTTCTCCGGACGCGCAGCGGTGATCCTCGCCGGCCTACGAAAGCTGCAGACCGCGCTCACCAAAGCAGCATCTCGCGGTAGGGCCACGCCGTCTGTCATCGTGTCGCTCAGCGGAGTCCGAACGCGCTACGACGAACTGATGGCCATGGCCGCCGAGGCGCCCGGTGCGACGTTGGGCCAACAGCTGTATGTCGTACGTCGGCGCGCCAGATTGTCGGCGCAGGAGACCGCCAATGGCGCGGGGCTCACGGCCGATCTCCTCGACGCCATCGAGGCCGAGGAAATACCGACCGATGACGAAGCGGCCCGTATCAAGGAGCTCCTCGCTGCCTTAGGTGGCTGACGCGTCGCCTCGCCGCGCCAAACTGCTTGGCTCCCCGAACCGGGCCTTGGTCGGCAAGAGACTCGACGGCATGGATCGACATCACCGAGCAGCTGCGCTGAACCGGGCCCACCAAGAAAACTGCGCTTGACGGTGATCCGTCAAGCGCAGTTTGCTTGCGAGGGTTAGCCGCCCGCGTGAGCGCCGAGGGAGCCCTGCAGGTCACCCTTCATCGCGTTCAACTGTGCGCCCCAGTACTCCCAGCTGTGCGTGCCGTAGGCCGGGAAGTTGAACACGGCGTTGTGGCCGCCTGCGGCGTTGTAGGCATCCTGGAATTTCTTGTTGACGCCGATCATGAAGTTGCTCTCGAGGAACGTCGCCGGCAAATTGGCACCGCCCAGTTCGTTCGGTGTCCCGTTGCCGCAGTACACCCAGAGCCGGGTGTTATTGGCGACGAGTTGGCCGACGTTGACCAAGGGGTCGTTGCGCGTCCATGCCGGGTCGCTGTCTGGCCCCCACATGTCTTCCTTCTTGTAGCCGCCGGCATCGCCCATCGCTAGGCCTATCCAGCCCTGCCCGGTGGACGGGCTGAGGTAGCCGGACAGCGAACCGGCGTAGATGAACTGACCAGGGTGGTAGATCGCCAGATTCATTGCCGATGCACCGGCCATGGAGATACCGACCGAGGCGCTGCCGTTCGGCTTGACGCTCTTCTGCGAGGACAGGTAGCCCGGCAGCTCGCTGGTCAGGAATGTCTCCCACTTGTAGGTCGAGCAGCCGGCCTTACCGCACGCCGGGCTGTACCAGTCGGTGTAGAAGCTGGACTGTCCGCCGACCGGCATCACGATCGACAGACCTGACTGGTAGTACCACTCGAAGGCGGGGGTGTTGATGTCCCAGCCGTTGTAGTCGTCCTGGGCACGCAGGCCGTCCAGCAGGTACACCGCTGGCGAGTTGGCGCCGCCGCTCTGGAATTGAACCTTGATGCTGCGGCCCATCGCAGCCGAAGGTACCTGGAGGTACTCGACCGGAAGGCCGGGCCGGGAGAACGCCCCCGCCGTCGCCGATCCGCCGAGAAGGCCGACGAGGCCCGGCAGTACAGCGACCGCAAAAGCGGCGACCATAAGTCGCCGCACCCAGCCATGCATTTTGTTCACGTATGTCATCCCTGCCCCTTGCTGTAGGCCATCGCGCTAATGGCAAAACTTACAGTGTGGTAGTCCATATGTCGATTAGGACGCAAAGATGTCTCGAATTGATGTCGGCCGCCGCCACCTGCGCAGAGCCGGTGATCAGCGGCTCAGGCAGCTGTTTGTGGCAACTTTTTCATGCCCGGCGCTGTTGACGCCCGTTCAACTGTTGTCACGATCAACGCGTAGGCTCGCCCGGGGTTGACCGACGAGACCACGCTGTCCCGGTCCTTCCGCCGCGTACGAACCAAACCGCATAGAGGTGCAAATTTGGACACGGTACTTGGGCTGTCGCTGACATCCACGTCGGTCGGCTGGGTCCTTGTTGAAGGCCGCGACGCCGACGGCACCATCCTCGATCACGACGATTTCCACGTGGGTAGCGGCAGCGGGCTGCGCGCGGTCAACACCTCGGCGCAGACGGCTTCGGCCGTGCTGGATGCCCAAGCGACCGCGCTGAGCCATCACCGCCGCCTGCACGTTGTCGGCGTCTCGTGGAGCGACGACGCGGCTGCCGAGGCTGCGCTGCTGCTGGAATCGCTGACCCACGCGGGCTTCGACAATATTGTCCCGATTCGGCTGCACCAGGCGTGCGAGATGTTGGCGCGGGCGATCGCGCCCGTCGTCGGCTATGAGAAGGCCGCTGTGTGCGTATTGGACGGCGATTTGACGATCGTGGTCATGGTCGACACGTGCGACGACGAACCACAGACCGCGACCAAGCAGCTGACCGGTGGCCCGGGCCGCTTGGTCGGATGGCTGACCACCCTGTTCAACCGAAATTCGTGGCAGCCGGGTGGAATCGTGATCGTCGGTCCCGATGAGGAGCTGGAAGCGCTGTCGTTGCGGCTGGAGAAAGCGGTACCTGCGCCGGTCATTACCCAGACCGGCGCGCAGCTGGCGCTGGCGCGTGGGGCTGCTCTGGCGGCGGCCGAGAGCACGGGATTCACCGACACCGAGCTGGTCGACACGGCCGCCGAAGATCGGCGGGAGCGGCCAAGCTCGCGGCAAAACCCCTACGCCGGGGCGTTGACGATGCTCGTCGCCGGTGCGGTCACGTTTGTCGCATCGCTATCGCTTGCCCTGGGCCCGCGTTTGGTTCCCGAGCGAGCTGCAGCACCGGTCCATCATGTGGTCCATAAGGCGGCCACTCCGCGCGTCGCCCCGGTCCCGGCTCCGCAGCCGGCGGCCGTCGAC
>NZ_JBAUZA010000072.1:0-1630 GCF_049585075.1 Mycobacterium sp.
ATGCCGACGCCCGGTTGAACCGCTTCATCTCGGGTACGGCCGCGCCGGGCACTGCCAAGATGCCACCGCGCGACGTCGAAGCGCCGGCAGAGCCGGCGCGCAGCGAAAACCGGCACGACGAGGCGTACGCCAGCGAACTACCCGACCTTTCCGGTCCGACCCCACGGGTCGCGCAGCGCAAACCGGCCGCCGAGCCAGAGGCGGACACGTCGACGACTCCGGTGCGCACCGAACGCCGCATCCAGGTGGCCGGGCGAGCCCAAGGCCCGGTACGTGCCAGCATGCAGATCCGGCGCATCGATCCGTGGAGCACGCTGAAGGTGTCGCTGGTGCTTTCGGTGGCGCTGTTCTTCGTCTGGATGATCGCCGTGGCGTTCCTCTATCTGGTGCTCGGCGGCATGGGCGTATGGAGCAAGCTCAACAGCAACGTCGGGGATCTGCTGAACAACACCAGCGGCAGCAGCGCCGACCTGGTGTCCAGCGGCACGATCTTCGGCGGCGCTGTGCTGATCGGCTTGGTGAACATTGTTTTGCTCAGCGCGATGGCCACGATCGGCGCGTTCATCTACAACCTGACGACCGACCTGATTGGCGGCGTCGAGGTGACGCTGGCCGACCGGGATTAGCGGTTTGGGTGCGGGCGCTGCGGTGGGGTAATCTCGTCGCTCGGCCGTATGCGCGTACGGGCCTATAGCTCAGGCGGTTAGAGCGCTTCGCTGATAACGAAGAGGTCGGAGGTTCGAGTCCTCCTAGGCCCACAACCATGTGTTTGCCAAGACGTTTCGTGAGACTGGTGTTGCCGCTGGCAGCGATCGCCGTGCTGGCGGTGGCGATCCGGTCCAGACAGGGCGTCGAGGTCTGGCACGTGGCCGCCGACCAGACCGATGGTCGGAGTGCGGGGCCTTAGCTCAGTTGGTAGAGCGCTGCCTTTGCAAGGCAGAAGTCAGGGGTTCGAATCCCCTAGGCTCCACAAAGGAAACCGCAGGTCAGCGGCTGTTTCAAAGATCTCAACAAGGCACTCGGTACTGAGTGCAATGCTGCCCGAACCTGCCCGCAGGTTTACAACGTGTCTGAATACAAGTGTCTTCTGCCGGCACCAGGGAGAGAGGGGAAGCTTCCACGGCCCCAAAAATGTCACCGTAGTCCCTCTCGGTGAAGAAACCGGCGAAGAAGACGACGGCGATGACCGAGGCGAGCAATACGACACCGGCGACGAGGCGTGCCCAGGTCGCAAAAAGTTGGAACGGCTTCATGCTTCTAGGTCCTGTCATCACGGAATCGTAGCCTCCGCGGCCCCCAGAATGGCATGTCATAGCTAATGCGGCCGACGTGTTTGTCGGAGCAACGCCAAACCTCGAAAGCTTTTGTGCGCCAAGGGTGAGCGGTGTAACCCATGACGCGGCTCATGTGTCACCTAGTCGTGAATCCAGACACGCTAGGGGCGCGGCTGCACGTCGACGCTGGGCGGCCGCGGCGAGGGCTCCTTGCGCGTCGACCGGCGGACAATCGAGAACGCTGCGGCGCCAGCGGCAAGGACTGCGGCGGCAGCCCCGGCTAGCACCCATGGACGCGGGCCGCGCCGCCGGGATCGGCGAGCCTGCTGAAGCGCTTGCGGCAGTCCGCTAACCAC
>NZ_JBAUZA010000073.1:0-2485 GCF_049585075.1 Mycobacterium sp.
TTGCTGGTCCGCTCGGCGAGGTAGGTGGTGATGCCGGCAACGCAGCCACCGCCGCCCACCGGGACCACCACCAGATCCGGCTCTGCGTCGAGCTGACCCAGCAGCTCCACGGCGATGGTCCCCTGCCCGGCCATCGTGCGCAGGTCGTCGTACGGCGGCACCAGCGTGGCGCCGGTGCGCGCCACGTCAGCCAGCGCCGCTTCGGCCGCCAGATCGTACGTCGACCCGCCCACGATCAGCTCGATGAACTCTCCGCCGTGATACCGGATGCGGTCCCGTTTCTGCTTCGGGGTCTTGGCTGGCACGTAGACACGCCCCTGCACACCCAGCGTCCGGCAGGCGAACGCGAAGCCCTGCGCGTGGTTTCCCGCCGACGAGCAGACCACGCCCGCGGCCAGCTCCTCGTCCGACAACTGCACCAACAGGTTGTAGGCACCGCGCAACTTGTACGAGCGCACTACCTGCAGGTCTTCGCGCTTGAGGTAGACGCTGGCCCCAGTCGTCGCCGACAACCGCTCGCTGAACTGAAGCGGTGTGGGCGTGACGACCCCGGCGATTCGCTTCGCCGCAGCGTCGATCTCGGCCGCAGACAGCGGCCCACCACCCGGGGTGCTAGGAGTCTGGCTCAGTTCGGCGGACACTGGTTAATGGTGCCACCCAGCTGCAAGTTCACTGCGCAGGGGTAAGCACGAAGACCGGAATCTGCCGATCGGTCTTCTTCTGGTAGTCGGCGTAGTCCGGCCAGGCCTCGACTGCACGCTCCCACCAGACGGCCTTCTCGTCGCCGAACACCTCGTGGGCGTCGTAGTCGCGGGTAACGCCGCCATCCTGCAGCTCGACGCGCGGGTTCTTGGCGATGTTGTAGTACCAGACCGGGTTCTTCGGGGCTCCGCCGAGGGAGGCGACGACGGCGTACTGGCCGTCGTGCTCGACCCGCATCAGCGGGGTTTTGCGGAGTTTGCCGGTCTTGGCGCCCACCGTGGTCAACAGGATGATGGGCTTGCCTTTCATATCGGCGGCCTCGGCCCCGCCGGATTCGGCAAACTTCTCAGCTTGTTCTCGGGACCAGTCCCACGGGCTCGGAGCGTATTCACCTTGAAGTGGCATGCAACCACCTTAATCGCGCACCTTAATCGCGCTGAGACAACGGTGTGACGCCCGCCGTGTAGAGTCTGCGAGCGATACCGACAATCCACGGTCAGACACGGCGTAGAGCCGATAAAGCAGGTGCTCAGACAGATGCTCCAGCTGTTCAACTGGCCGCTGCGCGCCTTCGCGCGGACAGGTCCACCTGCGACCCCGGCCAAACCGCGGTAAGCGTCGATGGCCATCACCGAAGTACCCGAATACGCCCATCTGAGCGACGCGGATGTCGCCGCGCTCGCGGTCGAGTTGGACACGATTCGCTGCGACATCGAGGAGTCGCGGGGCGTCAAGGACCGTGAATATATCCGTCGCGCCATCGCCTTCCAGCGATGCCTCGAGGTCGCGGCGAGGCTGACCATCCTTGCCACGAAAACCAAGTTCGGCTGGGCCGTCGGAACCGTCGCGCTGGCTGTGGCCAAGTGTGTCGAGAACATGGAACTCGCCCATAACATCACCCACGGTCAGTGGGATTGGATGAACGACCCGGAAATCCATTCGGCTACCTGGGAATGGGACATGGTCGGTCCCTCATCGCACTGGCGGTCCTCGCACAACCACCTTCACCACAAGTTCACCAATGTCATCGGCATGGACGACGACCTCGGCTTCGGAGTCATGCGGGTCACCCGCGACCAGGAATGGCGGCCAGGCAACCTGTTGCAGCCGTTGCGCGCAGTGCTGCTGGCGGCCGCCTTCGAATGGGGTGTCGCGATGCACGGCCTGTACTCGGTCCAGGGTCGGGAGACCACAGAAGCCGGCAAAGCTGCCCACACCAAAGCAATGATCCGCAAAATGGCTCGCCAGGCCGGCAAGGATTATGTTCTCTTTCCTGCTTTGAGCCACCGGCGTTGGCGTCGCACACTGGGAGCCAACGTGGTGGCGAACGGGCTTCGCAACGGGTGGGCCTACATCGTCATCGTCTGCGGTCATTTCGCCGACGGCGCCGAAAAGTTCACCGCGTCGGTCTTGGAGGACGAGACGAAGCCGGAGTGGTATCTGCGGCAAATGCTGGGTACCGCGAACTTCCGGGCCGGGCGGGTGTTGGCCTTCATGAGCGGAAACCTCTGCTACCAGATCGAACATCACCTGTTTCCTGATCTGCCGAGCAATCGGTTACCCGAGATCGGCGAACGGGTCCGCGCGCTGTGCGTGACCTACGACTTGCCCTACACGACAGGTTCCTTCCTTCGCCAGTACCTACTCACGGTGCGCACGATCTGCAAATTGGCTCTGCCGGGCCGGTTTCTTTCCGCATCCTGCGACGACGCACCAGAAACGGCCTCCGAGAACAAGTTTCGGAATACCAAGAGGCGGCCAGACTCCCCTCGCGTCGACGGCG
>NZ_JBAUZA010000074.1:0-15764 GCF_049585075.1 Mycobacterium sp.
GGGCCGCCGCCGTCCGGGTACGGGCCGCCGCAGCCTGGCTACCCGCCGTCACCCGGTTATCCGCCGCCGCCCGGGCAAGCGTTCGACATCGGTGAGGCGTTCAAGTGGGCGTGGAACAAGTTCTCTAAAGATGCCGTGCCGCTGATCGTTGCGACGTTGGTGTACGGCGTGATCGGCGCCGTCGTATACGGGCTGGTCTTTGTGCTGTTGGGCGGCGCCAGCGTCAACACCGCTGACGTCGAGAGCGGTTACGCCGGATATCCGGCGGGTCTGGGTGCCGTCGGCACCCTCGTGCTGTCGATCCTGTTGTTCGTGTTCGGCATATTCGTGCAGGCTGCGTTCCTGTCCGGTGCGCTCGACATCGCCGACGGCCGGCCGGTGAGCATCGGCTCGTTCTTCAAGCCGCGCAACCTAGGCAACGTAGTCCTGGCCGGCGCACTGCTCAGCGTGATCAACGCGGCTTTGAATGCGCTGTCGCTGCTGCCCAGCTTCATCTTCGCGCTGTTGTCGTTCATAGCAATCGTCATCTTCGCGTTCTTCGCACTGTTCACGATTGCCTTCGCCACAGATCGCGCCCTACCACCGATCGATGCACTCAAGGCCAGTTTCGCCACTGTCCAGTCCAATATCGGTAGCACGCTGCTGTCTTTTGTGGTCCAGGCTTTGGTGCTGCTGGTCGGCGCTTTCGCCTGCGGCGTCGGCCTCATCGTGGCCGCCCCAGTGGCGTTGCTGATCCAGGTCTATACCTACCGTCGGCTCGCCGGTGGACCGATCGCGCCATTGACCCCCTGAGTTCATTGGCGGCGACCCCCTGCGCCCTCACGGCTGGGTGACGAAGTCGATCAGCTCCTCCACCCTGCCGATGAGCGCTGCGTCGAGATCGGTCCAATCGCGGACCCGGCCGCGGATGCGGCGCCAAGCCGCGGCGATATCAGCCTGGTGGGCGTGCGGCCAGCCCAGCGCCTGACATACCCCGTGTTTCCAGTCGATTCCACGCGGTATCACCGGCCACTGCGCCAGACCCAACCGCTCGGGCTTGACGGCTTGCCAAATATCGACAAACGGATGCCCCACCACCAACGTGTGGGCGCCGCCCGGGCCCCGGCGTACCGCTTCGGTCAGCCGCGCCTCCTTCGAACCGGGCACCAGGTGGTCGACGAGTACCCCGAGCCGTCGGCTTGGGCTCGGCCGGAATTGCTCGACAACGCCGACGAGATCGTCGATACCGCCGAGGTACTCGACCACCACCCCCTCGATCCGCAGATCATCGCCCCATACCTGCTCGACGAGCTCGGCATCGTGGCGACCTTCCACATAGACGCGCCCCGCCCTGGCCGCCCGTGCGCGGGTTCCCGTCACCGCCACTGAACCCGAAGCCGTGCGGTCGGCCGCACTGGGTGCCGGGCGTCGGGGCGCGGTCAGGATCACCGGTTTGCCGTCGACGAGGTAGCCCGGACCAATCGGGAACGGCTTGGTGCGACCGTGCCGGTCCTCGAGTTCCATCCGTCCGTACTCGACGCTCACTACTGCGCCGACATAGCCGGATTGCGCATCCTCAACGACCATGCCAAGTTCTATCGGCACTTCGACCGACCGGACTTTGCCCGAGCCGTGCGGGTCGCGGGCGAGCACGTCGGAGCCGTAACGATCATCCACCCGAGCGATCCTAGGAACTCGGACGCGCAAAACCCGGTTACGCCACTCGGGCGAAATCCACTCGGCTACTTGCGATCAGCCGCTGGCAACCAGCAACGGTCAGTCTCGTAGCGTGCGCCCCTGCGCGTCGGGCACGTTGCCGGCGACAATGATGATTCCGTCGACCAATCCCCAAAGCGCGCCGACTCCGCAGGTCAGGACGGTAGCCACAATTTGGAGGACGCCGATATTGTTGTAGCCGAGATAGAAACGGCCAACGCCGAATCCCCCGAGGAAAATTTGCAGGAGTCCGGCTACCAACTTGCTCTTGTCCGATAGCGGCCGCCCGTACTGGTCCACGCCGTAGCCCGGGCCGGCATAGGGCGCGGGGGCGGGAGGGGCCGCTTGCCATTGCTGGCCATCCCAATACTGCTGCCCGGGCCCGCCGCTTGGGTCCGGGTACCAGCCGGGCGCCGATTGTGGAGACGTCATGTTTTTCTCGCTCTCGGGCAAAGGTGGGTCGGGATAGGACCCCATGGGAAATGCAATCATGGCACCGAAGCCCAGATTTGGTAGCGCTTTGCCCCGCACTGCGGCCTAGTGACTGCTGTGGTGGGATCAGCGGTTATGAAGGTAATGGCATCAGTTTGAAATGACTCTGCACTCCACCGGGCCGTCGGCAGCTTTGCACCATCGGTCCGACGTCGACCGGCTGTTAACCGGGTATCGCATCGCGCGGGCCCAGCAAGCCCTGTTCGATCTACGCACCCCCGCCACGATCATCGGATACGACGAATTCGTCGACGAGGCCGGAAATGTGCGGCCGGCCTGGGCCGAGCTTGCGGACGCCGTCGGTGAGCGCGGCCGGGCCGGGCTGAATCGGCTGCGCTCCGCGGTCTGCCAACTGGTGGACAACGACGACATCACCTACACCCGAATCGATCCCGCCACCGGGCCGGTCGCCGGCGGCCGGGACGCCGAGCCTCGGCCATGGCGACTGGACGCACTGCCGCTGTTGGTTTCCGCAGCAGATTGGGAAGTGCTCGAGGCCGGGCTGGTCCAGCGGTCGCGGGTGCTCAACGCCGTGCTCGACGACTTGTACGGATCTCGTCGCTCGCTCACCGAGGGTGTGCTGCCACCCGAATTGCTGTTCGGCCACCCCGGTTACGTGCGCGCCGCCACCGGGATCGAGGTGCCGGGCAACCACCAACTGTTCATGCACGCCTGCGATGTCAGCCGGCTGCCCGACGGCAGTTTCCAGGTCAACGCCGACTGGACCCAGGCGCCGTCGGGAGCCGGCTACGCGCTGGCTGACCGACGGGTTGTCGCGCACGCCATGCCCGACCTCTATGAAAATGTCGCGCCGCGGCCGACCACACCATTCGCGCAGGCGTTGCGGTTGGCCCTGATCGACGCCGCACCCGACGGAGTCCAAGACCCGGTGGTGGTTGTGCTCAGCCCGGGTATCTACTCCGAAACTGCTTTCGATCAGGCGTATCTCGCGACGCTGTTGGGCTTCCCGTTGGTGGAGAGTGCGGATCTCGTGGTACGTGACGGCAAGGTGTGGATGCGCTCGTTGGGCACGCTCAAACGCGTCGACGTGATATTCCGCCGGGTCGACGCGGTGTACGCGGACCCACTGGATCTGCGCGCTGATTCAAGGCTGGGCGTCGTCGGTTTGGTCGAGGCCCAACACCGCGGAACGGTGACCGTGGTCAACACCCTGGGCAGCGGCATCCTGGAAAGCGCTGGGCTGCTGCGGTTCCTGCCGGATCTGGCCGAGCAGTTGCTCGGTGAGGCACCATTGCTGGCCACCGCACCCAGCTATTGGGGCGGCATCGACAGTGAATGCTCGCACCTACTTGCACGCCTGCCGTCACTCTTGATCAGGCCTACGGTCGGCGGACGGACTTTTGTCGGGCCGACACTTTCATCTGCCCAGCTGGCCGAATTGGCTGCCCGGATCTCGGCCATGCCGTGGCAGTGGGTCGGCCAAGAGCTGCCGCAATTCTCTTCAGCGCCAGCCGCTTACGCGGGTGAATTCTCCTCGGCCGGGGTGGGTATGCGGTTGTTCACGGTCGCTCAGCGTGGCGGCTACGCGCCGATGATCGGGGGGCTGGGCTACGTGCTGGCTGCAGGGCCGGCCGCGTACATGTTGAAAACGGTTGCGGCCAAAGATGTCTGGGTTCGCCCAACCGAGCGTGCGCTAGCCGAGGCGGTAACCCTGCCGGCGCCCGAACCGCCGGTTAAGACTGGCGCGGGCACCCTTGTGGTCAGCTCTCCGCGGGTGTTGTCCGACCTGTTCTGGATGGGGCGCTACGGCGAACGCGCTGAGAACATGGCCCGGCTGCTCATCGTCGCCCGCCAGCGGTTCTACGAATTCCGGTACCGGCAGCACACCGAGGAAAGCGAGTGCGTGCCAGTGCTGATGGCCGCGCTGGACCGGATCACCGGGATCGCGATCGGGTCGGGCGACCAGGCCGAGACGATCGCTATCGCTCCCTCGACACTGTGGTCGCTGACCATGGACCGCGACCGGCCGGGATCACTGGTGCACTCGGTGGATCGGCTGGCACATGCCGCCAGGGCGGTGCGTGACCAATTGTCCAACGACACTTGGGTGGTGCTGGCCGGCGTCGAGCGCGAGCTGGCACATCAGGCTGAGCCGCCGGATTCTCTTGCCGAGGCCGACGCGGTGCTCGCCTCGGCCCAGACCCAGACCTTGGTCGGGATGCTGACGTTGGCCGGAGTGGCCGGCGAGTCGATGGTCCAGGATGTCGGCTGGACGATGATGGACATCGGTAAACGAATCGAGCGTGGCCTGGGACTGACCGCTTTGCTCGGGGCCACTCTGACGAGGGTCCGCGCCGCGGCCGCTGAGCGGGCCATCATCGAGTCAACTCTGGTCGCCTGCGAATCGGCGGTGATCTACCGGCGCCGAACGGTCGGCAAGGTCAGCGTCGCGGCCTTGGCCGAATTGATGCTGTTCGACGCGACGAACCCGCGGTCGTTGGTGTATCAGCTGGAACGGCTTCTGGCCGACCTCGGCGACCTGCCCGGCTCGTCGGGGTCCTCGCGGCCCGAGCGGATGGTCACCGAGATAAGCACCCTGCTACGCCGATCCGATCCCGCCGAACTGGAAGTGGTGTCCGCACACGAAACCCGCGACAAGTTGGCCAACCTGCTGACCGCCGTGCATACCGCGCTGCGCGAATTGGCCGATGTGATCGCGGCAACGCAGCTGGCGCTGCCGGGCGATATACAGCCGTTGTGGGGGCCCGACGAGCGTCGGGTGATGCCGTGACCCCCAACGGGATCAGGCGCTGACCGGGTCGGACTTGCCCGACACCGAGGTCACCTGATCGACAACGGTATGGATGAATTTCATCTTCTCCAGTACCGCGACCGGCAGTACGAACGGATACAGGTCGTCGTGGCCCATCGACCTGTTGACCATGTTCAGCGACCAGGATAACGGCAGCCACATGTCGATGATGGTGTGAAATGCGCTGGGCCCCAACACCGGCCGGTCGAAGGTCGCCGTCGCCGGCGCGAAACCCGACCAGGCCGAGGTGTCCAAAGTGTCCCGGATGTGCAGGTAGTGCGCGAACGTCTCGGCCCAGTCCTCGGCGGCGTGCATCGTCGCATACGACGACACATAGTGCTTGTGCCACCCGTGGGGCGGCCCTTCGCTGTAATGGCGGTCCAGCGCCTCCTGGTAGTCGGCGTCCGGGTCGCCGAATAGCTGGTTGAACCGCGCGACGTACTCGCTGGACGGGGCGATCAGCCGGTAGTAGTAGTAATGCCCGATCTCGTGGCGGAAATGGCCCAGCAAGGTGCGATACGGCTCGTCCATCTCGACGCGCAACTGCTCTCGGTGCAGGTCGTCGCCTTCGGCCAAATCGATTGTGATAACGCCATTTTCGTGTCCAGTCAGCACTCTTTCGTGCGCACTGGACAGCAGCCGGAAAGCCAATCCGTAATTGGGATCCTGATGACGTCCGACGATCGGCAGCTTCAGCTCGTGCAGTTCGGCGACCAGTCTGCGTTTGGCCGCCTCGGCCCGGGCGAACTCGGCGAGACCGCCGGTGTCGGCGTCGTTGGGCCGTTCAATGGTCAGCGCACAAGACGTGCAAAAGCCGCCGGGAGAATTGATTGGTACCAGCCAATTGCACTCGGCGAGATGGCGATTGACACACAATTCGTAATCACTTGCGCTGACGAAACCCGCGTGGTCGGCATCGTCACCAGTGGTAATCACGAGCAAGGCCATCTCCTCGAGTGAGAAGCCCAGGGAGCTGCCGCACGCCAGGCACGCCGAGTTCTCGAATGTCAGACGCTGCCCGCAGTTTGGACAGTGGAAGTCACGCATACAGCTCTTCACCTTTGAGAGGGCCTTCATACCGCACAACGTCGACGGCGACGTCGATCGCGCTGTTCACGGAGTCGGTATAGATGATCCCGCGCAGTGGCGGGACGTCAGCGTAGTCACGGCCGCGGCCGACGACGACGTAACGCTCGTCGACCATCTGGTCGTTGGTGGGGTCCAGCCCTAGCCATTCGAACTGCCCGGGTGGTTGCGGTGTCCACACCGTCGCCCAGGCATGAGTTGCGTCGACACCGATCATGCGGTCCTTTCCCGGCGGTGGATCGGTGGCCAGGTATCCGGAAACGTAGCCGGCCGCCAACCCGTTGGCGCGCAGGCAGGCGATTGCCAGCCGAGCGAAGTCTTGACATACCCCTTCGCGGGCCGCCAGAACCTGACTGACACCGGTGGAAATCGTCGTCGACCCTTTCCGGTAGGTGAAGTCGGTGTGGATCCGCGACGTGAGATCCCGCAGTACCTCGATCAGCGGTCGTCCGGGGCTGAAACTGGGCGCGGCATAGTCGCGTACCCCATCGGTGATCTCGGGCGGATCCAGGTCCAGGGCGAACTCGGTGGCCAAAGCGCCCCGCGCCCCGACCGGGCGGGCCCGCTCCCACGGCGCCTGCGCCGGCCCGCTGCCCCAACGCTCAGGTGGCGGCGGATACACCTCGACGATCGACTCGCTGGTGACGCTCAGGATCTGGTGCGGCTCGGTGACATGGAAGTACGAGCTGATATTGCCGTAGGTGTCGCGGCTGGTTGAGCTGTCGGCCGGTGGTGGTGAGATTCGTAGCTCGTGGAACAGGCAACGCTGCCGGGCCAGGTCACGCGGGGTCAGAAACCCCCGCCCGTAGGAGCTGGTCACCAGGCCGGAATAGCGATAGTCGGTGCGGTGGGTGATCCGGTAGCGGGCCCCCGGGCCCGGTGGGTGCGCCACAGCTGCCACACTAGCCAGCCCGCGGGGGCAGCGACGACCGAACAGCGCTGCGCCACGATCTCCCAGCATGGCCTGCTTCCCGGGAGCACAATGAGTCATGGCCACGTGGGAGGACGTCGCCAGCATCGTCGGCGAGCTCCCGCTCACCGAGGAGCAGTCACCGCGCGAATGGCGGGTCGGCAAGAAGCTGATCGCCTGGGAGCGGCCGCTGCGTAAGTCCGATCGGGAAGCATTGACCGCGTTGGGGATTGAGCCGCCCGAAGGCGACATCGTCAGCGTGCGGGTCGCCGATGAGGGCGTCAAGTTCGCGTTGATCGCCGACGAGCCGGACGTCTATTTCACCACCCCGCATTTCGACGGCTATCCGGCGGTGCTGGTCAAACTCGCCGAGATCGATGAGCTGGGGTTGCGCGAGGTGATCATCGAGGCGTGGCTGACCCAGGCCCCGAAACGGCTAGTGCAGGAGTATCTCGGCGAGGTCACCTGACAGCCCATCCCCACAGGCTTTCGTCCCAGCAGTATCAACAGTAACTCTAACAACACTAGTAACTTTAGACACTCTAGGTAACTCAATCACGACTAGATAACTCTGATAACTCTAGAAGTCATTAGCAACAATTGCACCAAATAGCACAGAAATAACTCTTATTAACTCTGGCAACTTAAAACGCCCACACATCAAAGATCTCATTAAATTGCTAAAGTCCCACCCGTTGACAATTTTCACGCCAGTTTGTTACACGTGTTAAATGAGTCAATTACGGGGGAAACTGAGTACTCAATCGGTGTGCAAATCGCTGGTGCTATCTGCGATAGTCGTACTGGGGATATCGCTCTTCATTGACCCCACCACCGGGGTGGCATACGCCGAAGCCATGGACTGGGACGCCGTCGCGCAGTGCGAGTCGGGCGGTAACTGGAGGGCCGACACCGGCAACGGGTTTTACGGCGGCCTGCAATTCAAGCAGTCCACCTGGGACGAGAACGGCGGCATCGGCAACCCGGCGAATGCCTCCCGCGATCAGCAGATCGCGGTGGCCAACCGGGTGCTGGTCACCCAGGGACCCGGGGCTTGGCCCAAGTGCGGCGGCGATCAGGACCTCTTCCCGATTGAAGTCATCAACATCTTGCGGTCCGGGCATCCGATACGCAGCACGCTTCACAAACTGTGGTCGCTATCGGTCCCGCACTAGCGGATTAGGCCGGTGTGATCGGGCCGTGATCGACCGAGCTAACGCACCGGCTGCAGCTCGAAAACCGGGATCACCCGGGTCGTCTTCGCCTGATACTCGGCGAAACCTGGTGCCGCTGCGGTGATCTTGGGGAAAAGCTCGTCGCGTTCGGCAGGAGGTAATTCGCGGGCGGTCACGTCCGAGGATTCGCTGCCTATCTCGACGTGAGCCGACGGGTTGGCGCGCAGATTATGCACCCACGCCGGGTTGACGTCCGCACCGGCAAAAGACCCGATGATGATCAGCTTGCCGTCGATACGGAAATAGGCCAGCGGCGACAGTCGCGGCTGACCGGACTTCGCCCCCGTCGTGGTCAACAGCAACAGGTCAGCGCCCTGGAATTGGCCGCCGACCTTACCGTCGTTGGCCCGGAACTCGTCGCTGATGGTCTTGTTGAACGCTTTGATCGTTTCGGCGTCCGGGATCTGTTGGGTCATGCCCCGTCAACCTGCCCCAGCCGCCCGTCTATTCCGGCGTGAGATCGACGCCGGCGTCGAAAAGAGTGCCAGATTCGGCTCTGGCGTCGATCTCGCGGCAGATGTCGGTGTCGACGACCATCATGCGGCCATGAGCGACGTCTTTATCGGCAGCGAGGCCGTGGCTCACGGCAGCCTGACCAAATCCGACCTCCGCCACCGGCATCGCGCCATCTTCCGTGGCGTGTATGTACCCAAGCTGCACGAGCCTTCGCTGCGCGACCGGACCGCCGGGGCATGGTTATGGTCCCGGCGGCAGGCGATCGTCGCCGGTATCGCCGCGTCGGCGTTGCATGGGGCGAATTGGGTAGACGCCGATGTTCCCATCGAGCTAATAGCGCCTAGCGCCCGGCGCCAGTCCGGCCTTCTGGTACGAAACGAAACCTTGGCTGACGATGAGATCACCCACGTCGGAAGGTTGCCGGTTACTACCCCGGCGCGAACGGCCTACGATCTGGGCCGACTTCTGCCCCGGGCGCACGCGATTGCACGACTCGACGCGCTCATGCACGCGACCCCGTTTTCGGCGGAGGATGTACTGCTGCTGGCCAAACGGCATTCCGGTGCCCGCGGGCTTCGCCGCCTGCGAGTCGCCTTGCCGCATGTCGACGGTGGCGCCGCGTCTCCCAAAGAGACTTGGCTACGACTCCTGCTGATCGACGCTGGCTTACCCGTCCCCACCACGCAGATATCGCTGTTCGACGGCTACCGGCCGATCGCCTTCCTCGATATGGGCTGGGAGGAGTTCAAGGTAGCCGCCGAGTGCGACGGCGACCAACATCGCAGTGACAGAAGGCAATACGTCAGGGACATCCGGCGCCATGACGCTGTCCACGATCGCGGCTGGATCGTCATACGAGTGATCGCGGAGGACCGACCGCATGAGGTGGTCGAGCGCGTACTTAGTGCGCTAGTGCGGCGCGGGTATCACCGAGATCGACGCTAGCGTCGAAATGAACGCGGAAATCGACGCTAGCGTCGATCTCGAGGCTCGGGGACGACGTCGATGCCCGACTCCTTGCGCTGCTGGGCGGTAATCGGCGCGGGCGCGTCGGTCAGCGGGTCGACGCCGCCACCGGACTTCGGGAACGCGATCACCTCGCGGATGGAATCGGTGCCTGCTAACAGCGCGACGATCCGATCCCAACCGAACGCGATCCCGCCGTGCGGCGGCGCACCGAAAGTGAAAGCGTCGAGCAAGAACCCGAACTTCTCCTGCGCGTCGGTTGCGCCGATACCCATCATCGCGAACACCCGTTGTTGAATGTCGCGCCGGTGGATACGAATTGAGCCGCCACCGATCTCGTTGCCGTTGCAGACGATGTCGTAGCCATCGGCCAGCGCGCTGCCCGGGTCGGTGTCGAAGGTGTCCATCGATTCCGGCTTGGGCGCGGTGAAGGCGTGATGCATTGCGGTCCACGCGCCGCTGCCCACTGCGACATCACCGGCGGCGGTGGCTTCGTCGGCCGGCTCGAACAGCGGAAAGTCCACCACCCAGGTGAACGCCCAGGCGTCCGGGTCGATCAGGTTGAGCCGGTGGGCGATCTCCACGCGAGCGGCGCCCAACAACGCGCGCGAAGTCTTGGCGGCCCCCGCCGAGAAGAAGATGCAATCGCCGGGCTTGGCGCCGACGTGGTCCGCCAGACCCGCGCGTTCGGCGTCGGACAGATTCTTGGCAACCGGTCCGCCCAGCGTGCCGTCGTCATCGACGAGCACGTAGGCCAAACCCTTGTGCCCGCGCTGTTTAGCCCACTCCTGCCAGCCGTCCAGCGTGCGGCGCGGCTGCGATGCGCCGCCAGCCATCACCACCGCACCCACATAGGGCGCCTGGAACACCCGAAATGTGGTGTCTTTGAAGAAGTCTGTGCACTCGACAAGCTCGAGTGAGAATCGCAGGTCGGGCTTGTCGGAGCCGAACCGTCGCATCGCGTCCGCATAGCTGATCCGCGGCAACGGAAGCGGTACGTCGTAGCCGATCAACGCCCATACCGCCTTGATCACCTGCTCGGAGATCGCGATGACGTCGTCGGCGTCGACGAAGCTCATCTCCATGTCGAGCTGGGTGAATTCCGGCTGACGGTCGGCACGGAAGTCCTCGTCGCGATAGCACCGGGCGATCTGGTAGTAGCGCTCCATGCCGGCCACCATCAGCAGCTGCTTGAACAGCTGCGGGCTTTGCGGCAACGCGTAGAACGAGCCGGGCTGCAGCCGTGCGGGTACCAAGAAGTCGCGGGCGCCTTCCGGTGTCGAGCGTGTCATCGTCGGGGTCTCGATCTCGACGAAGTCATGCGCGGCCAACACCCCGCGGGCTGCGGCATTTACCTTGGAACGCAATCGAATTGCCTCGCCCGGGCCGTCGCGGCGCAGGTCGAGGTAGCGATATTTCAGCCGGGTCTCTTCGCCGGCAGGCTCGTCAAGCTGAAACGGCAGCGGCGCGCACTCCCCCAGCACCGTCAGCGACGTTGCGTTGACTTCGATTTCACCGGTCGCGATCTCGGGGTTGGCGTTGCCCTCGGGGCGGATCTCGACGACACCCTCGACGGCGATGCAGAACTCGGCGCGCAGGTGGTGGGCTTGGGCCAACACGTCCTCGGCGCGGAACACAACCTGCGACACCCCCGTCGCGTCGCGCAGGTCGATGAAGATCACGCCGCCGTGGTCGCGCCGACGCGCAACCCATCCGGCCAGCGTTATCTTTTGGCCCGCGTCGGAGGCGCGCAATGATCCGGAGGCGTGACTGCGTAGCACGACAGCACAGTCTAGGTTCAAAGCGGCGACCCGCTGCGCCCGGCTACGCCGCGCTTGCGATCGCCGCGAGGCGGGTAATTTCAAGGATCACCATGGATGTCGTCGGGGAAGTCGCAGTCGTCGGTCCCGGTGCGGTCGGTACGACGGTCGCGGCATACCTCTATGCCGCCGGTCACCAAGTGCTGGTGTGCGGGCGGACGCCGCGCACGCATCTCGAATTGCGGCCCGACGGCGCCGGCCCGATCGTGGTTCCCGGCCCGGTGTGCACCGATCCCGGCGAAGTCAGCGGCCCGGTTGGGGTGGTCCTGCTGGCGATCAAGGCCACCCAGAACGCCGACGGAGCCCGATGGCTGGCCCGGCTGTGTGATGAGCACACCACCGTCGTCGTGCTGCAAAACGGTGTTGAGCAGGTCGAGCAGGTGCAGCCACACTGCCCGTCGTCGACGGTGTTACCGGGCATCGTCTGGTACGGCGCCGAGACGCAGCCGCAAGGTTGGGTACGGCTACGCACCGACGTCCGGGTGGTGCTGCCCGACGGGCCCGCCGCGGCCAAGGTCGCGGACTTGTTGAACGGCGCCGGGTGCACGGTGGAGTGCGACCCGGACTTCACCACCGCGGCCTGGCGCAAGCTGCTGGTGAACGCGTTGGCCGGACTGATGGTGCTGACCGGGCGACGCTCGGGAATGTTTCACCGCGACGATGTGACCGCGATCTCGCGCCGATACGTTGCCGAGTGCGCGGCGGTCGCCCGGGCCGAGGGCGCCAAGCTCGGTGACGACGTCGTCGACGAGCTGGTCGAGATGTTCCGCCAGGCGCCCACCGACATGGGCACCTCGATGCTGGCCGACCGCGAGGCCGGCCGCCCGCAGGAGTGGGACATTCGCAACGGGGTGATCATCCGCAAGGCGCGTGGCCACGGAATCGCGACGCCGATCAGCGACGTGCTGGTGCCGCTATTGGCGGCGGCCAGCGACGGCCCAGGGTAACTAGAACTGGCCGATAACCGAGAACTTCGCAACCACGGGCACGTCTGAATCGCAGTGTGCGAAGCTGATCTCGCCGGGTCAGGAGCCGCGACAGACACGCAACGGAGAACGCGATGACCTTCAACGAGGGTATGCAGATCGACACCAGCACGACGTCGGCATCCGGCGGCGGAGGCGGGCGGATCATGGCGATCGGCGGCGGGCTGGGCGGGCTGCTGTTTCTGGTAGTCGCGCTGCTGCTCGGCGTCGACCCCGGCAAAGTGGCGAACCAGCTGCCGATGAACAACACCCAGGACGTGGCACCCGGCTTCGACCTGAACCAGTGCCGGACCGGAGCCGACGCCAACAAATACGTGCAGTGCCGTGTGGTGGCGACCGGCAACTCATTCGACGGGGTGTGGAAGCAGCTGATGCGCGGCTACACCCGCCCTCGGGTGCGACTGTTCACCGACCAGGTCAACACCGGCTGCGGACCCGCCACCACCGAAGTCGGCCCGTTCTACTGCCCGGTGGACAAGACCGCCTACTTCGACACCGGGTTCTTTGATGTGTTGCACGACCGATTCGGTTCCAGCAATGGACAATTGGCGCAGGAGTACGTGGTTGCCCACGAGTTCGGCCATCACGTGCAGGACCTGCAGGGGATCCTTGGCCGCGCGCAGCAGGGCGCGCAGGGGGCCGGCGGTAACGGCGTCCGCACCGAATTGCAGGCCGATTGCTACGCCGGGGTATGGGCGCACTACGCCTCGACCGTCAAGCAGGAAAGCACCGGGGTTCCGTATCTGGAACCGCTGAGCGACAAGGATATTCAAGATGCACTGTCGGCAGCGGCGTCAGTCGGGGACGACCGGATTCAGCGGGCCGCAACCGGCCACACCAATCCCGAGTCGTGGACGCACGGCTCGTCGGAGCAGCGGCAGCACTGGTTCACAGTCGGCTACCAAACCGGTGACCCCAACCAGTGCGACACTTTCCGTGATCCGAACCTCGGCTAACTCAAAACAGCGTCGGCTGTATCGCCTCAAGCACCCGTTGCGCCGGAGCGGCGTCGAACCGTCGCTGATCGCCGCCCAGCGCGTATTTGGCGATCAGCGGTGCGGCCTTCGCCCGTAGATTCTCTCGGTACGACGGCGGCAGATACGCTCCGCGCCGGTACAACTCGCGATACCGCCCGACCAGCTGCGGGTGGGTGCGCGCCAGCCAGGACATGAACCAGCCACGGGTCGATCCGCGCAAGTGCAGCCCGAACACCGTGACACCGGTGGCTCCCGCTGATGCGATTTGGTGCAGCAGACCGTCGAGGTGCTCGACCGAATCGGTCAGGAATGGTAACACCGGCGCCACCATCACGTGGCAGTCCAAGCCGATGTCGCGGATCGCGGAGATCAAGGCGAGCCGGGCTTGCGGGGACGCGGTACCCGGCTCGACCTGCTTGTGCAGCTGCGGATCACCGACTGCGAGCGAGACGGCGACGCTGACGGGCACCTGCCCGGCAGCGTCGGCGATCAGCGGCAGGTCACGACGCAGCAGCGTGCCTTTGGTCAGGATCGACAGCGGCGTGCCCGACCCGGCGAGCGCGCCGATGATGCCCGGCATCAACGCATAGCGCCCCTCGGCGCGTTGATAGGGATCGGTGTTGGTGCCCAACGCGACGGTCTCGCGGCGCCACGATCTTCGGTGCAGCTCTCGGTGTAGTACATCAGCGACGTTTGTCTTCACGATGATCTGGCTGTCGAAGTCGTTGCCGCAGTTCAACTCCAGGTATTCGTGGGTGGGCCGGGCGAAACAGTAGCGGCAGGCGTGTGAACAACCGCGGTATCCGTTGACGGTGTAGTTAAACGGCAATGCGGCTGCGTCGGGAATCTTGTTGAGCGCGGACTTACACAACACCTCATGAAACGTGATGCCGTCGAACTGCGGTGTCCGCACGCTGCGGACGAAACCGATGCGCTCCAATCCGGGCAGCGCGCCGTCATCGACCTCGATGCTCTGGCCGTCCCATCGCATACGCTATTCGAACGCGTGTTCGAGCGTGTGTCAAGCCCTGCCGCCGTCTTCACCGCGACCGCAATCGTCGGCGCCCGTCCTCGTCAATTTGCCTGCGGTGAGCCGGTTGTCATTTAAGCTGGACCACCGTGACGTCTGAATCCGACGGCCCCACCAGCAACAAAAACCTCAAGTGGGCCATGGGCGCGGTGGGGGTGGTGGCTGTCCTGGCGACGGTCGTCGCGGTGGTCTTGCTTTTCGGCGGCGGCGGCTCTGGGGCCCCGAAAGGGGCGCACCCTGATCAGGGTTTGAACCAGGACGCGGCCGGAGTGGTCAGCAGCAAAGACACCGGGCCGATCAGCGTTATCACCGAGGATCCGAGCTGCACAGCGTGGACAACGATCAACAATGAGCTTGCGAGCAGCGGCACGGGCCTGTGGAACGAGCGAGACCGATCAGTACCGGCCTCGGCGTGGACGCCCAAGGAACGTGCGCAGTACATAGCGGCCGCGCAGTCGATGCGCGGTGCCGCCGCGCAAACCGTCGGCTTGGTCAAGTTGACGCCGCATCGCGTGATGCGCGAGTTGTACCAGCAGTTCATTGCATACGCCCGCGCGTATGCCGAACGTATCCCCAAGTACACGCCGGCCGATAACACCCTGGCGGGTACCGCGAATAGCGCGTCGTCTGCTTTGGGAGCGATCTGCGCTGCCATTGCCGACGGCTCCGCGGCGGCGCGGGGTCCGTTGGTGCAGCCTTCCTCGCAGCCGTCGGATATCGCCCCCGTTGGCAATCCCGCTAACCCACAGCCTTTTCTGACTACTGCTAATCCTGTGTGCGGCGACTGGAAGTCGTCGTTAGATCAGTTCGGCAAAAACACCGCCGACTGGCAGAAGCTGGATCCTAACGTCCCGGCGATCTACTGGAACCGCGAACAGAAGGCCGTCAATTATGCGGTTGCCCCGGTGATGAACGCGTTTGCCAGCACAATGGAACAGATTGGTCGGCAAAGCGATAACGCGATCTGGCAGGATTTCGCCAACCTTTCCGCCCAGTACCGCCGGGCGTTCGTTGTGTCGCTGCCCACCTACACGCCGACCGATAATCACTTGGCCAACGCCGCTAACTACGCGTCGACCACAATCCTTGGCGCTTGCGTAGCAGTGGGCATGTAGTTGCCGTCGCTTCTCGAATAGTCAACAGGCGCAACATACTTCGGCTAAGTCTCCGCGAATGGTCGACAGCCGGAAAAATACTGTGGCCCACACACCGTTTGGTGTGCGGGCCACAGTGGTCGCGGGAATTAGGCCCAGCTGCCGCCGACGGCGTTGTCGGTGGAGTTCATGTTGTTGCCCGCGGTTTGCACCTTTTGACCGTGAGCGTTGGCTTGTTCGTAGA
>NZ_JBAUZA010000075.1:0-14861 GCF_049585075.1 Mycobacterium sp.
CGGGGCCACAACCGCCGCGTTGTCACCGCCGAAGTCGACGTGCGTGACTACGAGGCCCTCAAAGCCGCAGTGGACAGCGGAGTAGAGCAGCTGGGCCGGCTGGACATCGTCGTGGCCAACGCGGGCATCAGCAACGCCGGCAGCGACGACGGTGACACGCTCGACAAGGTCAGCGAAAGAGACTGGCAGGACATGATCGACGTGAACCTGTCGGGCGTGTGGAAGACCGTGAAAGCCGGTGTGCCCCATATATTGTCGGGCGGCCGCGGGGGTTCGATCGTGCTGACGAGCTCAGTCAACGGTTTCAAGGCCTATAGCAATCTCCTTCTCGGTCATTACGTGGCCTCGAAGCACGGTGTCGTTGGCCTGATGCGGGCGTTCGCGGTCGAACTAGGTCAGCAGATGATCCGGGTCAACTCGGTGCACCCCACGTTCGTGAATACTCCGATGCTGCTGAACGATGGACTGTACAAGCTGGTCCGCCCCGACCTGGAAAATCCCGGCCCTGACGATTTGGCCCCGTTTTGCCAGTCGTTCCACACGCTGCCGATCCCGTGGGTGGAGGCCGACGACATCAGCAACGCGGTGCTGTTCCTCGCATCCGACGAATCCCGATACATCACCGGTGTCACACTGCCGATCGACGCAGGACAGTGCCTCAAATAACTGCTGGCGCACTGGATTTCACGGTGACGTTCCGCGCGCCCGCTCGCCGAGGCGGGTGCGCAGATCGTCCTCGAAGGCGACGATCTCGGGGCTGAGCTTCTCGGTCCGCAGGCGCTGTAGGTTCGGATAGCCGGCGTCGCGCTCGGCTTCCCACTCGTCGGCGAACTTGCCCGACTCGATCTCACTCAGCACCTCGCGCATCACCCCGGCGACATCAATGCCGTCGTACCGATTCGCCCGCGACATCTGGCCGTACTGGCTGGTCGGTGAGTGGTAGCGCATCTGAGCGGCGTAGCCCTCCAGGCGCAACAACCGGTAGTTCCGCTCGATCTCGCCCGAGAGCATCAGCTCGGTCATGATCGCCTCAAGCGGGATGCCGGCCTCCGCCATCAGCGCAACGAAGCTCGTGGAGACCCGCGCCATGGCCGGGGCGAACAGCTGCTCCATCGCGAGGTCGAGGACGGCCTCCTGGCGCGGCGTCATCTGGATGGCACCTTGGCGCAAGCCGCCGACCGCCCGGCCGATGGCCAGTGTGCGGGCCAGCGCAGTTCCGGTGTTGTCCGTGTGGATACCGAGCGCAGTGATGAACCCGACGCCCTCCAGGTAGCACTGACGAACCTCGGGACCCAGCATCCGGGGAGCGACCATGCCGACGTCGCAGTTGGGGTCGATCCGGTCGAACGCCACCGCGTAGCCCGAGGCGACCACCCACAGCGCATCGGGCTTGGGTGTGATGGGCAGCTCGGGGATGACGTCGTCGGGGATGAGGGTGCAGATCACGTCGCACTCGCTCGCGGCCTCGATCTCGTGGGCCGCGAAGCCTTCGGCCTCGGCCTGCTCCCGGGAGGCGTCGGCCTGGGTGAAGACCTCCACGGCAAGCCCCGAGTCACGCAGATTCAGGGCCCATGAGCGGCCCTGGTTGCCGTACCCGACGACGGCGACCCGCTGGCCGTCCAGTACCGACGGGTCAGAGTCGGACTCGTAGTAGATCTTTGTCATCGCAATCCCCTTTGCCGCGGTGCCACCGGATGGCCACGAAAGTTACTCCGCCGGTCGGTCGACGATGCCCGAACAGAGCTGAACGCCGTCGCGAAATGACGGCATATGTGGGCCTCAATCAGCCATATTCCGGGCGCTTGATTCGGCGATGTTCGAGGTGAGCGCGCATACCTTGTGAAATCCTGTGTGCGTGTCCGCGGCGGCCGCCTTCGGGTGGGCTGGCCTTTCTATTCACTGACATTGAGGGTTCGACCCAATTTGATCGGTGGTCTGGAAGGACGTTGATTTGGCGACCGGCAACAACCTGGGTTTCGACGTGTTGGGTCCATTGCGGCTGACTATCAACGGCACGTCCGTACCACTGGGCACCCCGAAGCAGCGTGCGGTGCTTGCCGTGCTGGTGATCAACCGCAACCGCACGGTGAGCGTCGAATCATTGATCAATGCGGCATGGGACGAGCGACCCCCGTCGGAGGCGCGCGTGGGCCTGCAGGCCTATGTGTCCAACTTGCGCAAGCTGCTAACCCGAGAAGGCATCGACGGCCGCGAGGTCATTGCTTCTGCCGCCCCAGGGTACCAATTGAATGTTGACGAAATGAACTGTGACATTGGCAGATTCATCATTGAGAAAACCGCCGGGGTGCGGGCTGCAGCGGACACCGAGTTCGAGCAGGCCAGCAGGCACCTCTCCGCCGCGCTGGCCGAATGGCGTGGCGTTGCGCTGGAGGATTTGGCCGACTTTCAGTTCGCCCGCTCGTTCACGGTCGCGATGATAGACGACAAGGTGCTCGCGCATACCGCCCGCGCGGAAGCCGAAATGGCTTGTGGCCGTGCTTATACGGTGATCGGGGAGCTTGAGGCACTGACCGCTGAGCATCCGTACCGAGAGCCACTGTGGGCACAGTTGATCAGCGCATACTACGTGTCGGATCGTCAGTCCGACGCCCTGCACGCCTATGAGCGGTTGAGGCGCACACTCGCCAACGACCTCGGCATCGACCCAACCCCGGCACTTCGGAACCTGCACGAACAAGTCCTGCGCCAGGAGCCGCTGCACCTGAAAAAGTCAGCGCAGGAAACGGCAGCCGTAACCATGACCGGCATCAACCTTCGCGGCCAAGTTTCCGGGCAATCTGCCTCCGCACAACTGCTCGCCTCGTCGGGACAGGTCTATCCACTGCAACTCGCGACCACTCGCATCGGACGGCTTCCCGACAATGACATCGTCCTGCCCGATCCCAGCGTCAGCCGCCACCATGCGGTCATCATTGAAACGGGCGCCAACTTTGTCATCGTCGACCTGCGCTCAGCCAACGGTGTTCGCGTGCACGGTGAACGCATTCGTCTCCCGACCACCCTTGACCAGGGGGATTACTTCCAGCTAGGTAATCAGGGATTCACTTTTCAACGCGATATCGGTGACGAGCAGATTTAGAACCCATTCGCGCACCTCGTGCAAGTCCGCACCTTTGTCGGCGGCGCTGACCGCCTCTGCGAACCCGCTGTCGCAGATCGTTCCAAGGATTCGCCAAGTCGCCCGTCGGACACTTTGGTCGATCTCGAAAGTGACCTCCTAAGGAGACCGAAATGAACGCAAGCCATCGCCCGATCCTCCGCTGGCTTACGGCTCAACTCGCCTCTTACTTGGAGGTTCCGGCAATCACCATCAGCCCCATGGTTCCCCTCGCCGAGATGGGCGTCGACTCGGTGCACGCAGTCAGCCTGGTCGGTGACGTCGAGGCGCATTTTGACATCGACGTCGACCCGACGATGATCTTCGACTACCCCACCCTCGCCCGTATCGCCGAGTTCATCGGCACCGCTGTCACCGAGCAAGAGCAGGTGGCGTAAGCGACGGCGCTAGTGCACGAATCCCCGCCATTTAGAAATTTGCCACGTCACAGAGGCCAGAGCAACATCGACTTGCCAGCATATCCACAGGTTTCCTCTGACTTGCGAATTTAGGGCTTGTCAAACGGCTGCTCAAAGGCCATTATCGTCAAAGCACGGATTTGCTGAAGTCTTGACCGTGACCTGACCGCGGTTCGATGCCGATGGGGAGCTCGGCCAAGATCACGCCGCGATCGAGCCACGCAGTGCGGCGGACGGATCACGATGGGCGGGATCAAGCAGCGCAGAGCCCGCCAAATGCTGCCCGTCGGGCCCCGTACCCGGCTTCGCTCGCCTTCAAATCGTCAATCCCAAGACGCGGGGAGCGCCGATGACCATCGGTGAAACCGGGAACCGAGCAAAGACCTGCGTTGGGCAGATGGACCTCGTTTCGCATTTGCGAGCGCAATTCGAAGTCCATGGCGATACTCGCACCCTGACGTTCCTCCGCGAAGCCCGGCGCGACCTCGTCGAGGACGTGACGACCTTTGGCGACCTCGACCGTGCCGCGCGTGAGGTCGCCGTGTGGCTGAAATCACGGTCGGAGGCCGAGCGACCGGTGCTCCTGCTGTTCGAACCGGGTATCGATTTCTGGCGCGCGTTCCTCGGCTGCGTCTATGCCGGGGTCATCGCCGTGCCCGCGCCGCTGCCTTACGACGCGCGGAGCATGCAGCGCGTCGCGGCGATCCTTCGAGACGCCGACAGCAATCTGGCGCTGACGACCGGAAACCTGCGCGACATCCTTGCCGCGGGCATTGATGGACTTGGCCTCGACCGCCCGCTGGTGTGCGTGGCGATCGACGACTCGCGGCTGGCCGACCCTGACTCATGGACCATGCCGTGTATCACTCCCGACACCGTCGCCTTCCTCCAGTACACGTCGGGATCCACGGGCGACCCCAAGGGCGTCGCCGTCACCCACGGCAACATCGTGCACAACGAGGCCGCAATCTCCGAAGCGCTCGAGGTGACGGCCGAATCGGTCGTTGTCATTTGGATCCCGCACTACCACGACATGGGCCTAATCGGCGTGCTGCAGGCGTTATTCGTCGGCGCCAATTTCGTCCTCATGTCGCCGCTGGCGTTCTTGAAGCAGCCGGTGAGGCTGCTCAAGGCCATCAACGATTATCACGGAACCACCTCTACGGCGCCCAATTTCGCGTACGACCTGATCGTCCGCAGGGTAACCCCGGAGCAATTGAATGGGCTGGATCTCAGCACCTGGCGGGTCGCCCTCAACGGTGCCGAGCCGGTTCGCCGTCGCACCATCGAGCGGATCGTCGACATGCTCGCTCCGGCTGGGTTCGCCGGCTCGGCAATGCGTCCCGCGTACGGCATGGCCGAAGTGACACTGCTGGCCACCGCCAGCCGCGGCGAGCAGCGGTATCTCGACGCCGAAGCCGATGCCCTCGAGCAGAACCGCTACACACCCGCCACGAACGGCCGTGCCATCAGCCTGGTGAGCTCGGGTGAGCCGGCGCTGGGTATCGAGGTGCGCATCGTCGACCCGGAAACCCTGCACGTGCTGCCCGAGCGCGAGGTCGGCGAGATCTGGCTGCGCAGCGCGAGCGTTGCCAGTGGCTACCACAACCATCCCGGGGAGACGATCAACGAGTTTCAGGCCCAAACGTCTGATGGTGCTGGTCCCTATCTACGCACCGGCGACCTCGGCTTACTCCACGAAGGCGAGCTCTACGTCACGGGGCGCATCAAAGACCTGCTGATCTTCAACGGCCGCAACCTGTACCCCCAGGACGTCGAAGAGTCTGTCCAAGACGTGCATCCGGCGGTGGCCGGTTCACGAGGCTGCGCAATCTCGCTCGACGTCAACGACGCCGAACGCCTGGTCCTGATCCAAGCCGTGAAGCCCGAGTCGCTCGGCGACATGGATTACGACGAACTGGCCGCCGCCATCAAGATCGCCGTCGCGCGCGCCTTCGAGATCCCGGCCCCCGGAGTGGTGTTCGTCAACCGTGCCGGGATCCACCTCACCACCAGCGGGAAGGTGCAGCGCGCGTCGATGCGGGCGGCGTTCCTCAAGGGCGAACTCACCGATGTCCTCCACGAGGAGCACGCCAAGTGAACGGCAACGGTGAGATGTGCGACGTCGCCGTCGTCGGCCTCGACTGCCGCTTCCCCAAGGCCGACGATCCTGCCGCCCTGTGGAAACTCCTACTAGACGGTGCCGACGCCATCGACGAAATCTCCGCCGACCGGTGGAACGCGGCACAACTGCAAGCCGACGGGGCGATTAACCATCACACCGGCGGATTCATCAGCGACGCCGATGCGTTCGACAACGACTTCTTCGGCATCACGCCGCGCGAAGCGGAAGCCATGGATCCCCAACAACGGCTGCTCCTGCAAACCGCTTGGCGAGCACTGGAAAACGCCACACTCGACCCTCACCGCCAGGCGGGTTCCAACACCGGCGTGTTCGTCGGGGTGATGGCCAACGAATGGGCCCATCTGCACATGGGGGAATATGGGGCGATCACCGCGCAGGACGGCTCGGGCAACGGCTACTTCATGACCGCAAACCGGCTGTCCTATCAACTCGACCTCAGAGGCCCCAGCCTTGCGGTGGACACCGCGTGTTCGTCGTCGTTGGTAGCGGTGCATTTGGCGACGCAGGCGTTATGCCACAACGAATGCGACCAAGCCGTCGCTGCCGGGGTCAACCTCGCGCTTACCCCCGCCCTGAACGTCTTCTATACGAAAGCCGGCCTGGCCGCACCCGACGGACGTTGTAAGCCGTTCAGCAGTAACGCCGATGGGATCGGCCGCGGCGAGGGCGTGGCGGTTGTCGTTCTGCGCCGCATCGAGGATGCGCTGGCCGCTGGCTTGCCCATTTACGCCGTGATCAAAGGAAGCGCTGTCAACAGCGACGGCCGCAGCAACGGCATCACGGCGCCGAACCGCTGGGCGCAGCAGCAGGTCGCCAGCGCGGCATGTCGCGCCGCCGGAATCGTGCCGGCGCAAATCAGTTTCCTCGAGGCACACGGCACTGGGACCGTGCTTGGCGACATGATCGAGGCCAAAGCCCTTGCTCGCGCACACCGTTCGCGCCGCAGCGACCCGTGCGCGATCGGGTCGATCAAGGGCAACCTCGGTCACACCGAGGGCGCGGCGGGGATCGCCGGCCTGATCAAGGTCGCCCTGAGTCTGCATCATCGACTAGTGCCGCCGTCACGATTCGCCGACACCGAGAACGCCCAACTTCGGCTCGCCGATGGTGGATTGCGGCTGCTCGACGAACCGATGAAGCTGCCAGACGGGATCATTCATGCGGGCGTCTCCAGCTTCGGTATCGGCGGCACCAACTGTCACGTAGTACTTGCCAGCGCCCCCGAGCCAGAACCCGCGCCGAAGACCAACATCGGCGGTGTGCTCACGTTGTCTGCGGATTGCCTAGAAAGCTTGCGTCGCAACGCTACTCAGCTTGCCACAGACATCGAGGTCAGTGATATTTCGCTTGCGCAGCTGTGCTGGTCGACCAACCAAATGAAGGCGGCCGGCAAGGCCCGCCTCGCGTTTATCGTCGGCGAGCCGGCGGAGGCCGTCGCAGCACTGCGTGGTGACTTTGATTTTGGCACCGCTGGCGTGATGGCAGTTGGCTGGCTGTTCAGCGGCCAGGGGACCCAATACCCGGGCATGGCTGCAGCGCTCTACGAGAGCAGCGCCCTGTTCCGCAACGCTTTTGACGAAGTCGAGGCGGCGATGCTGCCACACCTTGGCCTGCGTCTACGTGAGGTGACGGACGACGCGCGCGTCGATCGCACCGAGTTCGCTCAGCCGTCAATCTTCGCGGTCCAGTACGCCCAGGCCCACGCGCTGCTTCAGCTGGGCGCCGAACCGGCTTGGCTGCTCGGCCATAGCATCGGCGAGTACGCTGCCGCCGTTGTCGCAGAGGTGCTCAGCCTCGACGATGCGTGTCGGCTCGTGGTCGCGCGGGGTCGGCTCATGCAGCAATTGCCTGCCGGTGGCGCGATGCTCGCGGTTCGGGCGGGCATCAGTGACGTCGCCGGCGTTGCACTCGATATCGCCGCATTGAACGGTCCAAACGAAGTCGTGTTGTCGGGCGCCACGGAAGCGATCGAAGAGGCGGCACGAACTCTGACCGCCAACGGGATCACCACTCGCCGGCTCAACGTATCGCACGCCTTCCACTCCGAGCTGATGGAGCCGATGACCGCGGAGTTCTCCTCGGTGGCCGCGCAGTGCTCCTACCACCTGCCCGTGTTGCCGATCTTTTCCACCCTGCACGGCCGCATGCTCGGCGACGACGAGCCGATGGGCGCAAATTACTGGACCGCCCACGTCCGCGCGACGGTTCGGTTCGCGGATGCGGTGGCGGAGGCGATGCAGGCCGAACCAACGCATCTCGTCGAATTCGGCGCCAAGCGCACGCTCGGTCCGATGATCACCCGATCGCACCAGGATGCACCGCCCGCGCTTGCTGTCGCGGCCGGCGTGACCGAAACCGTTACCGCGCTCTACCGTGACGGCTTTGATCCCGATTGGAACCTGTTGTATTCCAAGCAATCCCAGGTGCGGCATCGACTCACCGGCTATTCGTTCAACACTGCCAACCGCTTCTGGATCAGGGAACAGAACTCGACCGCCACCACGAAACCCAGCCCAACTAGCCCCGAAAGCTCGACCATGGATAACCTCATCGCCCTCTTCCGTGAACAGGCCGCCGTGCTCGCCGCGTACGGCCACAGTGGGCCAATGGCCACAGCGCCGGTCGACGTTGCGCCACAGACAGAGCCGAGCGTTGACACGACCGGGATCGCGCGCGCCGAGATCGCCCGGATCAGCGGATTCCCCGAGAAGGCGCTGCGCACAACGCAGTCCATTGTCGGAGACCTCGGCTTCGACTCGATCATGGTGACAGACTTGTTCGGCGGACTCACCCGCAAGCTCCCCGGTCGGACGATCGACATGGCTGGATTCAGTGCGGCGACGACGATCGCCGATGTGATCGCAATGGCGGGCGGACAGGCAGAAGAATCCTCCGCCGTCGCGGCTCCCGCTCGGCCCGCAGTCACCCCGCAGTCCCGAATCAGCGACTTCGAGGAGGTCAAGGCGCTGGCTGACCGGATCGCGGGCGTCGAGGCCGCCGGCATCGAAAACCCCTACTTCCTAGTCAACGACGGCATTACCGGTGATACCTCGATCATCAACGGCGTCGAGGTCATCAACTTCTCCAGCTTCAACTACCTGGGTATGTCTGGCCACCCGGCGGTGGCGGAAGCGATGGCGGACGCCGTGCATCGATGGGGCAGTTCCTGTTCGGCGTCGCGACTGCTCGCCGGTGAGAAGCCCATCCATCGCGAGCTGGAGCTCGAGCTCGCGAAACTCGTCGGCACAGACGACGCGATAGCGCTGGTCAACGGCCACGCCACCAACGTCACCGTGATCGGGCATCTGCTCGGCGAAGCCGACCTCGTGATTCACGACAGTCTGGCGCACGACAGCATCGTGCAGGGCTGCAAGCTCTCAGGAGCCACGCGCCGACCGTTCCCGCACAACGACCCCGTCGCGCTCGACGAGCTGCTCACCAACATCCGTCACCAGTACCGTCGAGTGCTGATCATCGTCGAAGGCATCTACAGCCAGGACGGTGACATTGCTGACCTGCCCGCTTTCATTGAGGTCAAGCGCAAGCATGGTGCGCTGCTGATGATCGACGAGGCGCACAGCATCGGCGTACTCGGCGCGACGGGCGGCGGAGTTGGCGAACACTTCGGTGTCGACCGAACCGACGTCGAGCTGTGGTCCGGCACGATGTCGAAGGCCCTGGCAGCTTGCGGTGGCTACGTAGCCGGAAACCGCGAGCTCGTCGAGTTTCTCAAGTACACCACGCCGGGATTCATCTTCAGTGGCGGCATACCGCCCGCGATAGCTGCGGCTGCGCTCGCGGCGATTCGTGTGATGCACAGCGAGCCCGAGCACCTACGACTCCTCCAACAACGGTCCACACTGTTTCTGACGCTTGCCCGCGAAGCCGGCCTTGACACGGGAGACAGCGAGGGTACCCCGATCGTCCCGTGCATCGTGGGCAGCTCGATCACAGCACTGGCACTCTCGAACGCGTTGTTGCGGCGCGGCATCAACGTCAACCCAATCCTCTACCCGGCTGTTCCGGAAGACAAAGCGCGGCTTCGCTTTTTCGTCACGAGCTGCCACTCGGAGGATCAAATCCGCTACACGTTGAAGGCGCTTGTCGAAGAGCGGGAACTCCTGTCAAGAGGAGCGTGAAACGATGCGGCTGTTCCGCTCCCATCACCCGGCGGGTGGCGCGCGATGCTGAAACGAGTAGGCATGCTGGCGGTGAGCTGGCCGAAGACGATCCTGATAGCGTTCCTGGTCCTGCTCGGCACCGGTATCGTGCTCAGTGGTTCGGTTTCTGACAAGCTCGGCGTCGGCGGCTTCGTCGCTCCGGCAACAGAATCGGCGCAGGCCGATGCATTCGTCGATCAGAACTTCGGCACCACCCCGAATCTTGTGCTGCAAGTTGTCCCCCGCGACAACGGCACTGTTGAGAATCGAGATGTGGCGGCTGCCGCGGATCGCCTGCAGCGCCTCGTCGAGGATGAGGGCCCGGCTAAGGTAATCGCGTCATTCACGCAGGATTCGGCCGCCGATCTGCGCAGCCGGGACGGGCATTCCGGGCTGATCCTCGTGCACGTGGAAGGCACATCCGATGATGCGGCGAAGGTGGCGAACCGCATCATGAAGGAACTTCCTACCGACGACCCATACATCACTGTGCGCGCGGGCGGCTCCATCGGCGTGCTACGCGAGATCGAGAACCGGGTCAATCAGGATCTCGTCCGCAGCGAGGCAATTGCCCTGCCTGCCGCGCTCGCAGTACTGGTGGTCGTTTTCGGCGGTCTCGTCGCGGCCCTGCTGCCTCTGGCGGTCGGCATCACGTCGATCGTCACCACGCTGTTGGTGTTGCTAGCGATGACGTTCGGCATCGATGTATCGGTGCACGCCCTGACGGTCGCGACCGCTTTCGGCCTTGGATTGTCAATCGATTTCGGCTTGCTTATGGTGTCGAGGTTCCGCGAGGAACGTGCCAACGGGTTGGATCAGCAGTCGGCTATCGTCGCAACGGTTTCCACCGCCGGCCGCACGATCTTCTTCAGCACAGCCACCGTCGCTGTGGCCATGGTCGGACTCCTGGTGTTTCCCACCTACTTCCTGCGGTCAATAGGCCTCACCGCAAGCGTCGTGGTCATCCTCTCGGCACTTAGCGCGATCGTGCTGCTTCCAGCGCTTCTTGCGTTGCTCGGCAATCGGATCGATGCGCTTCCGATCATTCGCCGAAAGGTGCCGCTCTCAGCGGATTCCGAATTCTGGCGACGGTGCGCGACGGCGGTGATCCGCCGGCCGGCCTGGGCACTGCCGGTGATCGCCATACTGCTGGCAATGGGGATTCCCTTCCTCGGCGTTCGTCTCGCCTTGCCCGACGAACGTGCACTGCCGGTCGGCTCGAACGCACGGCTGTTGACTGAATCACTTCACAACGATTACCCGGTCGACGCCTCGCAGGCGGTCACGTTGTTGGCCCGCACCAACTCGAGCGCATTCAGCGAGCTGGCCGCTCAGGTCTCGCTCATGGACGGCGTGGTCCGAGTCGACGGTCCCATTGGCAAATACGAGCACGGCAAGCTCATCGACGGGCCTGGTTACGCACCACCCCCGACGTATGCATTCGCGTACCTGTCGGTGAATGCGCAGTCGGCCGCCGCTCAACAGATCGTGCGCGACATCCGAGCGAAGATTCACGATCGCCAGGTCGAGGTCGGAGGGACCACCGCCTCACTCATCGACAGCGGTGCGGCGATCGCGCACCGGCTTCCGTTGGCGATATCGGTGATAGCACTGACCACATTCGTGTTGCTTTTCCTCTTTACGGGCAGCGTCATCGTGCCGATGAAGGCACTTGCCCTCAACGTGCTCGTGCTGAGTGGAGTACTCGGAGCTATGGCTTGGGTCTTCCAGGAGGGGCACTTCGCATCGATCCTCGGCATCACCCCCGCGCCGTTGAATCTGTCGATGGTTGTCCTGCTCTGCTGTATCGCGTTCAGCCTGTCGGTCGACTATGAAATCTTTTTGCTCAGCCGGATCAAAGAGGCCCGCGACTCCGGGCTGCCGAATAACGACGCGATCGTGGTCGGGTTGGGTCGGGTGGGCCGGATCATCAGCAGCGCAGCCATTCTGCTGACGATCACCTTGCTTTCATTCACCAATGGGCTGTCGTTTATGAAGATGTTCGGCATCGGCACCGCGCTGGCGATCGTCATCGATTCCACCGTGATCCGCGGTGTCGTGGTACCGGCCTTTCTGCGCCTCACCGGTGAGCTCAATTGGTGGGCGCCACCGCCGCTGAAGCGGTTGCACGCTCGGATCGGCTTCAGCGAAGCCGCGTCCGCCGTCAGGATCCCACCGTCGACGCCTCACCAAGAAGCGGAGACACAACGACTGCCAGCGTGGTCACCGACTGAGGCCGACACAGTCCGATACCGAAGGCCGATCAGGCCGCCCGGTCCTGCGACCTATTCCTCGACCCGACTGCCGTCGTCTGAGCAAGAGGCTCAGACACAACGACTGCCAACGTTGTCCCCGACCGAGGCCAACACCCTCCGGTACCGAAGGCCGACCCCACAGCCGACGCCTCAGCAAGAGGCGGAGACACGACGACTACCAACGTTGTCCCCGACCGAGGCCGACACCGTCCGGTACCGAAGGCCGATTAGGCCGCCGGGTCCGGCGACCTACGATCGGGACCGCTAGCGGGCGATGACGATATCGGTGGGCTTCGAGAGACACGTGAAGTGGCGCGATTGGCGGCATTAATGGCGGCTCTGTGTGACATTCTTTGGCGGTGGGCCCACCTGCGGGGGTCGTGACGTTTCTGTTCACCGATGTGGAGGGTTCGACCCGTCGGTGGGAATCCGACGCGGACGCGATGCGGACGGCGCTGGCCGCACATGATGCGGTGTTGCGCGCGGCGATCGAGGCGCACGGCGGTTTTATGTTCAAGCACACCGGTGACGGCGTGTGTGCGGCGTTTAGCTCCCCGACAGCAGCGGTTGATGCCGCGGTGGTCGCGCAGCGAAAGCTGGAGTTGCCGGTGCGGATGGGGCTGGCGACCGGCGAGGCCGAGTTGCGCGACGGCGACTACTTCGGAGCGGTTTTGAATCGGGCCGCGCGCGTGATGGCCGCTGGCCACGGCGGGCAGATCCTCTTGGCAGACTCGACGGCGGGTTTGCTCAGCGGCGTTGAACTCATCGACCTGGGACCGTGCCGGTTGCGGGATCTCCCTACACCGGTTCAGGTTTCGCAGGTCCAAGCGGAGGGCCTGCGCACGGACTTTCCGCCGTTGCGGGCAATCGATGCGAGTCCGGGGAACCTGCGGCCTGCGGTCACCAGCTTCATTGGGCGCGAGGCGGAGGTCGCCGAGGTTCAGGCCGCGGTCAAGGGTCGTCGGTTGGTGACGTTGACCGGGGTGGGCGGCGTCGGCAAAACCCGCCTGGCGCTGGAAGTCGCGGCGCGGCTGGCTGATGAATTCCCCGACGGGGTCTGGTTTTTCGAGCTGGCCGCGGTTGCCGATCCGGCGGCGGTGCCCGACGCGGTGGCCGCGGTGCTGGGCATCATCCAACAGCCCGGGAAGAGCGTGGCCGACAGTGTCGCGGCCGCGTTGGAGGGCAGAGTCCGGCTGCTGGTGTTCGACAACTGCGAGCACGTTGTCGACAGTGTCGCGGATCTGGTCGAGGCGATCCTGGCGGCCTCGGCGACCGTGACGGTTCTGGCGACCAGCCGCGAAGGATTGGGGGTCAGCGAAGAACAGTTATGGCGCGTCCCGTCGCTCGACGTCAACTGCGGAACCCAATCCGCCGCCGTGAACCTTTTCGTCGACCGTGCCCAAAGTGTCGTTTCGGACTTCTCGCTGACCCAGCCCGGCGAGGCGGACGCTGTGGTGGAAATCTGCCGCAGACTTGACGGCATCCCGTTGGCCATCGAGTTGGCGGCCTCGCGGATGGCGTCGATGACCGCAGGCGAGGTGCGCGATCGGCTCGATCAGCGGTTCCGGTTGTTGGTCGGCTCGCGGCGCGGTCTGGAACGCCACCAAACGCTGCGCCACGCGGTGGCGTGGTCCTACGACCTCCTCGACGACGCCGAGAAACCGCTGCTGGAGCGGTGCTCGGTGTTCGCCGGGGGATTCGACCTCCAAAGTGCTTGTGCGGTCATGGGTTCCGATGACGACTTCGCCACCCTGGATCTGCTCGATGCCCTGGTGCGCAAGTCGCTGCTGGTCGCCGACCGGTCATCAGGGCGGACCCGGTTTGCGATGCTGGAGACGATCCGCCAGTTCGCCGAGGACCAACTCGTCGCTCGTGGCGAAGCATCCGAGATTCGGGCCGCCCACTCGCAGTACTTCGCCGGACGCGAAGCCGACATCATGGCCCTCTGGGACAGCCCCCGCCAGCGCGAGGCGTACGACTGGCTCACCGTCGAGCTGGCCAACCTGCGCACCGCGTTCCGGTGGGCCGCCGACCACGGCGATCTTGATGTCGCCGCCACCATCGCAACGTATGCGGGGTGGCTCGGCGTGTCGGTCCAAACCCTTGAGCCGATCGCCTGGGCTGAAGAGCTGATCGAGCCAGCCCGCGTCGCCGACCACCCCCGGCTGGCGTTCCTATATGTGATTGCATCGCAGTGCTACGCGACCGGACGGATCGAGGCGGCTGTCGGCTACGCCGACGCCGGGCAGATCGTTCTCGACAGCAGCCGCGATGCGCCGCCGTTCGGCATCGAGGGCGTGCTTGGAGTTGTTTACCTAGTCATCGGGCAGCCCGAGCGGTTGGCCGAGTTGTGCCGCGCCCAGCTCGCACGCCGCCGCGACACCCACGTCCTCATCCGGGGATGGCTGGCTGGCGCCCTTGCATTGGCCGGTTCCGGTGGGGAGGCGATGGATTCCGCCGATGGCCTCATCCAGGCTGCGGAGGCAACAGCCAACCCGGAGTTCCTCGCGTTGGCGCTCAGTGTCTACGGTGTGGCTTTCCGTGACGCGGATCCCGTCGGGGCGCTTAACGCCCTCGGCCGGGGTCTGGTGATCGCTCAAGACAGCGGCGGCCACTCCATCGCGTCAGTCCTGGCGAACAATCTGGCACGACTTGAGGTCGAACACGACGACCCGGTGGCCGCGCTCGATCACCTCACTGTGGCGATCCGCAACTTCCACAATGCGGGCGACACCACGACGATCCGCGTCCCGATGGCCGTCC
>NZ_JBAUZA010000076.1:0-7844 GCF_049585075.1 Mycobacterium sp.
CCTACCTGTGGTGGGCGCTGGCGACCATCGTCGCGGCCGGCGCCACGGTCGCAGTCAGCACGGCGACCGCCGGTGCACCGCGGGCCGCGACGACGACACCTTCGCCGGTCTCGGCGGTCAGCTGAGCGCTGAACTGCGATTCGCTAGCCCGCTGCGGTCTCAGGAATCCGACTGGGCGATTGCGTCGCCGGTTGGGACCCGTTGGCGTCACTGCCGTTTTTGACGCTGGCCGCGTAGATGTCGACGTATTCCTGACCGGAAAGGCCCATCAGCTCGTAGATCACCTCGTCGATGACGGCTCGCTCGATGAAGCGGTTGCCCGCCAGCCCGTCGAATCGGGAGAAGTCCATCGGCTTGCCGAATCGGACGGTGACCCGGCCGAATCGCCACATCTTGCTGCCGGGCGGGTTGACGACGTTGGTGCCGATCATCGCCACCGGTATCACCGGAACTCCAGTTTCCAGCGCCAGCCGAGCCAACCCCGTCTTGCCCTTGTACAGCCTGCCGTCGGGCGAGCGGGTGCCCTCGGGATACATGCCGAGCAGCTTGCCCTGGCTCAGCAACCGTTCAGCGGTATTCAGCGCAGCCTGCGCGGCGTCGGCGTCGCTGCGGTCGATCGGCACCTGGCCCGTGGTGCCGTAAAACCAGCGCTGGAACCATCCCTTCAGGCCGGTGCCGGTGAAATATTCGGCCTTGGCCAAGAATGTGATCCGGCGCCGCACAACCAGCGGCAGATAGAAACTGTCGGCGACCGCCAGATGGTTACTTGCCAGGATCGCCGGGCCGGACTGCGGGACGTATTCCAGGCCTTCAACTTTCGGCCGACCAAGCAAGGCAAGCAACGGGCCCATGAAGATGTACTTGAAAAGCCAGTACCACATGGACCCTCCCACTTGCCCCTCGACCGACAGTGTTCTGCGCCAACTGTACCGATCGAGTGTGCATAGGACCACATCGACGATTGCGACCTGCTTACTCTTCGGCAGCGAGCCGGCTGCCGTTAACCCGAACCGCTGCGGCTACTCCTCGACGGTCACGGTGATGGGCTGATAGCGACTCGGCGCGCCGGCATCGGTATCGGGCGCGGCACCGCCGCCCGGTCCGCCGTCCGGCGGCGGCTTCGATCCGTCGACTTGCTCGACTTGATCTATAAGGGCCCGGACCACCGCCAGCAGCGAGACGCTGTGTTCCGCGATGACGGTCAACAACGGGTGTTCTTCCCCGGTCACCACCGCGGCCAACGCGCACACCGGACACCACACCTGCTGGCACTTTCCGCTGCCGGCGCCGTCGCCAAGCACCCGTGACGCCGCCAAGCGCACGGCAGGGTCGATCCCGTCGAGAATGCTCTGAGCGAGTTTGCGCAACTCGGGACCGATGTCGGGGTGGACGCCAGTCACTTCGGCCACACCTCCGGATCAGGTTGAAAACGCACCGTCAACTCGCTACCTCGAAGATGCGCGTCCAGTACCGTGCATCGCCGCAGGACGGACGCTAACCGCACTCTGCGCCGCATCCCGCCGGCGCCGACGATCAGATCGTCGCCGACCCGGCCAAGGGTAAGCGCGCCGGAGTCGATCTGCGGCAACTCTAGCCGCAATCGGTAGACCGACTGCAGACCGGATCCCGACTCCAACTCGACGACCGGACGCACCGGCCCCGGCGGTGCTGAGCTGCCGCGACGGCGCGCACTGTCCAGCAGTTCCGCCAACGCTTTGGCGCCGATCGGCTCGCCGGCCAGATGCGGGGTGAGCACCAGTGCCACATCGCCGATAGCGGCGTCCAGCTCGTCCAGCACAGCGCGCTGCTCACTGATGCGCTCGGAATACCAGTCGAAGGCCGGATGGGCGGGCAGATTGCGGTACTCGTAGGAATCATCCTGCACCAGAATCTGGTTGACGATTAGTTCCTCGACCCGCACGCCCATCAACGCCAACGAACCCAGGGTCCGGACCGCTTCGGCTGCCACCACCCGTTCGGCGGTGAGGACCAGATGCGCACCGACGCGGGTCGCGTCGGTCAGCAGCGCGCTGAGGGTTTCGACGCTCGCGCTGATGCGTTCAAGCAGCTCCACCACCGCCGTCGACCGCGCATCGTCGGCAGCGGCGGAAAGCCGGCGGTGGCGCGGCCATCCGCGCTCGACGTACAGCGCAAAGGTGGCCGGCAGGGTCAGCATCCGCATCGCGTCGGCGGTGGAGGCACAGTCGACCACGATGTGGTCCCACTGCCCCGAGGTAGCCAACTCGCCGACCTCATGCAGCCCGAGGACTTCCTGTACGCCGGGTAGCGCCGAAAGTTCTTCGGGGGCAATCTCACCCAGCTCCGATTCTGCGAAGCGTCGGCCCAGTGTGTCGACGACTGTGCGCCAACGAGCCTCGAGCAGCGCCAGGGTATCCATCGCCAGCGCGTCGAGGAAGCCGCCGCCCGCGTCGGCCGCCCCGGTTTCCAGGTCGGCGAGCACCCGGACCGGATCGCGCCGGCCGGACGGCGTGACCGTGATCCCGAGCACGTCACCCAATGAGTGCGCCTGGTCGGTGGATACCAACAGCACCCGCTGACCAGCGCGCGCTTCACGCACGGCGGTCGCGGCCGCCAAAGTGGACTTTCCTACCCCACCCTTGCCGACGAAAAGACTGATCCGAGTGAACGAAGGCGCCACTGATTCACCCAGCTTCACTCAGCCTCGACTCGTTTCTTCAGATCCTTCAAAGCGGTGTCGATCAACCTGCGCTCGGCCTTGCGCTTGAGCAAGCCGATCATCGGGATAGCGATGTCGACGGTGAGCTCGTAGGTGACGTCGGTACCAGACCCCTTGGACGCCAATCGATATACGCCGTCGAGGGACCGCAACAGCGAGCTGGAGACGAGCGACCAGCGGACCGATTTGCGATCTTTCGGCCACTCGTAGGACAGCACCAACGTGTCTTTGAGGACGCTGGTGTCCAGCACCAACCGCGCCACTTTCGGGTTCCCGTTGCGGTCGGCCTCGAGCACTTCGGCCTCCCGGTATTCCGACACCCAATCGGGATACGAACCGATATCCGCGATCACATCCATGACCGTGCTGGGATCCGCGTCGATGTAGATCGTCTGCGCCGTCTTCTCCGCCACCTAGTCGCTTCCTTCTCCCCCGTACGCGGTCGCCACCCTGCGAGCTGTACCGCCATCCACGGCAGAAACGGTACTCCCCGGTTGAACTCAGACCTGGTCAAGCACCGGAGAAACCCCGACCGGCCGAGAACGCTCGAGCGTCGCCTTCACCTCGAAAGCCATTCGCTTGCCGGCGACCCGACGGCGATGGGTGATTCTGCTGAAGTTCATCCTGGCCAACTGCCAGGCCGCCACTCCGGACGGCTCGGCATGCAGGAAGTAGTGCAACACCACGCCATCCAGGGCAGGCTCCAGCCAGACTTCCATGGTCCCGGTCAGCGGCCCGGTCACCGTCCATCGGACTCCTAACGGCCCGCGGTCCTCGATGACCTGCAGCCGCAGATCTGGCCACCACCGCCGCCAGTTGGCCGGATCACCGACTGCGGCGCCGACGCGTGCCGGGTCGGCAGCGACAAACGTCTCGTCGGCGATGTGAACGCTGTGCACGGCCCCTAGCTTCACATACCGCACGGATGGCCGCATAGCACCACCCGGGATTGCCCGGACTAGGCTGAGTCCAGAATTTAGCCCGGCTACCCGGCGGCATAACTCAAGCGAGGTCACAAGAGTGCGTGAATTCAGCGTTCCCGCCCCGTTCACGGTGGGCGAGCACGACAACGTCGTCGACGCGGTGTTCTCCCACGAGCGCGACGAGCCCGACACCGTAATCTTTCAGCGCCTGGTCGATGGTGCCTGGATTGACGTCACCTGCGCCGCCGCTGCGGCCCAAATCCGCTCGGCAGCACTGGGTTTGATCGCACAAGGGGTGCAGGCCGGTGACCGGGTGGTTATCTTCTCGGCCACCTGCTACGAGTGGGCGATCCTCGATCTGGCGATCCTGGCGGTAGGCGCTGTCACCGTCCCGATCTACGAAACGTCGTCGGCCGAGCAGGTGCGCTGGGTGCTCTCCGACTCGGGTGCGGTGGTGGCGTTCGCCGAAACCGACGCCCACGCGAAGATGGTCAGCGAGCTCACCGGCGACCTGCCTGAGCTGCGGCGCGTGCTGCAAATCGACGGTTCGGACGACGCGGCCCTCGATCAACTCGAGCGGGATGGCGCGTCGGTCGAACCGGCCGAGCTGACCGCCCGCCTCGAGGCGTTGCGCAGCGACGATCCGGCGACGCTGATCTACACCTCGGGTACCACCGGGCGCCCGAAGGGCTGCCAACTGACCCATTCCAACCTGGTCTACGAAACCCGGGGCGCCAAGGAGGTTCTGCCCACGCTGCTGCGCAAGGGCGAGCGGCTGCTGGTCTTCCTGCCGCTGGCGCACGTGTTGGCCCGCGCACTCACGTTGAGCGCATTTCACAACAAGGTCATCGTCGGATTCACCAGTGACATCAAGAATCTGGTGCCGATGTTCGGGGTGTTCAAACCGACGGTCGTGGTGTCGGTGCCGCGGGTGTTCGAGAAGGTCTACAACACTGCCGCGCAGAACGCCGCCAGCGACGGGAAGGGCCGCATCTTCGCGATCGCCGCGCAGACCGCCGTCGACTGGAGCGAGGCTCAGGATCGCGGCGGCCCGGGTGTAGTGCTGCGGGCCAAGCACGCGCTGTTCGATCGGCTGGTCTACCACAAGCTGCGCGCGGCGCTGGGCGGCGACTGCCGCGCGTCGGTCTCTGGCGGCGCACCGCTGGGGGCACGGCTGGGCCACTTCTACCGCGGCGTCGGTCTCACCGTCTACGAGGGCTACGGGCTGACCGAGACCAGTGCGGCGATCACCGTTAATCAGGTCGGCGCCCTGAAAATTGGCACCGTCGGAAAGTTGTTGCCGGGCAACAGCTTGCGCATCGCCGACGACGGCGAGCTGTTGGTGCGCGGCGGTGTGGTGTTCGACGGCTATTGGCACAACGAGCAGGCCACCAACGAAGCGATCGAAGACGGCTGGTTCAAGACCGGTGACCTGGGCACGGTGGACGAGGAGGGGTTCCTGACGATCACCGGCCGCAAGAAGGAAATCATCGTCACCGCCGGAGGCAAGAACGTCGCCCCCGCCGTATTGGAGGATCAGCTACGGGCGCACCCGCTGATCAGCCAGGCCATGGTCGTCGGCGACGCACGGCCTTTCGTGGGCGCGCTGATCACGATCGACCCCGAGGCGTTCGAGGGCTGGAAGCAGCGCAACAGCAAGCCCGCCGATGCGTCGGTGAGCGAGCTGGTCACCGACCCCGACCTGAACGCCGAGGTGGACGCCGCCGTCAAACAAGCCAATTTGGTGGTGTCGCATGCAGAGTCGATCCGCAAATTCCGCATCCTGCCAGTCGACTTCACCGAGGACACCGGCGAGCTCACCCCGACGATGAAGGTCAAGCGCAAGGTGGTGGCCGAGAAGTTCGCCCACGACATCGACGAGATCTACGCTAAGGGCTAGCCCGGCGACGATGCAGAGCGCGCAGCGCGATGAGGAGGAGTCGGGCAATCCAAGCTAGCCGTCTACCAACTCGGATAGTCTGGCGGCCAACGCATCCCACTGCCACTGCGCGGTGACCCAATCCCGGCCTGCGGCGCCCATCGCGGCGGCGCGATCCGGGTCAGCGAGCAGCTCGGCGACGGCGTCGGCGATCTCGTTCACCGAACGACCGTCGACTACTAACCCAGTCTTGTTGTGCCGCACCGTTTCCGGTGCGCCGCCCGAGCGTCCGGCGATGACTGGCACACCGGTCGCGGAAGCTTCCAGAAACACAATGCCCAGCCCCTCGACGTCGAGTCCGGCCCCGCGGGTGCGGCATGGCATCGCGAACACATCGGCCATCGCATGGTAGGCGGGCAGGTGGGCGGCGGGCACCCCGCCGGTGAACGTCACGTGTTCGCTCACGCCGAGGCGCTCGGCCAGCCCGCGCAGCTTGTCCAGATATGGACCACCGCCGGCGATCACGAGCGCGGCCCCGTCCACGCGCCGACGGACTGCTGGCAGCGCCCGAATCAGCATGTCCTGCCCCTTGCGCGGCACCAGCCGCGACAGGCACACCACGGTGGGCCGCTCGCCTAGGCGCAAGCGGGTGCGCAATTCGGCGCGGCTTGCCGGGTCCGGACGGAATCGGTCGGTGTCCACTCCGGGCGGCAAGTGCTCCAGCGCGGCCTTCGGCCCGAACGCTGGGGCGAACCGCCCCCGGGTATAGCGGCTGACGAAGGTGACGACGTCGCTGTCGTCACCGATGCGACGCAGCACCGACCGTGCCACCGGAAGCATCGACCATCCGACCTCGTGGCCGTGAGTGCTGGCCAGCACCCGGCTCGCTCCGGCTTGACGGGCACGCTGGGCCAGCAGCCCCAATGGCGCCGCGGCGCCGAACCAGACGGTGTCGATCTCATGCTCGGCGATCAGCCGGCGCATCCGGACGTCGACGCTGGGCACGGGCAGCATCAAAGTCGACGGGTGACGCACCACCTGATAGCCCCGGGTTTCAGCATCAAAGGCGTCGGCGCCTTTCCACCGCGGCGCGTACACCACCACGGTGTGCTGCCCGGTGGCGGCCAGTCGAGAAACCAGCTCGACCAGATAGGACTGGATGCCGCCGCGCCGAGGCGGAAAGTCGTTGGTTACCAGTAGGACCCGGGACACCTGGGTAGGTTAGCGGGTCAGCCATTGCTGCCAGTCGGCGAGCACACCCGCCGCGTCGACGCCTACGGCGGTTTGCAGCGCGGTGGGTAGGTCGGCGTGCCCGACGCCGCACGCTGCCTGGTAGAGCGCGCGCAGTGTCGTCGTCCCGCGGGTGTCGGCGACAAAACGCGCGAACCACCACGCCCGGTCGTACGCCAACGAACGCTGTTTTCCGAGCGCGTCAAGGTCGGCGTCCGAGGGCAACGCTGCCGGCAGCTGCGTCACCTTGGGCAGCGGCGTGCGCGGCCTGGCGATGTAGTCGGCCACACCTTCGGTCAGCCACCGCGGTGCATCGACTGCTGTGTCGGCGCGGGTGGCATAGTGAAAAAGCTCGTGGCTCAACACGATTCGCAACGCCGGGTCACTCATGTCGACGGCGCCTGGTGCGAACACAATCCGCTGGCCGATCGCCATCCGCCGGGCCGGATCCACCCGGTCGGCAACGGCTACCGCCGCGATATCGGCCCACTGCGCCGCAGGCCCTCCGCCGGCCTCGGTCTCGAACTGCGATTGCGAGCCGGTTGCGACCACGGCGATATCGCGCGGCCAATCGGTCCCCCAGGACGCCTCTACGGCGTCAACCGACTGACCGATGGTCGCAGCGACCCGACGCAGCAGGACCTCCGCTCGCGGGCCGCCGAGATTAGTCATCCGCACGATGCGGTCGCCGGCAACGACGAGCCGCGGCGCTTCGGCGCCGACCGCCGCGGGTGAGGCCGGGTGGGCTGGTTGTGCCGGTGCTATCCGCCCCGGGCCGAATACCGAGACGGCGCCGAAGACGAGTTCGGTGGCGAGTACGCCGGCCAGTAACCAGCGGCGACGGTGTAAATGCCGTCGGCGGTCAGTAACGGCGGGCGTCGTAGATCGGGCCGGACGAAGTCATCGGCACCACCCGCACCGGCACGCCGTAGGTGGACGAGTGGACCATCAGGCCGTCACCGATGTAGAGGCCGGCGTGGGAGGCGTCGGAATAGAAGGTCAGCACGTCACCGGGCTGCAGGTCCGAGAGCGAGACTGGCTGGCCGCCGTGGGCCAGCGCCTGGCTGGAATGCGGCAGCGCGATGCCGGCCTGCTGGAACGCCCACATCACCAA
>NZ_JBAUZA010000077.1:0-2070 GCF_049585075.1 Mycobacterium sp.
GCACCCGGCCACGCCGCTGGACGGGCTCAGTGACGACGAGCGGCGGGGTTACGAGGCGCTGCCGGGACGAGGAGGCGCCACGGTCGATGAGAGCGCCGTTGCCGCAGCGCTGGAGCCGACCCGCGTACTGGCGCCGCTGGCGATGCTGGAGGTCGCGGGCCTGGCCGAACGACTCGACGGCCGCTGGCGAATCGTCCGGAATCGCAGCGGGTCAGGGGTGGAGCCACCAGCTCGTATAGTCGACGGGGTCAGCTCTGAAGGGCTCTGAAGGGGAGGGATCGCGTGGCCGGTCGACCAGTGCATACCTTCGAAGTGGTGCGCCGCGAAGAAGTCACGTCGCACATGGTCCGGGTTGTCCTCGGCGGCAGCGGCTTCGACACATTCAAGCCCAGCGAGTTCACCGACTCCTACGTCAAGCTGGTATTCGTCGCTGAGGACCTCGATACGGCCAGCCTGCCGCAACCGTTGACGCTGGACAGTTTCGCCGAGCTACCTGCCGCCAAGCAGCCGGTAATTCGAACCCTGACCGTGCGGCGGGCCGACCCGGTCGCCCGCGAGATCGCCATCGACATCCTCGTGCACGGTGAACACGGCACAGCCGGCCCGTGGGCCGCAGCGGCCGAACCCGGGCAGCCCGTGTACCTGATGGGGCCCAGCGGCGCCTACAGCCCGGATCCGGCCGCCGACTGGCACTTGCTGGCCGGTGACGAGACTGCCTTGCCAGCCATCAGCGTTGCACTGGAAGCGTTGCCCGCCAACGCAATTGGTCAAGTATTCATCGAGATTGCCGAACCCGAGAACGAAATTCCGCTGACCGCACCGGGGGGTGTCGGTATCAATTGGATCTACCGCGGCGGGCGAGCCGATCTGATCACCGAGGACCGAGCCGGCGACCACGCGCCGCTGATCGAGGCGGTCAAATCGGCCCCATGGCTACCCGGGCAGGTGCACGTCTTCGTCCACGGCGAGGCGCAAGCGGTCATGCACAACATCCGGCCATACATCCGCAAGGAACGCGAAGTCGATGCGAAGTGGGCGTCGATCTCTGGTTATTGGCGGCGCGGCCGCACCGAAGAGACGTTCCGGCAGTGGAAGAAGGAACTCGCGGCTGCCGAGGAGGCGGCCGGCGCGGCTGACTGATCCTCGACTGGCATTCTGACCCCCATGGCATTTGGGGACTACCAGTTCGAGATCTATCTGCAGGGCCTGTCCGGAGTCGTGCCGTCATTGCCGATGGCCTATGCCGAACTGGAGGCCAAAGCCGCGGCGGCGCTGCCACCGTCAGTGTGGTCGTACGTCGCCGGCGGCGCCGGAGACGAACGCACCCAGCGGGCCAACTGCGCCGCGTTCGAAAGATGGGGGCTGATGCCCCGGATGTTCGTCGGCGCCAAGGAACGTGACCTGTCGGTCGAGCTGTTCGGTATGACATTGCCGTCGCCGGTATTCATGGCTCCGATCGGTGTGATCGGTATCTGCGCCCAGGACGGCCACGGCGACTTGGCCACCGCCCGCGCCGCTGCACGCACCGGGGTCCCGATGGTGATGTCGACGTTGACGACCGACCCGCTCGAAGACGTCGCCGCCGAGTTCGGTGAGACTCCGGGGTTCTTCCAGCTCTACACGCCTACCGACCGTGACCTGGCCGCCAGCCTGGTGCATCGCGCCGAGGCGGCCGGCTTCAAGGGCGTCGTCGTCACCCTGGACACCTGGGTGCCTGGTTGGCGCCCGCGAGACCTGAGCACCGCGAACTTCCCTCAGCTACGTGGACATTGCCTGAGCAACTACACCAGTGATCCGGTGTTTCGTGCCAGCCTGCCGGCGCCACCCGAGGAGAACCCGCAGGCCGTCGTGCTGCGCTGGGCGCAAATCTTCGGCAATCCGCTGACCTGGGACGACCTTCCGTGGCTGCGCTCGCTGACCACGCTGCCACTGATCGTCAAGGGCATCTGCCACCCCGACGATGCGCGACGCGCCCGAGACGGCGGCGTTGACGGCATCTACTGCTCCAATCACGGCGGCCGGCAGGCCAACGGCGGCTTGCCCGCGCTGGACTGCCTACCAGATGTGGTT
>NZ_JBAUZA010000078.1:0-5453 GCF_049585075.1 Mycobacterium sp.
GGCAAGGGCCCGATCGCGCTGCGCGTTCACCTGGGCACCCCCGGCGAGGCGCCGGGCTTCGACCTCACCGAGGCCGGTACCCAAAAGCGGCTGGCCGTGTGGCTGGTCGACGACCCGATGCAGGTGCCCGGAATCGCCGCGCTCGGGCCCGATGCACTGCAGCTATCCGTCGACGAATTGGCCGGGCTGCTCGCCGGAAACACAGGCCGGATCAAGTCCGTCATCACCGACCAGAAGGTGATCGCCGGCATCGGCAACGCCTACAGCGACGAGATTCTGCACGTCGCCAAGATTTCGCCGTTCGCGACTGCGGGGAAAATCGCCGACGGACAGCTGGCCGCGTTGCACGACGCGATGGTGTCGGTGCTTACCGACGCGGTGACCCGCTCGGTCGGCCAGCAGGCCGCAACGCTGAAGGGGGAGAAGCGCTCCGGATTGCGGGTGCATGCGCGCACCGGTCTGCCGTGTCCGGTATGCGGAGACACCGTGCGTGAAGTGTCGTTCGCCGACAAGTCGTTTCAGTACTGCCCGACCTGTCAGACCGGCGGCAAGGTGCTGGCCGACCGGCGAATGTCGCGTCTGCTGAAATAGCTATGCTGCGCGGGTGACTCGGACTCGGCGGAAAATTCTCATCACCGGCGCGAGTTCCGGCTTGGGCGCCGGAATGGCTCGTGCGTTCGCGGCCAAGGGGCGTGACCTGGCGCTGTGCGCCCGTCGCACCGATCGGCTCGAGGAGCTAAAAGCCGAGCTGTCGCAACAGTATCCGAGCATCCAGGTGGCCGTCGCCGCGCTGGACGTCAACGACCACGAACAGGTACCGAAGGTATTCGCCGAATTGTCCGACACGCTCGGCGGAATCGACCGGGTGATCGTCAACGCCGGTATCGGCAAGGGCGCGCCGCTGGGGTCGGGCAAACTGTGGGCCAACAAGGCAACCATCGAAACCAATTTGGTGGCTGCCCTGGTTCAGATCGAAACCACGCTAGAGATGTTCAAGCAGCAGGGGTCGGGGCATCTGGTGCTGATCTCCTCGGTGTTGGGCGCCAAGGGCGTGCCCGGCGTGAAGGCGGCCTACGCAGCCAGCAAGGCCGGGGTGCGGTCGCTGGGTGAGTCGCTGCGAGCCGAATACGCCAACGGCCCGATCAAGGTGTCGGTGCTCGAGCCCGGCTATATCGAGTCGGAGATGACCGCCAAATCGCAGAGCACAATGTTCATGGTGGACAACAAAACTGGGGTCAAGGCCTTGGTCGCCGCCATCGAGCGCGAGCCGGGCCGGGCCGCGGTGCCGTGGTGGCCGTGGGCGCCGATGGTGCAGCTGATGCGGGTACTGCCGCCGGCATTGGCCAAGCGCTTCGGCTAGTCAATGCCGGACGGCATGTAATGCGCTGAATCCGAGGTGAATTCGGGCTTGCCGTAGGTAGCAAGCCGGAGCTTGAGCAGCCCGATGACGTATGCGTCGGTGATGTCGCGAAGCACGGGGACGCGGCTGGCCTGGCTCACCGCGGTGAAGCGTCCGATGATGAACGGCGTGGTGAGGGCGACCCACAGAAGATCCGTCGACCCGAGCGAGACACCCATGGCCTCGGCGACGTCGCGGTCACCGCCGCAGAATGTGCGGACGAACGTGAGCTTGCTGAAACTTTTCTCGACGGCCTCCGCGCAGCGATCGAACAAGCTGGTGCCGGGCCGCAGATACGCCGCCATCGTGCCGCTGACGAGTTCGCGGCAGACGTCGTCGAATCCGTCGCGCAGCAGCGCCGAGCGCGCGTGCATGACGTGCATGATGTCGGCGGGTTCCGAGGGCAGCAGTTCCTCCGGCAGGCCCAGCAGAAAGCAACGGTACCTGGCGAATTCGACGACCGCGCGCTCTTCTTTGGTGAACTTCGTCCGGCCCTGCTGACGCGCCTTGCGGGCCAACAGGTACTGGCCGATCATTCCGGCCGGCATCTGGTCGACCTGCGGCACCGGCATCCCATAGACGGAGACGTCCCACTTGTCGGATTTCTTCAGCGCGTTGTAGCGAACCATCGAGTGCATCAGCCGCACCATGGCGGCGGCCTCGAAGCCGGGGCCGTAACGGTCCAGCGCCCCGGGAAGAGTGGTGACCGCGAAGAAACTCGCCGTCTCGTTGACCCGCCGGGCGGCCCGCTTGCCCGAAAGCGCACCGGTCAGCGCCATCGGCAGTGCGGCGTAGGTGTTGGTGAAGGTCGCGATGAAGGCCCCGCGCGTAATGAACGGCGCCAGTAGCGCCGCTGGGATGCGCTCCTGCTGTGCGCCCTCGCGTACCAGGTCGAAGTCGATCCACTCCGGGGCAGCTTCCATAGCTGCGATGAACGACACCAGCTCGGGGGGCGCCTCGGGCACCGCCTCGATTCCCTTGCGGCAGGCCGTCTTGAGCATGTCGATCAGTTCGGTGACACTGCGCGAGTTCGTCAGCGCCGCATAGGGATCGGCGACGACGTCGCCGAGCAACGTGGCCGTGCTGATCAATTCGAGGACGCGGTCGTCTTTCAAGATCGGGGCGCGGTCCGCGACCCAGGTGGGCAGGGCCGAGTCGGCGTCGGGCTCCGTGGCCAGGCGATCCGGCTGCCGGTCGAAGTCGAAGTCTCCGTAGAGGTCGGGCTGCAAATCGCGTTGGCTGCGGACTCGCTGCGCGAGCTCGGGGTAGTACGTGACCATCACAACCTCCGGCTAACTAACACTTAGTGAGTAATACTCACAAGTTGTTAGTTATGCTGTCAAGCATGACTGCGGCCAACCCGAAGCGGCGCATGACCGCGGAGGGGCGACGCGAGCAGATCCTCGACGTCGCGCACGCGATCGTCGACGCCGAAGGGTTCCACGCGGCGACACCGAACCGCATCGCACGGCAGGCCGGTATCAACCGATCGCTGATTTATCAGCTGTTCGGCGACCCGGCGGGGCTGTTCGTCGCGCTGATCGATCGTGAGGCGGCCCGGGCCGGCGCGCAGTTCGCCGAGGCGATCTCCGGATTGGATGCCGTCGCCGACGATCAGTCGCTGGTGGTCGCGTTCGACGGGGTGCTGGCCGCCGTCGACGCCCACCCGGCGACGTGGCGGCTGTTTTTGTTCCCGCCGCAGGGCGCTCCACCGCAGCTGTATGCGCGGCTGGCGCAATCCCAGGCCGTCGTGCTCGAGTTCTTCGTCCGTGAACTGCTGCGCCACAACCCTGAGCTGCATGAGCCGGAATACACCGCCCGGGTCTTGCATGCCGCCGGTCGCGAATTGCTGCAGCTGCACCTCAGTGATCCGCAGGCCGCATCACAGGAACGCCTTCGCACCTTTGTCCGCCGACTTGGCTCCGAGCTTTCGCGGCCGACCTCCGCTTAACGTGTCGCCGAACGTGAGGCGCAAGCCTAGCCCACGCGCCCTCTTTCGGTCCGGTAGCGGCGGACCAGGGCGTCGGTCGAACTGTCGGATTGCGTTGCAGGAGAACTATCTTCGGTGAGTACCGGTATCAACTCCTTGGCCTGTGTCTTGCCCAGCTCGACGCCCCATTGGTCGAACGAGTCGATGCCCCACACCACGCCCTCGGTGAAGACCTGATGCTCGTAGAGCGCGATCAACTGGCCCAGCACCGACGGGGTGAGCCGGGTGGCCAGGATCGATGTCGTCGGCCGGTTGCCCGGCATCACCTTGTGCGGCACCACGTCGGCGGGTGTGTCCTCGGCGGCGATCTCCTCGGCCGTCTTGCCGAATGCCAGCACCTTGGTCTGGGCGAAGAAATTGCTCATCAACAAGTCGTGCATGCTGCCGGTGCCGTCGGCGGTGGGCAGGTCGTCGGTGGGTTGGGAAAAGCCGATGAAGTCGGCCGGAATGAGCCGGGTGCCCTGATGCAGCAGTTGGTAGAACGCATGCTGGCCGTTGGTTCCCGGTTCGCCCCAATAGATTTCACCGGTGTCGGTGGTTACCGGGGTGCCGTCGGCGCGGGTGGACTTGCCGTTGGATTCCATCGTCAGCTGCTGCAGATACGCCGCGAATCGCGCCATGTCGTTGGAATAAGGCAGCACCGCACGCGACTGTGCGCCAAAGAAATTCGAATACCACAGCTCGATCAGCCCAAGCACCGCCGGCGCATTGGCTTCCAGCGGGGCAGTCCGGAAGTGCTCGTCGACAAGATGGAACCCGGACAGGAAGTCCGCGAAAGCCTCCCGGCCGATCGCGGCCATCACCGACAGGCCGATCGCCGAATCGACCGAATAGCGTCCGCCGACCCAGTCCCAGAACCCGAACATGTTGTCGGTGTCGATGCCGAACTCGTCGACCAGCTTTTTGTTAGTGGAAACTGCGCAGAAATGCTTGGCCACCGCGTCGTCGCCGAGCGCGTCGGTGAGCCAGCGCCGGGCTGCCGTGGCGTTGGTCAAGGTCTCCAGCGTGGAGAACGTCTTGGACGCGACGACGAAAAACGTTGTGGCCGGGTCTAAATCGGCTAGCTTCGCGATCAGGTCAGCGGGGTCGACGTTGGAGACGAAGCGTGCCGAGATGCCGGCATCGACGTAATGCCGCAATGCCTGGTACACCATCACAGGTCCGAGGTCCGAACCGCCGATGCCGATGTTGACGACCGTGCTGATCCGCTTCCCGGTCGCGCCGGTCCATTCGCCGCTGCGTAACCGGTCGGTGAAGTCGCCCATCGCGTCAAGCACTTCGTGCACGTCCTCGACCACGTTCTGCCCGTCCACAATCAGCTTTGCGTCGCGCGGCAGTCGAAGCGCGGTGTGCAGCACCGCGCGGTTCTCCGAGGTGTTTATGTGCACGCCGGTGAACATCTCGTCGCGACGCTGCTCGAGCCGTGCGGTGTGGGCGAGGTCGATCAGCAGGTTCAGCGTCTCACGGGTGACGCGGTGCTTGCTGTAGTCGATGTAGAGGTCGCCGACGGTGACAGTGAACTCGGTGCCGCGGGCGGGATCGTCGGCGAAGAATTCGCGCAGGTGTGTGCTGCCGGTCTGCTCGTGATGCTTGCGCAGAGCTTTCCAGGCCGGGGTCGATGAGATGTCGGGGATCTGTTCAACCGCAGTCATGGTTTCGACCATAGTCAGGTGGACCAGGGCCGGGTTGATGGCGAGGTAGACGAGTAGGTAACCGGCCAGATCAGTGACCGAGTCGGCCGCGGCCCAGTCGCAGCAGCAGCATGGCCAGGTCCTTGCCATCCGGGCCAAGCTCGCTGTAGCGCTCGATGACCTTCATTTCGCGACTGTGCACCAGCCGGGTGCCGCCAGAGGCCATCCGGGCTTTGCCGATTGCCTGCGACACCTCGGTACGACGCCTTACCGCGGCCAGGATCTCGGCGTCGAGGCGGTCGATTTCTTGCCGCAGGTCATCGATGTCGATTGGTTGCTCGGTTTCTACTGTCATTTCAGACTCCGGATTCTCATTGTGTGGAGGGTGTGGGGATTGTGGTCTCATCCGGTATCGGGCCTCACACAAGAGACG
>NZ_JBAUZA010000079.1:0-19315 GCF_049585075.1 Mycobacterium sp.
GCTGTCCGCCCGTCGCGCCGCGAACCGCTCACCGCGCACCGGCTGGTTCACGCGTTGCGGGAAGCCGGGTTTCGTCCGGCCGACGCGGTGTACCTACCCACCGATCATCGCGGGGCAGACGAGATCATCCGGTCGGCCGACCTCGCCATGGTTTACGGAAGCCAAGACGTCGTCGACACATACGCCAACAACCCGGCCGTATTGGTCAACGGCCCCGGCCAGGCCAAGATCCTGATCACCGCCGACCACGACTGGCGTGACTACCTCGACGTCGTCACCGACTCGATCACCAACCTGGGCGGGATCGCATGCGTCAACACGACCGCCGTGCTTTACGAGGGCGATCCCACTCCGCTGGCCCACGCGATCGGCGAACGGCTAGCGGCGATTCGGGTGCTGCCCACCGAGGACGAGCAAGCGGTCCTTCCTACCCAAAACATCGACCAGGCACAGGCCTTGGCGAACTACCTGGCAACCGCGGCGACGGGCACTACCCCGGTGCTCGGCGCCGATCAGGTGGTCGCAGAGCTGACCGATGGCTGCGCCGCACTGCGGCCGGCCGTGCACCTGATGACCACGCCCGACGTCACCAAGCTCAACATCGAGCTGCCATTCCCGTGTGTCTGGGTCTCGCCGTGGTCACGCTCCGACGGTGTGGAGCCGCTTCGGCATTCGTTAGTGATCAACGCGATCACCGACGACGAAGACCTGATCGATGATCTGGTCGCCGAGCCGACGATCGCCAATGTGTACCGCGGCCACCATCGCACCTATTACGGGGCACCCGAAATCCCGCACGACGGGTTTTTGGCCGATTTTTTGATGCGCAACAAGGGCGTTATTCGCGACTGACACCGCGTCCTCCCTCACTGGCTCACGGCATCGATCATCGCCTGATTGAAGGCGGGGTAGATCTCGTCGAAGGTCCCGTCCCGCTCGGCGAAGCGGAACCCCTTGACGCGCTCCACGATGATCTCGTCAGCCTGGGGCTGGGTCTGCAACAGGGTCATGGTCTCTTCGATGTATTCATCCAATGGCATTGCCCTCGAGTCGAATCCGCGCTCGCCCTGCAACCCGGTCTGCACATGCGGCGGAATGATTTCGATCACCTGCACCGAGGTCTCGCGCAGTTGGTATCGCAGCGACTGGGTGTAGGAGTGCATCGCAGCCTTGGTTGCGCAATACGTCGGCGTGACCGCGCTCGGCATGAACGCCAGCCCGGATGTGACGTTGAGGATCGCCGCGTGTGGCTTACCCAGCAGCGAGTGCAGCAATGCCGCGGTGAGCCTGATCGGTCCCAGCAGATTGATCGCGATGGTCAGCTCCGCCGCGCCGGGGCCACTGCCGGTCAGGTCCTCGAGGCGCTGGACGCCGGCATTGTTGACAATGACGTTGAGGTCCGGGTGGTTGTCGGTGAGCTCGATGGCGAATCGCCGGATGTCGGCGGGGTCGCCCTGATCCAGCGACAGGTATTTGATGCCCGGGTTGGCCTCGGTGACCGCCTTGAGGTGTTCGAGGCGCCGGCCCGCGATGATGACCTGGTTGCCCAATCGATGTAATGACTCGGCCAAACCGCGGCCGATCCCGGTGCCCCCACCGGTCACCAGGATCGTGTTGCCGGTCATCTGCATGGCTTCCTCCTCCAACTCTTTCCGTCGCCTGTCTGATACCTGCATACTCGCGGCAACCGAGCCGCCGCATGAAGACCCCGTAATCCTGTCGGTGCCCTGAACTAGCCTGTAACAGTGGCGCAGGTTCCGCGGACTCGCTACGCCACGTGTAGCGAAGTCGACATCGCCTACCAGGTCCTCGGTGAAGGGCCGACTGACCTGCTGGTGCTGCCCGGTCCATCCATCCCGATCGACACGATCGACGCCGAGCCGTCGATGTACCGCTTCCACCGGCGCCTGGCATCCTTCAGCCGGGTGATCCGGCTTGACCAGCGCGGGGTCGGTCTCTCGTCGCGGGCGCCGTCGCTCGACATGATCGGACCGAAGTTCTGGGCAAAAGACGCCATCTCGGTGATGGACGCGGTCGGGTGCGAGCGCGCGACGATCTTCGCGCCCGGGTTCGCCTCGATGACGGGGCTCATCCTCGCCGCCGACTACCCCGAGCGAGTGAGCAACTTGGTGATCATCAATGGCGCGGCCCGTACCCTTCGTGCTGACGACTACCCATTCGGTTTCGATATCCGCGACGACGACCCCTATACGACTGTTGCGATGGAACCTGATGCCGTCGACCAGGGCTTCGACATGCTCGGCTTTATCGCTCCCAGCATGCGCAGCGACGACGCATTCCGCGCATGGTGGGACATGGCCGGTAACCGCGCCGCCTCACCCAGCATGGCCCGCGCCATCATCCTGACCGTCAGGCATTGCGATGTCCGTGACACCCTGGCACGCATCACCGCACCGACGCTGGTCCTGCACCGCGAAGACTCGGAGTTCTGCCCAATCGATAACGGCCGCTACATCGCCGAACACATCGGCGGAGCGCAGTTCGTCCAGCTGCCTGGAGCAGACGCTCTTTACTGGGTCGGCGATACCGCGCCGATGCTTGACGAGATCGAAGAGTTCGTCACCGGCGTGCGAGGAGGCACGGGCGCCGAGCGGGTACTGACCACGATCATGTTCACCGACATCGTCGGCTCAACCGAACGTGCCGCCGTGCTCGGCGACGGTCGATGGCGAGACCTGCTCGATAACCACGACACCATCGTGCGCCACGAGATCGATCGGTTCGGCGGCCGCGAAGTCAACACTGCCGGTGACGGATTCGTCGCGACCTACACCAGCCCGAGTGCCGCGATCGCGTGTGCTGACGCGATCGTCGACGCGGTCAGGGTCCTGGGCATCCAAGTGCGGGTGGGCATTCACGCCGGGGAAGTCGAGGTTCGCGGCGCTTTGAAAGAAGATGTCGCCGGGATGGCTGTGCACATCGGTGCGCGCGTCTCAGCACTTGCGGGCCCGAGCGAGGTGCTGGTGTCGTCGACGGTGCGCGATATCGTCACCGGCTCACGACATCGGTTCGCCGATCGCGGCGAGCACCCCTTGAAAGGCGTTCCGGGCCACTGGCAGCTGTGTGCCCTTGTGCGAGAGCTCGCGACCGTCAAGCAGTAGTGAGCTACGCTCGGCGGCATGCCACCGCGACTGAACCTGTTCACTAATCGCGAGCGCGCCAATTCCTTTGGTGGCGCGGCACGCAACTATGACACCCATCGTCCGCGGTACCCGGACCAGTTGATCGATGACGTTGTGGCGTCCGGTGTTCGTCGAGTCGTTGATGTGGGCGCAGGAACCGGTATTGCCTCGATGCAGTTCGCCGAACGCGGCATCGATGTCCTTGCGGTCGAACCCGATATCCGCATGGCGGCCGTCGCTCAATCCAAGGGCGTTCCCGTCGAAATCGCGACATTTGAGCAATGGGAGCCCGCCGGCCGACGGTTCGACCGCGTGGTGTTCGCGGCATCGTTTCATTGGGTGGATCCGGCGGTGGCGCTGCCGAAGATACGCGGCATCCTCAGCGACCGCGGGCAGCTCGCATTGATGTGGAACCGGCTGCGGCCCACCCGGCCCACGCGTGCTCAATTCGAATCAATCTATAAGGACTACATGGATATCGACGCCCGTGGCGCGGACGGCGAATCAGGCGATCTCACCGACTTGCTCACCGCGGCGGGGTTCATGGTCACACACCGCAGTTATCCGCACAACCTGCAGTACTCAACCCAACAGTGGGTGGACATCGCGTTTACTTTTTCCAATCACCTGACGCTGGCCGCCGACAAGGCCACCGAGCTCCGTACCAGAATGGCCGAACTCATCGGTCCTTCGGGGGTGTCGGTCGGCGGAGACGCATTAGCGATCCTGGCGACGCCGTCCTAGCGCTGCTGCGTCTCGAACTGGAAGCGTCTGACTGCCCGGCGTAGGCTGCGAACAGAAGCCGGCCGTGGAAAAGGTCGCGGCCTCTGTTTCGTAAACGCTTGTGAAACTTGACATTTCATTGAGGAGTGGCGCTTATGACGATCGTGAACACGACATTGTCCCCTGCCCTGCAGCGGGCGCTGGATCTGCTGATCGATCCACCGACCGAACCCGATGTGAGGAACGGCTATCTCGACCTGCTGGGCAGTTCAGCAGCCGACGACGACGGCCCCGCCAGAAACAGCGGTGCCATTCAGGCAGTGTGGGCGTCGTCGATCGGTTCGATGCTTTACGACAACGCGCAGGCCCTATCGCGCAGGTTCGTCTCCACGTTGCGGCATCCGATCGAGTGGTTGAACATCCCGCAGGGCGGGGTCGCCTTGGACGTCGGCTCCGGTCCCGGTTCGGTGACCGCGTCGCTGGCGCGCGCCGCAGGGCCCGACGGGCTTGCCTTGGGAATCGACATCTCCGAGCCGATGCTGACGCGCGCTGTGCGCGCTGAAGCTGGACCACAGGTCGGCTTCCTGCGCGCCGATGCCCAGCGGCTGCCGTTGCGCGACGAGACAGTCGACGCCGTCGTCTCGATCGCGGTCCTGCAGCTGATACCCGACCCGACGGCAGCACTGGCCGAGATGGCCCGGGTACTGCGACCGGGCGGTCGACTTGCGGTGATGGTGCCCATCGTCCGAAGTCTGCCGATGCTCTGGCAGAAGCTGCCCAATGGCGGGGCCTACGTGTTCGGCGAAGACGAGATCGGCGACGTTCTCGAAGACCACGGCTTCGCCACCGTGCGCACCAAGACCATCGGCACTTTTCAGTGGGTGCGTGCCAAACGGGGTTGACGCCCGCAGAGCTTCACACCGACGGGTGGTTTTCCCGGACTCCCCCGTACATGCCCCACCGGACGATCAGTGGCATTACCACCCGATCAACCGACCACGACGGGAACCGCAGAGCATGACCGGTGGGGAAGAACACCTCCAACCCGCTGGGCTGTATCCCGAATAACGAGCCCCACCGCCGGCCCGGGGCCCGGTAGCTGCGCAACGCTCGACCGGCAAGCTCGGCGCGAATATTGCTGGCCACCAACGCATCCCCGCGATTGCGAGCCGAGCTGCGCAGCGGGTCGGTGGCCGCGACATCTCCTATCGCGAACACCCGTTGCTGGCCTGGCACCCGCAACTCGGGTGTCACGGGAACAAAGCCGTCCTCATCGAGCAGCTCGGGCGGCAGCCAGTCGGTGTTGGGCTGCACCCGCCCGATCGCCCACAGCACGGCCTCGGCCGACGCCGCGGGTTGTCCTGTGCTCCACTGCACCGGCTCGCTGGTGATCTCATCGCCGGCGAACCCGTCGTCGATCACCGCGCGGTGCCCCGGGTGAAGGCCGACACCGAGGTCGGCCAGCCGGGCTTGGATGCGCTGCCAAATCCGGGGGTGATAGCCGACCAACGCTCGCTCGCCGGGAAAGTAAAGGTCGATTCTCTTGTGCGGCCAGGTAGTTGCCATGTTGGCGGCGCTGCTGACCGCGGCTGCCCCGCCACCCACGACGATCACCGACTTGGCGGCGGACACGCGGTCATGTGCGGCGCGGAGGTCGGCGCCGATCTCGGCGGCCGACTGCATCGTTGCCCGGCGCCAGAAGCCATTGCTGACCCCGGTGCAAATGACCAGCGCGTCGTACTCCTCGGCGAACGTCGTGCCGTCGTCATGCCGACCGGAGACGGCTCGAGCGGCCAAGTCGAGTCCGGTCAGCGTGCCCTGGATGATCCGCACCCGATCCAGACGGCGGAATCGGTCGAACGGGATCCAGTAGTCCCGGGCCCAGTCATCGGGCCGGGACAACCGCACGCCGAGTTCCTGCCCGCTGACCAGTGCCGGTTTCACCGAGATGCCGACGACGTCGGCGTGCCGGGAGAGCCGGATCGCCGTGAGGATACCGACATCCCCCAGCCCCGCGACGACGACGCGTTTGCGGCTCATGCCAGCAAACTGTAACACGTTCTAACTTTGCACGGTCATGACGCTTTTCCGTTGAGGGTCCGCCGACCGCCTGGTTCGCGTCTAAGGGTGCTGCCCAGCGCCTTGACGGGCGAGCCGTTCATCGTGGATCCGAACCAGTTCACGAAATCCCAGCCGGTGATAGTGCGGCACAGGCTGAATTCCCCACTGGTCCTGGGCGGTTGCTTTTCCGGCCGCACCCTCGGGTGGCCCGAACATCGGATAGGGGAACTGGCACGCAAGAGTGTCGTTGGAGTATCGGACCTTCATCAGCTCGCTGCAGATCTGGGTGAGGCTCAGGGTCGGCCAACCGTAGTAGACCGCCATGAAGGGCAATGTGAAGGCGCCTTCGATGACCAGTGCGACCAGGCAAACCATTACTGCGCGCTTGATCCATTTGTGCATTCGCGCGTAGTAGGGCGTGGTGCCCGGCGGCAGATCGTCTGTGGTTGTCGAGGTTGTCACGGGAGTCCTCATTTCTCTAGCCGCCGCTGGCGCTCTAGTCGGCGAAGATTTCGCGGTTGACGGTGTGCAGGTAGGGGATGGCCAAGAAGGGGGTGATGTAGAAGATGTCGTAGAGCCACCAGCCGACGACCGGGAACACCACGCCGGCATAGCGCACGTCGGCATACATCGTCATGTTGAAGACGTAGCTGATCCAGATCACCACGCCCATCCAGCAGGTGATGATCATCCACTGGTGACCCCACCGCTTCATCTGCAAGAACCCGATCGCCGCGGCAACCCGCATGGAGAACACGGTCAGGATTAGCCCAGCCACCCAAGCCTTTTCACCGGGCCCTGCTGCGCCGCCGATCCACAACTCGTTGTAATGCCAGAAGTAGCCGGCATCGAACATGTTTCCCCACCCGACCATCAGCACACGGTTGATCAGGGTGTGGTTGGCCACCAGATCCAGGGCCCAGCCAAGGCTGTTGAGGCATCCGTCGATCAACACGAGGTAGCCGATCAAGGTGACGATCATCGGCCGTACCGACAACCCGGCCCGCAATGCCTGGCGCTGCAACCACACTCCGCGCATGAAGATCGGAAATCCGATGACTCCGGGGGCCCACATGCCCATCAACGCAGCCCCGATGATCATCCATTTGTCAGCCCGCCGCTGGGCATCGCGGGACTCGTCGTAGTGCTCGTCGAGGCTGAGCGATGAACGACGCTTGAGCAGAGGAAGATTCACAAGTGCCACCAGCCTCGGGCAAACGACATGTACAGCTGGATGAGGAACATCGTCAGCAGGTAGCCGTAGATGAAGACTTGGAAGACGATGAGCGCTCTCTTGCGTTTGCGTTCTTGTTGGTCCATCCTTGGATTCCTTTCTTAGCCGTCGAGTGTGAGCAGGCTGGCGGCCGCGACTTCACGCAATCCGTCGTGGATCGCGCCGTCGGTTGTGAGAGGCGCTAGGACGCAGGCTTCTGCTGCCTCCATTTCGCTTGCGCCGGAGGCGATCAGCTGAGCGGCGGTAACCAGCGCCCGAGTGGATGGTGGCTCGAAGTGAAAGATTTCGTCGGCGGTGCGGATGGCCACCGCGCACTGCACCAGTCGGCGCGCAGTTGCGAGATCGACACCCGCTTCGGTGACAATCACTTCGGCTTCACGCTCCGGCGGAAGGTAGCTCATCGCAAGCGTGGCGAACCGTTGCCGGAACGAGGGTTTGAGCTCCTTGAGCGAGCTGCGGTAGGCGGGGTTGTAGGAGCAGACCAACATGAAGGAGGCTGGTGCCTCGACAATTTCACCGGCGCGATCCAGGTACAGCGCGCGGCGGTGATCAGTCAACGAGTGCAGGATCGCCAACGAATCGTGGCGGGCCTCGACAACCTCGTCGAGGTAGCAGATCGCACCGGCTTTGACCGCCTTGGTCAGTGGTCCATCGGTCCACACCACGTCCCCGCCGACCACCATGAATCGTCCAACCAAATCTGAACTGGTCAGATCGTCGTGGCAGCTGATCGTGACGACGGGCCGCCCGAGCAGCAGACCCATATGCTCGACCAGGCGCGTTTTACCGCAACCTGTTGGCCCGGTGAGCATTACCGGTATACGTCGGTGGTAGGCCTGCTCAAACAACTGCACTTCGTTGCCGTTGGCGAGATAAAGATCGGTCGTCATTGGTCCCCTCGGAGGTTGTCGGTCATGCGCAAATCAGCTCGCGGTGCACGTGTGCCAACACGCGTGGAAGCTCATCGACACGCTTGATTCGTTGCGCCCGGCGTGGACCGAATACTTCCGGGAGCGGGTCGACCCGGGTGGGTCCGACACCGACGTAATAGACGGAGACGCCGGCCTGGTTAGCTTCGTCAACCGCGTGTGCAACATCGGCCCATGCGTAGCGGCCCTCATAGCCCTCATCGGACATCAGTCCGTCGCCGATCACGATGAGTAGGCGACGTTCGGATGGTTGCGCCAACAGCCGGTTCGTTAGGTGTCGCAGCGGTGCACCCAGACGGGTGTAGCCGCCGGTCGCCAAACCCGAACCGCTCGGGGCGACAAACCCTTTCTCGCGGAAATCCTTCAGGCAGCGGACCTCGACGCGATGTCGGGTGTTGCCTGTGAATGCGAAGATGCCGTGCCGTTCGCCGGCACGGGTCATCGCACGCGACAGCGCATCTGCGCACGCCAACTCCAAGCGGAAGATCCGCCCGCCGTGCACCCCCAACGACGAACTCGCGTCGAGCAGCAGTGCCGTCGTCACGTCCCGACCGCTGGGCAGCAGCTCTCGAAAGACACGTGGCTCGTTGGCTTCGCCGCTCATCAAGTCGAGGTAGTGGCTGACGTAGGAGTCGACATCGAGGTCGGCGCCGTCCTCCAGGTGATTGGTCATTGTCCGATAGGTGTGGGCTTCGAACCACTTGCGCAGATCCGTCGTTGCCGGCGCGGATTCGCATTCTCTGTTGGCGCGCGTGCGCTCGACAACGGCGACGTGGTCAGGCAGGAAGCTGTTGGTCCACGCATTCCACTCTGGATAAGGAATGCCTTGTCTGCGTTGTGGATTGATATCCAAATCATTGTCTTCGGGCCTGCTCGGTGGAGGCAGGTTGGGGTTGCGGACGCCGCCGTCTCCGCCGACAGGGACGGAGTATGCCCGGGGGCGGCGCTTCTGCACGGTGGTCCACGGCATCCTGCCGTACCGCCGAATCGCACTGGCCAGCCCGCGAGTCCTCGAGAATGCCGTCGGCAACGTACCCAGCAATGGATGTGCTTGAAGCTGCCGCCCTGTTCGGGCCAGCTCGATCGCGCGGTCGAGCATCTGCGTGGCTTGCATGCCGCTGTCGGCGATTTCGAGATCGGGCAGCAGCCGCCGCAGCTCGATCATCAGCCCGGGCCACCTGGTGGCGACCCACCCGAGCGCCACACCGGCTTCCACGATACTGAGCGCACAACGTTCGCGGCCCGACATATCGTGCAATTGGTATGCCGCGATGCGCTCTTTGGATGGCGAACATTGCAGTGCCACTCCGCATGTCAACGTTCGTAGCGTCCAGTCAGGTGCTACCGCTGGATGCGGAATGTGCACCACGCGGAGCGAGGCGTCCACACCGAAGCTGCGCCTTGGCCCGGTCATCAGACGTGCACCCTCACGACGCTGATCGCTGAAAGCGACAGCCGCCAGGGCGCAACTGCGCTCGATCGCCGTCGCGTGCGCGTCTGAAAGTTCAGCCATGGTCGCTTCGCTCAGAACGTCCCGAGGCTGGAAAACAACCAGTACCAGAACCCGATGATCAGGGCGGTACCACCCCACGCCGCAATGTATCGGCAAATCTCCCAGAGCATTTCGAACCTCCTTTGATGTTCAGTCGGAGAAGATTTCGCGGTTGACGGTGTGCAGGTAGGGGATGGCCAGGAAGGGAGTGATGTAGAAGATGTCGTAGAGCCACCAGCCGACGACCGGGAACACCACGCCGGCATAGCGCACGTCGGCATACATCGTCATGTTGAACACGTAACCGATCCAGATCACCACGCCCATCCAGCAGGTGATCAGCATCCACTGATGGCCCCACCGCTTCATCTGCAAGAACCCGATCGCCGCAGCAATCCGCATCGAGAACACGGTCAGGATCAACCCGACCTCCCAAGCCTTTTCACCCGGCCCCGCTGCGCCTCCGACCCACAACTCATTGAAGTGCCAGAAGTAGCCGGCATCGAACATGTTCCCCCACCCGGTCAACAGCACCCGGGCCAGCAGGGTGTGGTTGCCAACCAGATCCAGAGCCCAGCCGAAGGAGTTGATCGCAGCGTCGATGATGACCAGGTAGCCGATCAAGGTGACCAGCATGGGGCGCACCGACAGGCCCTCGCGCTGGGCCTTGCGGAGTAACCACACTCCGCGCAGGAACAGCGGAAGGCCGAAGACGCCCAAGGCCGCCGTGCCGATCAGGATGCTGCCGACGATCAGCCACTTGTCGGCTTGGCGTTGCGCGAGTCGCGATTCCTCGATGTGTTCGTCGTAAGTCCGGTCGCCTGCCGCGATACCCGTGACTTTCGACAGGTTCACCGCTACTCCCTTACTCCCCGCCCGGCGTTGCCGGACTGATGCGCAGCTCGACGTCGTCAGACCGGTGTACGGATCTAGACTGACTTGAGTCATTAAAAATGTCAACGACGAGGATAGGGCCCACCACCGTTGCCGGGACTACGGTGGTGGGCGGGGTCGCGGCCGATTTAGCTGGTTACTTCGGCCGAGAAGGCTGCATGCTGCGCACGGTTCTCGTCACATAGTCTTCGAGCAGCGCGTTGCGCGTCGGCCAGTCGTTGGTGGTGATCAACAACGCATACAGGCCCAACAGAAAAAACACCGCACTATTCATCGCGTTGACCTCAGGATCGGTCTTACCGTGCTCGCGCGCTTGGTCAATCTCTTGAGCGAGCCGGATCACCACGGGATGGTCTTGTACTCCTTCAGCCGGCGGCCGGGTCTGCGAAAAATGCAGTGCGAGGAAATCTTTGAACAACATGTCGCCGAGTCGGCGCTCTAGACCCATCACCAAACGCGCGGCCTCGTCCAGCGCTGCGCGCAGGTCGTGGCGGGACGCCAGGAATTGCCCTAACTGTTTGGCAATGCGCTCCTCTTCACGCCGCTCCAGCTCCAACAGGACGTGCTGCTTGGTGGGAAAGTGGAAGAAGAACGTGCCGTGTGCAACGCCGGCGGCGCCGACGATAGCGCTGACGTCGGCTTCTGTCATCCCCGACCGCTTGAACTCTGCAATGGCGGCGCCCAGCAATCGCTCCCTCGTCTGCAAGCGCTTCGCTTCGCGGGTAGAGCGCCCGTCCGTCACCGCCATGTCCGCCTCTTCACCAACTGACCTGAATCAACATCATGCCTGACCCCTGACCACTGCGACAGTATCGTCTGGGTTAGCTGAAGATCGGCCTTGGTTGACCGGCCAAACTTCTGCCAGGCAATCGGCCGTAACCGCCGAACGATTGGACACCGGCGAACTAGACTCCGGCGTGTGATGACCCCGTCAAACCCGTGGGGGAACGAACGTGGGCAGCTATCGCATCAGTTTCAGATGCGAAATCAGGTACTTGGTCGCAGGCAGGCGCGGCGACTGAGCAGGCGCTTCGCACAGGTAGGCGTCAATACTCCGCCGGAGCGGCTTCGGCTGGTGCTGGCCGGCGGGCCTGTCGCACCTGACGAGATGGCCGACGTCAGCTTCGCGTTGATCGCGATGCGGCTGAAACGCGAGCAGCTCTCGGCGAAGTACAAGCGCCTGAAGCGGCGCGGCGCGCGGTCGCTGATCTTTGTAGGCCTGGTTCTGGTAACACTGAACTTTCTGTTCTGCATGGCCTACGCCTTATTCAGCTTGACCCTTGAGGCGTCGCCGTTGTGATCTCGGAGAAAGTGGCGGCGGCGAGCTGAAGAATTTCCTCGCGATCGTCCGCCAAGATGAACCCCGATTGAATCGCCGAGTCGAGCGCAACCGTGAAGCGCTCCAAATAGTCCGCAGCCCCACCCGGGTAGAGCCGGCGCACGGTGGCGGTATCGAATAGCTCCCCGGACCCGAATATCGATGCCATCGTGGTCTCCTCGCTGCCAAGGCCGGATGTCCGCGCAATCGGCACGTCGGCCCACGGCGTCCTTACCCCGCCCTCCGCGAGGCCGTTTGCATCCAAAACGGGCTGGGGTGGTTCGGCATCGGTTAGTTCAATAGGTACGGCGCTGGGCGCTGCGTCGCCGCCGCGCACCCAGCGGCACAGCTGCGATAGCGCCGCCTGCAGGACGTAGTGGTGTTGCGGAGCGAAATTGATGCAGTGATCCAACTGCTCGCCCATCAACATGTTCGTCGGCGCATAGGCCGCGACGATGTCGGTCAGCGCCGCAGAGCCGGTGTCGATCGGCGCCACTTGGATCGTGTAGTTGTCGGCATGAGCGGTGCCGGCAATCTCCCACACCCGTAGTCGTTGGCCCTCAGGTTGTCTCGCAGCGTAATAGCCTCGCCGTGGACCGGCGAAAAGGTCTGTCTCGGTGATGATCGTGACGAGCGGCGCACGCAGGTCAGGGCGAAACCGGACCGCCTCGGATGTGTTGCTTTCCAGCACATCGAATATCGAGCCACCGTCTAGTGGTGCGGCGGGCCCGAAGCGCGAATGCACCAAGAAGCCGTCAAACACCTGAGCCAGCGGGTCGATGGCGTTGACATAGGTCGTCAGGAACAACGCCGATTGGGACTCACCCATGGCAACGACGTGTTCGGCGCGCAGCTCCCGAAGAACAGCACTGTGCTGCCCGTCTTTCAAGAGTCGACCAGCCTCAGAGAAGACGTCGTAGCAGAATGCGTCACCGGGATGATGCAGGGCCGCATACCTTTTCGGGTCTTGGCTTTTCAGCGACATGTCCAAACCCATCAAGTTCACGCCGCCTTGGATGCCCACACGCTGTGCCGACACCGCAACATAGGCGTACCCGCCACGAACGATTTCGCGGTGCGCCATCATCCAGACGGCCGGCGCGTCGATTCCGCCGCTCACATTGAGCCACTCCACGAGCACTGTCCCGTTGAACCGGGTCCGATCCGCCGGCGTCAGCACAACCATCCGGGTGGTGAAATCACCGGCACCTGACGGCGTCACGCTCCACCGGCCGTCGGAGCCGAGTTCGCACGCTGAACTGTAGGACGATGCTGTTCCGGATATAAAGAATTCGTCGGCGACGTAACCCAAGCTGGCTATGTCGAAGGCGCCCAACAGCAGTGCGGGCTTCCCCGGCACGGGGGTCACGGTGATCGACACGTGCGGCATCATAGCGTCAACAGCACATCCGCTGGTGTGACACCGTTACACGCGATGCGGGCGTCACGAGTGCGTCCGCACTGCGGCCGCGACGGCTTGCGGCGCTTCGGGTTGCGGGTAGTGACTGACATTGGTCGACCCATACCCGAGCCCGGCGAGCATCTTGGTCTTGGCTGCCGAGCCCGACAGTCACGACTGCACACCCTCCTGAAGCGCCCGTAGCGCCACACTATCGTCCGTCAGGCGGACACCTTGACCGCATACAGGTTGTGGGTGCCCTGTAGGCCTTTGAGTTCCACCTCGCGAGGTGGACAGAGCTCGATATCCGGCCGGCCGTCGACCGCGTCGCGCACCGGCTCGCTGACGAGGATCTCACCACCATCGGCTTGTTCGGCCACCCGAGCCGCCATCGCGACGTTTCGCCCAAAGAGGTCATCACCGCGCCTGACCGACGGCCCCACATGGATTCCGATTCGGACGCGGATGCCGTCCCAGCTTTCTGCGCTCTCGAGCAGGGCTCGTTGCACGTCGACACCGCACAGCACGGCTTGCCCCGCATCGGCGAAGGCGATCATGAATCCGTCACCTTGATTCTTGACCACGTGGCCACCATGGTCGCCGACAAACTTCTGGATAAGCCTGTTGTGCCTCTCCAACACCTTCACCCATCCTTGGTCGCCCAAGGCCTCGTTGTGCGTGGTGGAATCCTCGATGTCGGAGAACGCGATCACGACATCGCCGTCGGCGGTGAGCCTGGCGAGATCGGGACGTTCGACCTGAGCCCAGCCTGCGAGATCTTCGACCGAGTTTCGAAATGTGGCGCCGATACCTTTGGTCACCAGCGAATCGGCTGTCTTCCAGGCGGTTCTAATAGCAAAAGGCGCGATCCCGGGGCGCCGCCGGCGGCGCCTGGTTGTGTTTCTGCGGCTGCGCTCAAGTTCGGTTCGCGCTCCTTTGAGTTGCCGGCGCGACACGATGAGCAGAATTCCGAGCGTGGTGAGCCCGCCGAACTCGACGAACGCGACCACGACCAGCAGCGCGGTCGCGCTCATTGCTCGTTTCCTGCCACTGCGCCGGCTGTCATTTGCCGATTATGACGGTAGGGCCCCTCAGCGGTGCGGGGCAGACCTTCGCATCGCCAGACCTACCGCTGCGACCACCACGTCGGGTTGGTGGATTTGGACGAAATGGTCGCTGCCGGTCGCGAAGATGTGTGGGGTTTGCGGCCGCAGCGCGATGAGATCCGACGTGGCCTCCCGCCACGCCTGCTCTAATTGCGCGCCCCGCTCGGGCGCGACGGTCGCGGGAAACGCGAACAGCTCGGCCAGTGAGTGCCCCACCAGAATGTACGGGCCCGGAACACCTGCGGCGGCGAGTAACGCGTGCAGATCGTCGACAACGTCGCGCGCGGTACGTGGCATTGCCACGGTGAACTGCGGTCGCTAATGCTCGGTGGGTCGCGATAGCGCAAAATCCCGGGCCGGTCGTACGCGCAGACGCGGTGATTGCCAGCGAGGGGAGGCAGGGCGGCGGGACCCACAGCAGGCGCAACAGCGTCGGAGTAACTCCATGGATCCGACGAATGTGATAGCCGGATTCCAAAATGACTGTCGGACCGCCCTTTCCGTGATACTCGAGATAAGGGTGTCGTCCGTTACCGATCTCAACCGGACCTGCAAAGTCGCCGGTTGTGCCTGATGCGCCGCATCCCATCGGCGCAAGCAACAACGCGACAGTCAATAGGATTCGACGGATTCCGTCAGTGGTGGCCGAAGGATGAGCCGCGAATTTCTTGATTTTCCAAACTGACCGCATCGCGTCATTGTGCGGGTACTCTACACGCTTGGCTCGAATCGGCCGCGGCGTTGCGCTCTGGCTTTGTTGCCTTCGGGAAAGAAATTCTCTGACAGCGTGGTGTGCTGACCATTCGGCGCCAACTCGCGACGGCGCATCTCGACCCAGACTGAATGCTCCGTCAGTTGGGCACCGCCAGAACTGATTCAGGCCAGAAACCTATTACGCCGCTACAACCCTGCGTCGCCGCACACCCGCAGTCGGTAGTGGGCTGTTGCTCACCACGCTCAGTCCACCGAGACGCCGCCACGAACGGATGGCGTTGCGGGTGACTTCCAGGATCCGAGCGGCGCCGGCATCACCGTTGGCCAGTCTGTGTGCCCGTAGGGCATTGCCAGTTACGGCATCTAAGGTGTCCCAATCGTCGGTCTCGACAAGTGCGGTCGATTGGTACGCGGACCGGATCGCATACAGCTCGGCGCCCTGTGACGTTTCACTGACGGCGCGAGCGGCCCTTCCGGCGCCGTCCCAATCGGCTATTGAGGGCGTGTCGCCGGGTGCGAATCTGCGATGCAGCTCGGCGATGTCGGTAATCGCGTCGGCCGCCGCGGCACTGGCATATCTCACGACGCCCCAGGGTGGGCTGATCAGCAGCTTGGTCACCCAGATGTGCATCACGTCGTCGGCGACATCGGCGGTTCCGACCGTCAGCCAACCGAGGTCGAGAACAGTCAGGCTGTCTTCGGGTGACAAGTAGCCCTCAGGCCCGGCCAGCAGGTCGTTGCACAACTGGACGAATGAGGCCAGTGGGCGCGCCGACGTGGCCGGGAAGTCGGTGATCTGTTCGTCGCCGTTGATGTATGAAATTGCGTTCATCGCGCACCCTTTGCCTGATCCCGGCTGATGCGAGCCCCTGGCCAAACGCAATGGGTGGGTGATGCGGTCGAGGTCCATTCGAGTTGCTCCCTAAGGGTTTTCGAGCTTAAGGGCCATACGTCGGAGATGGACATCTTATGGCAGCTGAAGTCGCCAACCGCCGCGACACGACGGAAGCGGGGCTTAGAGCTCGTCTGAGAAATCGGCGGTGAGCCAGCGATCGGGGCGGATGGTGAACAGTACGCTGTCGTGGCCCTCCATGCTTCGGACGAACGCACGGCCGGCTTCCTCGCCGAGGTAACGGATGGCGATGGCTTCCTGAACCTCTAGCGGTGTGGGCGTGGCAGTGTCGACGACCCTGCCCTCCACGACGACATATTGATACGGCAGCTCCTCGTTCTGGACGACCAGCGTCACCGCGCCGGCTCGTTCGATCAGCTTGGACTTGCGCGCCGACGCGCCGGTGTTGATCAGGATGTCTCCGCCGGGGGTGTAGCCATACCAGATCGGGTTACTGGCCGGCGGACGGCCGTCAGCGGCAGCCACCGACAACACGGCAACATGCTTGGCTGCGAGGAATTCTTGGCGTTCGGTCTTGGTGAGGGCTTTCATACGCGGCTCAACGCGCAGGGCCCGCCAGGCTATTCCAACGCGAGGATCAGCTTGCCAGTGTTTTCGCCGCGGAACAGCTTGAGCAGCGTGTCCGGGAAGTCGCCGATGTCGCCGTGCTCGATCTGCTCGTGTGATCGCAGTTCACCACTGCTAAGCCACTTCGCCAGCTGCGCAACACCTTCCGGGTAGCGATCGGCGTAGTCGAAGATGACATAGCCGGTCATGGATGCGCGCGCGACCAACAGCTGCATGTAGTTGGCCGGCCCCCGCGGGGTCTCGTTGTACTGCGACACCGCACCGCAGAGCACGATGCGGGCGCCGCGCGCGAGCCGGTTCAAGGCGGCTTCCAGGGTCGCACCGCCGATATTGTCGAAATACACATCGATACCGTCAGGTGCGTGGGTTTTCAGCGCTGCCCGTAGGTCGGCGTTCTTGTAGTCGATTGCGGCGTCGAAACCAACCTCGTCGACGAGCCAGCGGCACTTCTGCTCGCCGCCGGCGATACCGACGGCGCGGCAGCCCTTGATCCGCGCGATCTGTCCCACAATGCTGCCCACCGATCCAGCTGCCCCGGACACCAGCACGGTTTGGCCCGGCTTAGGCTTGCCGATGTCGAGCAATCCGAAATAGGCGGTCAGGCCGCTAATACCGAGGGTGCCCAAATGCACGGTCGGCGGTGCCAAGGTTGTGTCGACCTTGTTGACGTCAGCGCCGTTGGATAAGGCATAGCGCTGGACTCCGAATATCCCAGACACCTCATCCCCGACGGCAAATCCGGAGTGGCGTGATTCGCTGACGCGTCCGATGCCAAGCGCCCGCATCACCGCGCCGATCTCCACCGGGGGGACATACGAGCGGCCGGCATTCATCCAAGTGCGCATCGCCGGGTCGATCGACAGGTAGTCAACCTCGACCACAAATTCACCTTCGGCCGCAATGGGTTTGGGCTCCTCGACGATCGCCCAGTCGCTAGCCTTCGGCAAATCCACTGGACGCGCGGCCAGTCGGCATTGAGTATTCACAGCATTCACGAGACCTTCTCCCGAGCAAGCGAGGTGATTCGACAACTATCCGCAGCGCACTGCAGCGCGGCCCGGCCGCCGGGGTCCTCGGCGGTTACCGGTATAACCGCGACGGTGTCCGCGCCTGCTCGTCGATAGGCCCGCAGGCGGGCGGCGACCTGGTCCGCAGTGCCGACGGCCGCCAGCTGCTCTGCCAGCTCGAGCGGAATCGCCGCCGCCAATTCCGACCTGCGCGCACCGCTGCGGGCACGCTGGACAAAGTCGGCGAAGCCTAGCTCGCAGAACATTTCGGCGTAGCCGGGTGGAGCGAGGTAGATCGCCAACTGATTAGCCAACTGCCGCAATGCCGCCTCACCGGGCCGCATGGCAACCGGCACCCACACCGTCAGATGCGGCGGTGTCCGGCCCGCCGCTGCGGCATGCTGCTCTACCTGTTGGCGCACCTGCGTAACCCGCTGTGGCGACGCAAGATTGAGCACCACCTCGTCGGCGAGTCGCGCGGCCAACCGCGTCATCACCGGGCCGAAAGCGCCCACGCCGATGCGGGTGTGCGGCAGCGGATTGCGCAGTCGAAATCCATGACTGCGTACGTAGCGCCCGTCATAGTCGGCACGCTCGGCCCGCAGGATCGGCCGCAAGCAGTCGATGGTTTCGCGCATGCGCGCCGCACCGTGCGACCACTCGCGGTCATGCCAGCCGCCCACGATGACTGGGCTGGATGCCCCCAGTGCGACATCGACCTGACAGCCGGTAAGCGAGGCAACCGAACTGGCGCCCAACGCGATTGACACCGGAGTTCGAACGCTTATCGGCAACGGTCCGACCCGCAACCCCAACCCGGGCAAGCGGATACCGACAGCGGTGGCCAACGCGAAAGCGTCAAAGGTCGCCATCTCGCCAATCCACAGGCCGTTGAGCCCCGCTGCGCTGGCCGCCTCGGCGATCTTCAACGCCTCTTTGTCGGGCGCGTCCAGCCAGAACGGCAGTACCACTTCGATCGGTGCCCTCACAACATTGCCGCCTCGGTGGCCTGGCCGAGCAGGATGCGACCTGGCAGCTCGCGAGATGCCTCGTTGACCTGGAAGTGCGCGGTCGCCGTGAAGGCATCACGGAATCGCCGCTGGAGAGGTGCGCCGTCGTAAATCGCGCTGCCCCCGGCGAGGTCATACATCGCGCGCACGACGTCGGCTGACACGCGCACCCCGTGCGTGGCGGCGAGCCGTATCCGAGTGCGCGCGTCCAACGGGGCGGGCGGCCCGCCCAGACTGGCCTGCCATGCTGCGTCGATGGCCTGGTAGTAACCCGCCCGTGCAGCTTCCAATGCCGAATCCGCCGAGGCGACCGCCGCCTGGATGGTGGAGCGTTCGGCAAGAGTGCGGTTAGCTGCGACACCCTTTTTGGTCGCGGCGACCTCGACGAAATTGTCGATCGCAGCGCGTGCGTTGCCCATCGCGGCCGCCGTGATGCAGGCCGCGAAGAAACCGAACGGCGGGAATCGGTACAGCGGACGGTCGATCATCGGCCCGTCGAAGATCGACAGCACGCGGTCATCGGGGACGAACACCTCATCGGCAACGGTGTCGTGACTGCCGGTGCCGCGCAGGCCGAGGGTGTGCCAGGTGTCCAGGATCTGTAGCTGCTCGGTGGGGAACGCGACCACTGCCGGCCGGTCCTCGAGCACGCAGCCGGCGAACAGCACGTCGGCGTGGGAGATGCCACTGCAGAATGCCCACCGCCCCGACACCACGACGCCGCCGGACACCCGGCGGGCCTTGCCCTGTGGCGCCCACACGCCGGCGGCCACACCGCGTCCGCCGCCGAACAGCTGGTCGCGAC
>NZ_JBAUZA010000080.1:0-7134 GCF_049585075.1 Mycobacterium sp.
GGCCCGGGTCGACGATGATGGCGTCGGCCCCGGGGCACGGCGCCAGCACGTAGCAGTTGCACTGCAGCAACCCGGCGGGAAATCCGGTGATTAACACGATCTCCAGTTTCCCATCTCCCGACCTGGCATGGGTCGCGCCACCCCTATCCAGCATCAACTGGCACACTCTTTGCTGACTCAGCACATAACCACGGAGGGATATCGGCGGTGCCGACCAACGAACAGCGACGTGCGACGGCTAGACGCAAACTCGAACGCCAGCTGGAACGGCGCGCCCAGCAGGCCCGTCGTCGTCGGACGCTGGGGATCGTCGGAGTGTCGGTTGCGGCAGTGGTCGTCGTCGCCGCGGTGGTGTTCACCGTGGTCTCCACCAACAACGAGCACAAGAACACGCAGGCTTCGGCCCACGCGAGCACGACGGCCAGCACCGCGGCGGGCTCACCGTCGGGGATTCCGCCGTTGCCTCCGTTCAAACCGGCCGCCGACGTAGGCGCCAACTGCCAGTACGTGCCGTCCGCGGAGCCGGCCAGCAAACCGGTGAAGCCGCCGAGGCAGGGCAAAGTGCCCACCGACCCCGCCCAGGTCAGTGTCAGCATGATGACCGACCAGGGTCCGGTTGGCCTGTTGCTCGCCAACAACGAATCACCTTGCACCGTCAACAGTTTCGTTAGCCTGGCGCAGCAGAAATTCTTCGACGACACCAAATGCCACCGGCTCACCGCGTCGCCGACATCGGCGGTGCTGCAGTGCGGCGACCCGACCGGCGACGGCACCGGCGGCCCGGGCTATCAGTTCAACAACGAGTATCCGACCACCCTGTACACAGCTGACGACCCTACGGCCCACGAGCCGGTGATCTACCCGCGCGGCACCCTGGCGATGGCCAACGCCGGACCTAACACCAACGGCAGCCAGTTCTTTATGGTGTACAAGGACACCCAGCTGCCACCGGAATACACGGTGTTCGGCAAGATTCAACAAGACGGGCTGGCCACCCTGGACAAAATCGCCAAGGGCGGCGTCGCCGGCGGCGGTCAGGACGGCCAACCAGCCACCCAAGTCACGATCAAATCAGTGCGGCTGGACTGATCGAATCTTCGGAGCCCTCGGCAGCTACAGGAGAACCCTTTGTGCAGGTGACGACATTCGGGCGCTACCAGCTTCTCGACCTAATTGGCCGTGGCACAACGGGAAAAGTCTTCCGAGCCAACGACACCGTCACCAACCAGGTAGTTGCCCTCAAAGTAGTCGCGCCGGAACTGGGCGAGAATTTAGAGTTCCTCGACCAGTTCCGCCGCGATGTAGCCGCGGCCGCCGGCCTCAATAACCGGCACGTGGTGCCGATCCACGACTATGGCGAGATCGACGGCCGACTGTATGTGGCCATGGGGCTAATCGAGGGCAGCAACCTCGGTCGGCTGATCAGAAACGAAGGCGGCCGAATACTTCCTGCCCGCGCGGTCACGATCATCGAGCAAGTCGCCGTGGCCCTCGATGGCGCGCACCGAGCGGGGCTCGTCCATCGCGACGTCAAACCGTCGAATATTTTGGTCGCGCCGCGAGATTTCGTCTACCTGACCGACTTTGGAATGTGGCGCGACGTCGCAGATACTGCCGCGGCCAGCATGGGCCATGTTCCCGGCGCTTATCTGGCGCCCGAAAGGTTCAGTGGCACAGGCGATGCCCGCTCAGATATCTATTCGCTGGCCTGCGTGTTGCACAAATGCTTGACGGGACAACAGCCTTACCCCGGAGACACCCTCGAAGAACAACGCGAAGGGCACTTGACCGCCCCGCCGCCACGGCCCTCGACGTCCTCGCCCGGCATAGCGCCGGCATTCAACGCCGTGATGGCCGCGGGTATGGCGAAAAATCCGCAGGCTCGCTACCAGACCGCTTCGCAGTTGGCCCAAGCCGCACGAGCAGCGTTGGATAACCGCTTCAGTCCACCGCCAACCGCATCGCCATCGACCCGCTCCCAGCCGGCACCCGGCCATTCCACCGCTGAACCGCCGCCAGATCAGGCGGCCGAATCCGAGAACAGCCACACGTTGGCTCTCCTGGCCGCCATGGTCGCGGCGGGGGTGGCCCTGTTCGGGGTGATCGCGCTGGTGATCATCAGCGCCACGACCTCCTCGGACCGCGGCGGCACCGCGACTACGTCCGCCGCCCCGACCAGCAAGTCCACCACGAGCAGCGCCACGGCGACCACCTCGGTCAAACCGTCGGCGGGGCCGCAGCTTCCGCCGTTCGTCCCCTCCGCGGGTTTGGGCGCTGACTGCGAGTACCCGCCGTCCACCGACGCCGCCAGCAAGCCGGTGGACCCGCCCGACGCCGGCGAGGTTTCGACCTCTCCCGCTAAGGTCGGCGTGACCATCGTCACCAACCGCGGCAAAATCGGCCTGCAACTCGCGAACAACGAATCGCCTTGCACTGTACACAGTTTCGTCAGCCTGGTGCAGCAGAAGTTCTTCGACGACACTCAATGCCACCGGCTGACCACCTCGCCGGGGTTGTCGGTATTGCAATGCGGTGACGCAAGAGGCGACGGGACCGGTGGCCCGGGCTACCAGTTCGCCGACGAATACCCGGCCGATCAGTACCCGGCCCACGACCCGGCGCTGAAGAAGCCGGTGATGTATCCGCGCGGCACGCTGGCGATGGCCAACGCCGGACCGGACACGAACGGCAGCCAGTTCTTCATGGTCTACCGCGACTCGCAGTTGCCGCCGGCATACACCGTATTCGGCACCATCGACACCACGGGCCTGGCGACGCTGGACAAGATCGCCGCGGCCGGCGTCGCCCGCGGTGGCGACGACGGTACGCCCGCAACCGAAGTCACCATCACCTCGGCGCGGCTGCGCTGATCCGCGACCGGTTTACGTGCGTTTGGGCTGCGCGCGCGATGAACTGTTCGGTGGGTGTCGGATGCCAGCCGAGTTCTCGGGTCGCTTTGGCGTGACTTGCCGGCGAGGTGAGCTCGATCAGCCGGGCGCTTTGACTGCTGATCGGGAAGTCGCGATGCAGCAGCGATCCGACAACATCGGATACCCGCGCGAACCCGTAAACCAGGCCCATCGGAATACCCAGTCGTGGTGGTCGCGCACCGACTGCCTTGGCGGCGATCGTCACCAGTTCACGCTGCGTCATGTAACGCTCAGAGATGATGTAGCGCTGGCCGATTCGCCCGCGTTCGGCGGCCAGCAGCAATGCGTCGGCGGCGTCGTCGATGCCGACCACTTCAGCCCCGACACCGCGGATATAGAGCGGCAGCTTTCCACGTGCGGCCAGCGCCACGAGCATCCCTTGGCGCGGCTGCCAATCGGGCGGCCCGTATGGATTCGACACGTTGGCCACCACCGCTGGCAGCCCGTGGTCTGCGGCGTAGGAGAGCACCAACTGCTCTGCCTGGCGCCGTGACTCGATGTAGCTGCCGGCTTGATCCGACCAGTTGAAAGGCGTGTCCTCGTCGACGGTTTCACCGTTGCGACCGATGGCGATGGTGCCAATCGTGCTCAGGAAAACGAACCGTCGTAGGTTCGCCGTCACCGCCACGTCGAGCACCTTGCGCAGGCCGTTGACATTCGTCTCGAACAGCGGGGCCGGGTCTTTGAGCTCCGCCCTGGTGTCGACGATGCAGTAGTAGACAACGTCGCGATCGGCCATGGCCGCAGCCAATTCAGCAGCGTCGGAAATGCCGCCGTAATACCGCTCGACGTCGAGCCCGTCGATTCCCTTGGTGGAGCTGGTCTTTCGTAGCAGAACCCGGACATCAGCACCGCTAGACACCAGCCGGCGGGTAACGCAGGCCCCCACATTGCCGCTGGCTCCCATCACCAGAGCCCGTTGCGGTGACACGATTGCGAGGTCGCTTACGCCGCGGATGTGACGCGATAGACGTCGTAGACACCTTCGACATTGCGGACCACATCCAGCAGATGTCCCAGATGCTTGGGGTCGCCCATCTCGAACGTGAACCGGCTGATCGCCACCCGATCACCGGACGTGGTCACCGACGCGGAGAGGATGTTGACTTTCTCGTCGGCCAGCACCCGGGTGACGTCCGACAGCAACCGGTGCCGGTCGAGCGCCTCGACCTGGATGGCCACCAAAAACACCGACGACGGCGACGGTGCCCAGTGCACCTCGATGATGCGCTCGGCTTGCTGCTGCAGCGACGCGGCGTTGGTGCAATCGGTGCGGTGCACGCTGACTCCGCCACCGCGGGTGACGAACCCCATGATCTGGTCGCCGGGCACCGGCGTGCAGCACTTGGCCAGCTTGGTCAGCACGCCCGCGGCGCCGGGCACCGACACCCCGACATCCTCGGTGCTGCGCGGGCGCCGCGGCATGGTCGCCGGGGTGGACCGTTCAGCGAGATCCTCTTCGGCCTGGTCGATACCGCCGAGCTCAGCCACCAGCCGCTGTACGACGTGCTTGGCCGAGACATGACCCTCGCCGACCGCGGTGTAGAGCGCCGATACGTCGGCGTAGTGCAGCTCGTTGGCCACCGCCGCCATCGACCCGCCGTTGACCAAGCGCTGCAACGGGAGTCCGCCGCGGCGAACTTCGCGGGTGATTGCTTCTTTGCCGGTCTCCAGCGCCTCCTCGCGACGCTCCTTGGCGAACCACTGGCGGATCTTGGCTTTGGCGCGCGGCGACACCACGAACTGCTGCCAATCCCGCGACGGCCCGGCATTTGGCGCCTTGGACGTGAAAACCTCGACGACTTCGCCGTTTTCCAGCTTGCGTTCCAGCGCCACCAGCCGGCCGTTCACCCGAGCGCCGATGCATCGGTGCCCCACCTCGGTGTGCACGGCGTAGGCGAAGTCCACGGGCGTCGACCCGTTGGGCAGCGTGATCACATCACCTTTCGGGGTGAACACGAAAATCTCTTGTACCGCAAGGTCGTAACGCAGCGACTCCAGGAATTCACCGGGGTCGGCGGCCTCTCGCTGCCAGTCGAGCAGCTGACGCATCCAGGCCATGTCGTCGATTTCGGCCGCCGCGAGAGCATGCGGAACCCCGTTGCGGCCCTTGGCTTCTTTGTAGCGCCAGTGCGCCGCGATGCCGTATTCGGCGGTGCGGTGCATATCGCGGGTGCGGATCTGCACTTCCAGCGGCTTGCCCTCCGGGCCGACCACGGTGGTGTGCAGCGACTGGTACACCCCGTAACGGGGCTGGGCGATGTAGTCCTTGAACCGGCCGGCCATTGGTTGCCACAGCGAATGCACCACGCCCACTGCGGCGTAACAGTCGCGGATTTCGTCGCACAGGATGCGGATGCCGACCAGGTCGGTGATGTCGTCGAAGTCGCGGCCCTTGACGATCATCTTCTGGTAGATCGACCAGTAGTGCTTGGGCCGCCCCTCGACCACGGCGGTGATCTTCGACGCGTTGAGGGTGGCGACGATTTCGGCGCGCACCTTGGCCAGATAGGTGTCTCGCGACGGGGCTCGCCCGGCGACCAGCCGCACGATCTCCTCGTACTTCTTGGGATGCAGGATCGCGAACGAGAGATCCTCCAATTCCCATTTGACGGTAGCCATACCCAGCCGGTGTGCCAGCGGCGCAATGACTTCCAGCGTTTCGCGGGCCTTGCGAGCCTGCTTCTCCGGCGGCAGGAAACGCATCGTCCGCATGTTGTGCAGCCGGTCGGCGACCTTGATCACCAGCACCCGCGGATCGCGCGCCATGGCGGTGATCATCTTGCGGATCGTTTCGCCCTCGGCGGCGCTGCCCAATACCACCCTGTCCAGCTTGGTCACCCCGTCGACGAGATGGCCCACCTCTTCGCCGAAATCGTTGGAAAGGGCATCCAGCGTGTAGCCGGTGTCCTCGACGGTGTCATGCAGCAGGGCGGCCACCAGCGTGGTGGTGTCCATGCCCAACTCGGCGAGGATGTTGGCCACCGCCAGCGGGTGGGTGATATACGGGTCGCCCGAGTGCCGCAACTGGGTGGCGTGCCGCTGCTCGGCGACCTCGTAGGCCCGCTGCAACAACGACAGGTCGGCCTTCGGGTAGATCTGGCGGTGCACCGCCACCAGTGGTTCGAGGACCGGGCTGAGTGCGCTGCGCTGGGCCGTCATCCGCCGCGCCAACCGGGCCCGGACCCGACGCGAGGCGCTGCTGGACGTCTTGAGGCTGACCGTGGGTTCTGCCGGCTGCGGCATGTCGGCGACCTGCAGCGGTTCGGTGGGCGGCTGGATCGCCGTCCCCTTGTCGTCCGCCACGTTGGTCACCTCCGAACTCCCAGGATATCGCTGAAGTCTGATTGTCCCGCACTTCCGAGGCTGCTAGCTACCTAGCCACATCCGCAACACTGGCCTCTGACGGAGGCGACGCCCGATCTGCCCGCCTCTGAGCGACAACCTCAGGGCCATACCAACTGTCGCTCAGAGGCGGGCAGATCGCGTGTCGACCGGCGCAGAAACACATGTGACAGCTGCGACCAATGCGAGGTGCCCTACATGCGGAGCAAGCTGTGGACTGGCAGCGGCGCCACGAGATCACGGCCGCCGAGCGCCGCGAGTTCCAGCACCACCGCGGCCATCGTCACCCGGGCCCCGGCCTGCTCGAGCAACCGGTGCGCCGCGGCCACCGAACCTCCGGTGGCCAGTACATCGTCGACGATCACAATCCTGCGCCCTGCCAATTCGATGCGGTCGGCGGGCATCTCCAGGGTGGCGCTGCCGTACTCGAGGTCGTAGGTCTCGCTGAGCACCGGCGGCGGCAACTTGCCGGCCTTGCGGATCGCCAGCAGCCCGGTGCCCAGTCGGGTCGCGACGGCGCCGCCCACCAGGAAACCGCGGGCGTCGATGCCGGCGACCAGGTCGGCCCCGGACACCACATCGGCCAGCGCGTCGGTGACCGCGGCCAGCCCGCGGGCATCGGCGAAGACCGGTGTGAGGTCCTTGAATTCCACACCCTCCGTAGGGAAGTCGGATACCTGCCGAGTCAGCGACGCGATAACGTCTTGGACCTCAGTCACCGCACCAAGACCCATCGATCCATATTCCAGCCGGCACCCCAGCGGCTGGGGTTGCTGCTGACGGCGTACATCTTCTTCGACGCCAGCAAGGTCCGCTGCTGGCGGTACAGCGGCAGCGTCGGCAGATCGCCCCACAGCAC
>NZ_JBAUZA010000081.1:0-4868 GCF_049585075.1 Mycobacterium sp.
TCTCCATGTAGATCAGGAACCCGTGATCCCGGTGGCCGACGTCGGACGTCGGTGGGGTGAGCGGCGCCGCGGTGAGGCTCGGATCGCCGACGGTGAACGACTCGTTGTCGGCGTAGGCGAAATTGTAGTTGCCGAGGAACGGGTTTTCGTCGGTGAAGGTCGTGGTCACCTGCGCGGAGGTGGTGCCCTCCGGGACCGTCCCGGAGATGTCGCGTTCCTCAAACCCGGTGATACCCAGGCGATCCCATACCGTGACTGGGTTGAGCGAGCCGGTGCCCAAAACGTCCCCATGGGCGTCGAGGAAGGTGACTTGCACTGAGGCGTCGGACGCGTTCAAGCCTTGGCCGCCGAGGTCTGCGCTCAGCGTGTACGGCGTTCCGGCTGCGCCGGTGAGGTCGACGGTTTGGCTGATGGTAGACGTGGCCACGGGTCCGCCGCCGGCGAAATTGTCGCCGCCGCCCGGGGGCGCGGCCTGTGGAAAGTCGAAAAGCTTTGGGAACGGAGTCGAGAGTCCGAGCGGATAACCGCCCTGGGTGCCATAGGCGATCACGGTCGGCGTGCCGGTCTCCGTCCAGCCCGGAATGGTCACCCCACTGTAGCCCGACCCGGACGGGTCGGCCGTTTCGAAGTTGGGGTTGACCAGCAAATTCTCACTCATCGGCACAGCGGCAGTGGGATCGGCGGCCGGATCGACGTGGTTAAACCAGGTGTTGAGCGCGGTGTCCACCTGCTGACCCAACGCGTTCCAGTCCTGCTCCAGCACCTGCCACCAGGCATCAGCAGGGCTGGCCGCAGCCACCGAACCCACATCGGCGGCACCCACGCCCAGAGTGCCCAGCTCCGGAACCGCTCCGGAAACGGCAGCCAGATCGCCCAACGAACCACTGATCGCATTGAGGACCTGGTCAATGACCGCATCAAACACGTCGGCATTGGCTTTCGGCAGGTTGGCCAGCGGCCCCAGCCCCAACGTCAGGAACGCGCTGATCGCGCCGGTGAAACCGACGGCACGCCGACGGCGGCGGATCATCGCTTTGCGCGAGTGCAGATTTTGCTTCCTGACGCGTCGATCAGCCATCGCCGGTACTTCCCGTCCACACACTTATATTGGTCTCAGGTCTACTTAAGCTAAACCTTGGGTTTTGTTTCAGCAAGACCACCGCAGCCATCAGCCGAAAGTGGATGAGACCGACACGATTGATCCTCACGTCGCAGGCATCCTTATCGTCTACAGAACAGGGGACGAAGGGAGGACAGATGCCGGCGACCCGATGGGAAAAGCGCGTCGACGCCGGTGACTGGAGCGCCATCGCCGATGCCGTCGACGACTACGGCGGAGCGCTGCTGCCCCGGCTCTTGACACCCAGCGAAACCCAACGGCTGCGCAAGCTGTACACGAACGATCAATTGTTCCGCTCCACCATCGACATGGCGCCACGCCGCTACGGCTCCGGACAGTATCGATACTTCCGCGCTCCGTATCCGGAACCGATAGCGCATCTCAAGCAGGCGTTGTATCCGCGGCTGCTGCCGATCGCCCGGGACTGGTGGGCCAAGCTTGGCCGGGATGCTCCCTGGCCGGACAGCCTCGACGAATGGCTGGATATGTGCCATGCCGCCGGCCAGACGAGATCCACCGCGCTTGTCCTCAAATACGGGGCGAACGATTGGAACGCGCTTCACCGAGATCTATACGGGGACTTGGTGTTTCCGCTTCAAGTGGTCATCAACCTGAGCAATTTCGAGACCGAGTACACCGGTGGGGAGTTCATGCTTGTCGAACAGCGGGCGCGAGCCCAATCACGCGGCACCGCAACACAATTGCCGCACGGGCACGGCTACCTGTTCACCACCCGTGACCGACCGGTGCAGTCGGCTCGCGGTTGGTCGGCTGCGCCGGTGCGCCATGGCCTGTCCGTCGTACGCTCAGGTGAACGCTACGCGCTGGGACTAATCTTTCACGACGCCGCTTGAACGCGCCTCCTCGGATCCCGTGGGCGCAATAGGTGCGGTCTCCTCATCGACTTGTGTTGTGTCAGAAACTGATTCACGGCCGAGCGCGATCGTGGCAGCGATCATCGCAATAACCGCCACCACCAGTATCAGTCCTCCGCCACCACGGACAGCCAGATGCTCCCCGAGTATCACGACACCCAACAGCACCGCGACCATCGGCTCACCGACCAGCATGACCGGTACGGAGGCTTGCAGCGCGCCGGCGTGAAATGCCGACTGCTGCAACACCGTTACCGTAAGGGCCAGCACTATGAGCAAATAAGGGGCCGGCACCGTCAGTAGTCCATGCCACCCGTGCGTAGCGAGGCGATGAGTGCTGATTTTCGTCAGAACCGCGATCAAGCCCACCAACACGGCGACAGCGGTGGCCAACAGCATGGCGCGCAGTCGACCGGAGGTCCGATGAGCCGCTACCACACAAAGGATCACCACCGGGACTGTGCCGGCCAGCGCCACGCTCCAGGCGGGTACGGGCGGGCGATAATGGCCTTCACGAGGCTGGCCGACTAAGACGAATACCGCGAGCGCTCCGGTCAGCAGCAATGCCCAACACCAATCGCCCACAGTCACATGGTGTTTGGAGAACTTCGCAGCCAGCGGCAGCACGAACAGCAGTGCGGACACTAGCAGTGGTTGCACGAGCAGCAATGACCCATGTGCCAAAGCAACCGCCTGGAACGCGTACCCGCCAACCGCAACCAGTGTGCCCGCCCACCATGCTGGCTGACGAACCCACGACGTCACAATCGCACCCGAGTCCTCCCGGTGGGCGGCCTCTGCTTGGATCGCGCGCTGCCGGACAACCATTCCGACCGCAGCAAAGAACGCAGCAAGCAGCGCCGATCCGATCGCCACCGCATGATGCGCCGCCCACTCCATGAATGCCTACCTACCCCGATGCCCGTGATATCTAACTCAGATACCCGGTCTGATTCACCAGCCGCACCGACGACGCCCCGTCGGGATAGAACTCCGCGATGCTCAACGACGCCAGGTCCAGGTGCAGGCGGTAGAGGATGCCCGGCCCGGCATCGAGGGCTTGGCGCAGCAGCATTTTGATCGGGGTTACATGCGATACGACGAGCACGGTGGTGCCGCCATAATCCGCCAGTATGCGGTCTCGCGCCTGGCAGACTCGCTGGCTTACGTGATCGAAGCTCTCCCCGCCCGGCGGCTCGGTGCTGGTGTCGCGCAGCCACTGTCGATGCAGTTCGGGATCGCGTTCGTCGGCCTCAGCGAAGGTGAGGCCTTCCCATGCGCCGAAATCCGTCTCGATCAGGTCGTCGTCGACGGTCAAATCCAAGCCCAGCGCTTTGGCGGCCGTCGCCGCGGTGTCATAGCAGCGTTGCAGCGGCGAGCTGACGACCGCCGAAATCCCGCCACGTTGCGCCAGATACCGGGCGGCGGCGTCGGCCTGCTGCCACCCAAGCTCGGTCAGCGACGGGTTACCGCGTCCTGAGTAGCGTCGCTGCACGGACAACTCGGTCTGGCCGTGGCGCAGCAACAACAGCCGGGTGGCAGTACCACGCGCGCCCGTCCAGCCTGGCGGCGACGGGGTTTCGCTTACTTGGGCCGGCGCTTCGGCCTCGGCGGCAGCGTCCATCGCCTCGTTGGCCAACCGATCGGCGTAGGAGTTCTGCGCGCGCGGAATCCAGGTGTAGCTGATCTGCTCGAACCGCGACGCCAATTCCCGCGCCTTCGCGTTGAGCTCTGCCAGGTCGGGATGCTTGACTTTCCAACGCCCCGACATCTGCTCGACCACCAACTTGGAATCCATCGAAACCGCGACCTCGGTGGCGTCGAGCTTTGCGGCTTCCTCCAAACCCGCGACGAGTCCGCGATATTCGGCGACGTTGTTGGTGGCACGGCCGATCGCCTGCTTGCTTTCAGCCAATACGGTCGACCGGTCAGCTGTCCAGACCACTGAACCGTAGCCCGCCGGCCCAGGGTTACCGCGTGACCCGCCATCGGCTTCGACGATGACCTTCACTGGCTTACGCCTTTGACTCGCAACAAGATCGCACCGCATTCAGGACACCGCAACACATCATCTTCGGCCGCCGCCGAGATCCTGGACAGCTCGCCACGATCGATTTCGATCCGACATGCCCCGCACCGGCGGCCCTGTAGCGCCCCGGCACCAGGACCGCCGCCGGCACGCTGGCGTTCGTAAAGTGCTATCAGCTCAGGATCTAACGCCGCGGTAAGTTCATCGCGCCGCGTCGAGTGAAGACGGCGGGCTTGTTCGATCTCTTCGAGTGCGCCGTCCAGGGCATGCTGCGCAGCGGCCAGATCGGTTTGCAGCGCCTCACTCTTAGCTACCTCAGCAGCCTGTTCGGCTACCAGCTGCTCGCGGCGCTCCATCACTTCCAACAGCGAATCCTCCAGGCTGGATTGGCGGCGCTGCAAGGTGTCCAGTTCGTGCTGCAATTCCGATAATTGCTTGGCGTCTGCGACCGATTGCAGCAGCGAACGGTCCCGGTCCTCGCGTTGGCGCACCGCGTCGATCTCCAACTCGAAGCGTGATATCTGCGCGTCCAAGTCTTCTAACGCCATCACCAGAGCCCCCAGCCGGTCATCGACGGCGACCTGATCGGTTTGCAGTCGCTCACAGTCCTTGCGCTCGGACAAATGGCCAGCGCGGTGCGCGATCTTGGATAGTTCGGCGTCCAGCTCCGCAATTTCGAGCAGCGAACGCTGCTGTGCGACTGCGGCTTTCATCAGCGCTCACCCCCATCGGCGTTGTCGACATTCCACGGATCGGTCCGGATCGGGCACACGCGTACCGAGAGGTCGTCGCCGAAAGCCGACCGCAAGACATCGGCAGCCTGTTCACACCAAGGGTATTCGCT
>NZ_JBAUZA010000082.1:0-2634 GCF_049585075.1 Mycobacterium sp.
GCATCGGGCGGTGCGGCCGTCGACGCTGCGGGGTGGGCACCCGGGCCCCGCGGGCCCGGATGTCGACGATGGTGCCGGTGGAGTCTTCGGCGGCCGGGGCGAATCCGGCGTCCTGCAAGGCTGCGAGCACTTCGCTGATCGGCGCCTGAGATATCGCCACGGTCGGAGCCAGCACCCGCAGGCCCAGCGCTTGGGCTACGCCGGAGGCCGCCGCCTGGGCGAGCAGCGTCGGGTCCTCGCAGCGCACGAACGACGTGGCCATGCCGATCCTCAGCTGCCCATGCCGGCGCGCCACGTCATCGATCAGGTAGGTCAGCCCTTGCGGCACAGGTGTTTTGGAGTGCCTTCCGAACAGCGAATGCAACTCATCGGCAGTTTTGCCGATATCCAGCGCGTGCCGGATGGACTGCTCACTGACGCGGTACACCATCGCCGTGCCCGCAGACTCGACAGTGGCCACCGCCGCCAGCTCCTCGGCGAGATGACGCTCGAGCGGCCCGGGAACCACGACGGTCAGGTCGGCCTGAACCAGGAAGTGGTCGATCGGTGCAGGCAAGGCACGTGCCATCGCGTCGACAATCTCGGCGTCTCCGGCATGAGCGCCGTCGACCAACGCTCGGCCGGGCGTGCTGATCGCGCCGCGGCCCACCAGGCCGAGCAGGTGCGCCTCTTCCAGCAGATCGGCCACTTGTGCGGGCTGGAGCCGCTTGGCCCAGCGCGGCCGCCGCCAGATCAACGCTGCCGATGCCGTGTTCTTGTCGACCGCCGCACCGGCAGGTAGCTCGGCCAGCATGCCCAGCAGCAGCCGACGATCCAGTGGGGCGGCCGTCGAATACAGCGAATCCGACAGCGCGGCATATGGTTTGGCGTCGGGGCTGCGAGTCCCGATCAACGCAGGACGGGCCGGTAGGTCAAGCCAGGTGTTGGCCAGCAGATACCAGCGGTCGGCTGCGGATGCCTCGTCGAACCGGTCGGCGGCCACCGTCGGCGCCCAATAGGGCGCCTCACCGCTGGCAGGTTGCGGATCGGGTAGCCCACAGGCGATCAGGCCCGCCGCAGCGGCCAGCTCGAGGACCAAGCCCAGCCGGGTCTCATCAACACCGGTCACCTTGGCCAGTCGTCTTATTTCACGCACCCCTAGGCCGCCGCTGCGAAGCTCGGAAATCGGTGCCGCGCTCAGTGTTTCGAGCAGCACATCGAGTTCGCGCAGCAAGTCGATGACCGCACCCGCGGCTGCGGCGTCGGCGTCACCACGCGTGGCGGTGGCAACCACGGGATCGGGCGCGGCCAGCTGCATTGGCCCGGGCACCTCGCCGCGCAGCACCTGCCCGACATGGCGCGGCAGGATCACCGTGTCGGCGTCGATTCGGCGCAAAAGCCCGATCGCGAGCAACTGTGGCACCGGCCGATCTGCGGGAGCCCCGGGTGCGGCGTCGCGGGTACGCCCCAACGGTGACCCCTCCAGCAGCTTGTCCAGCAGTTCCCGCTGCGGATCGTGCAGGCCGTCAATCAGCTCGGCTATCTGCTCGCCGGTCTGGGAAGCGTCTTCCAAGGTCACTTGGCCGGGATGCCAGGGCAGCCCGGCACCGGCGTCGGGGGCGACTCGTAGTTCGGTGTCACCCCAAACCAGCGCGCGCTCCTTGAGGTCGTCGAGGGCGCCGAGCACCGCGGATTCGGCCGCTCGACCGTCGATCAGCGCCAGCAGCTTGGCAACGGGCACCGACGCGGAATCCGCGTGCAAAACCAGCAGCGCGTCGATCACCGCTAGCCGCAGGAAGTCCAGCTCGTCGGTGGCAGCCGTCACTGATTGGCGGGCCTGGGCGCGGGCGGCCAAAGCCGCGATGCTGCCCGGCGGCGGCTGGGCAAGGTCGGGCCGCAGCTCCAGCAGACGGATCAGCCGCTCGTCGGGCAAGTCGGCCAGCCACGACCCCAGCGGGATGCCCCCGGTGTGTTCGGTCATTGCTGACCAGCGTAAAGGAGCGGCGATAGTAGGACTCCCGAGGCGACGGCGAATAAGACCTGTCAGAATGGCACGCGTGGCTGACAACGCTGACAACAAGGCGCAGAAGACCCGTTACGTCGACAAGGGCTGGCCGACGACCAACCCGGACGACCACGCGGTGAGTGAGCTTGCAACCGATCGGGTAGGCGCACTGTCTCCCTACGGCGACGTGGTCTTCCCGCTGCCAGCTGACGAGCTGCCGTACCTACACCCCGTCACCGAGGTCAACCGCTAGGCGTATTTGCGCCGTTTACGCGAGCGAGGACAGGGCGGGGTTACCGTTCACGCTCTGCGACTGAATGGCTTTGAGCAGGTCCTTGACGTAGCTCGGGTCCATGTTCTGCGGCGGTGCCGCCGGCAGCCCTTTGCTGGTGTCGGGCAGGTTCGCCGGATCTAGCAAGGGTGCGAGCTGCGGTGGCACCTGAAGGTCGTGTATCGCCGAACCCGCGGCGGCCGGATCGCTCGGCACCCCTGGAACTGTCGGCAGGCCCGGGCCCGGGATGGGCGCTGGGTCGTCGGCGAACGTCCAATGCGCGACGGCGGTGGCTTTTTGGACATCCACGCTGTCATTCCCCGGCGGGGCCGGTGGCGGCGGCGCGTCGGCCGGTGGTGGCGGTGCGTCGAACGTGGCC
>NZ_JBAUZA010000083.1:0-11340 GCF_049585075.1 Mycobacterium sp.
CAGCTGGCACGGCTGGCGGCGATCGGCGGATTCCGCAGATGGGACGTGATGGTCAAGCGCCACATCACCGACCCGCGGCTGCGCCGCGTCTTCACGTTCCAATCGCTGTATGCCGGCGTGGCGCCCCGGCAGGCGTTGGCCGTCTATGCGGTGATCGCCTACATGGACACCGTCTCGGGAGTTTTGTTCCCGCGCGGCGGGATGCGTGCGCTGCCGGATGCGCTGGCCGCCGCCGCGACAGCAGCCGGCGTGCAATTCCACTACGGCGCCACCGTCACCGGCCTGGAATACACCGGCGGGCGGGTCAACGCGGTCCGCACCGACCGGGATCAGCGCCTCGCCTGCGACGCGGTGGTGTTGACCACTGAACTGCCCCAGACTTACCAGATGCTGGGCCGCGAACCGCGCCGCATCGGCACGCTACGGCCAGCGCCATCAGCCGTCGTCGTCCACGTGAGCAGCCCCGGCTCACCGTCCGCGAAACATTCTGTGGCACACCACAACATCGTCTTCGGCGAGGCATGGGAAGACACGTTCACCGACATCATCCGCGACGGTCGACTGATGCAGGATCCATCGTTACTCGTGACCAGGCCCACGGCCAGCGACCCCAGCCTGGCTCCAGCCGACCGCGACTTGTTCTACGTCCTGGCCCCCGCACCGAACCTGCGCCGCGGTGGCATCGACTGGTCACGGATCGGCGATGCCTACACCGACCAGCTGGTCGACATCGTCGCAACACGCTTGGTTCCGGGCCTACGCGACGACGCCAAGGTACTGCATACCGTCAACCCCGCTGACTGGGCTCGTCAGGGCATGGTCGCCGGCACCCCGTTCGCGCTGGCGCATACGTTCGCCCAGACCGGACCATTCCGTCCGGCTAACACGGTGCGCGGGATCGACAATGTGGTACTGGCTGGATCGTCGACCGTGCCCGGCGTTGGCGTGCCAACCGCGTTGATCTCCGGACGGCTGGCCGCCGACCGCATCACCGGCATCGCCGGGAAGTCGACTCAAACCGTCGTCACGAAAGCCGGCCTGGCATGATCCGCGGCGAGTTCGACGCGGCTGGCATCGAGGACCCGTACCTGCGCAACGCGTATCGGCGCTGCCGTGAGCTCAACGCCGCGCACGGCCGAACCTTCTTTTTGGCCACCAGACTGCTTGCGCCCGAACAACGTCCGCCCGTACATGCGCTGTACGGTTTCGCCCGGTACGCCGACGACATCCTGGACGACCTCAACCCGGACCTGGACACCGCGACCCGTGCGGCGCGGTTGCAGCAGTTATCCGACCAGTTCTTCGCGCACGCCGAGCAGTCGACCGAACCCGTCCTCGCGGCGGTCAGCCATACCGCCCGCCGCTATGGCATCAGCGACGACCTGTTCGACGACTTTCTGGCCTCCATGCGGATGGATTTGACGATCACCGACTATCCAGACCGGGCTTCGCTCAACTTATATATGAAAGGCTCCGCAGAAGCGATTGGCCTGCAACTGCTTCCGATCTTGGGCACCATCGGCCCGGGCGAGCAAGCAGCACCGCACGCTGCAGCGCTTGGCCGGGCGTTTCAACTCACCAACTTTCTGCGCGACATCGACGAAGACCTGACGCGACAACGGGTCTACTTGCCCGCCGACGAAATGGCCGCCCATGACGTCGACCGCGACCTGCTGATGTGGTGCCACATCAATCGCCGCACCGACCGCCGGGTGCGCAGCGCACTGGCCGAACAGCATGAGACCGCCCGCCAGGTCTACCAGTATGCCGCCGATGGGATCTCGCTGTTGGCGCCGCGTTCGCGCGCCTGCGTGGCCACCGCGCTGACGCTGTACTCGGAAATACTGGACCGTATAGAGGAGTCCGACTTCGATGTGTTCACCCAGCGCGCCGCCGTGGGCACCGGGCGACGCCTGCGCGTCGCCGGGGGCGGGCTGCTGCGGTCCTGGCAGGCGCGGCTAATGTACCCGGCCCCCTCAGCTCGTCGCCGGTCCGGTGTGACGTGATGGGTCACTGGCAATACGTCATCGTCCTGGCGGCATGCCTGGCGATCACCTTGCCGTTGGAAATTTTCGGCGACGGCGTCTACCGCCAACTGTGGCGGGCAGTGCGTGCGGTGTTGCCCGTCGCAGCGGTATTTCTGCTCTGGGACGAGCTGGCGATAGCCGCACATGTGTGGACGTACAACCCGGCCTACATCATTGGGGCAAAGATCCCGTTCCGGCTGCCGATCGAGGAGGCCTTGTTCTTCATCGTCATCCCGGTGTGTGGGTTGTTGACGTTCGGTGCGGTGAGCACCATCCTGCAACGGTTCAACCGCCGATGACCGGGCTCGGCTACACCGCCCCGGCCGTGCTGGCACTCGTCAGCGTTTGCGCACTGGAGTCGATCGTGTTGCGCACCGGACTTTTTCGGCGACCGGCCTATTGGCTGTCGATGCTGATCGTGATCGGATTTCAGATCCTAGTGGACGGCTGGCTGACCAAGCTCAGCGCTCCGATCGTCGTGTACGACGATCGGCAGACGTCGGGTATCCGGTTTCCCTTCGACATCCCGGTCGAAGATTTCCTGTTCGGCTTCGCTTTGGTCACGGCGGTGTTGCTGCTGTGGGAGAGACAACGTGAGCGTCGGTAAGACCGGCCTGCCCCGCCGCGATGTGCCGGCCGCTTTTGATGTCGGCGCGAGTTTCTACGACCGACTTGTCGGCGCAAACCCCGGATATCATGCAGGCCTGCGGCTTTCGGCCCAACGCATGCGCCTGCCCCGGCGCGGAGAAGGCTTGCGGTTACTCGACGCAGGCTGCGGCACCGGCGCATCGACGGCTGCGCTGCTGAGCGTTGCCCCGGAGGCCGAGATCATCGCCGTCGACGCGTCACGCGGAATGCTCGAGGAAGCCCAAGCCAAACCGTGGCCACCGTCGGTCCGGTTTGTACACTCCCCCGTCGAGGCGCTGACCGAAAATGGTGTTACCGGACCGTTCGACGGCATTCTGGCCGCCTATTTGATCCGCAATCTTTCGGAGCCCGATACTCAACTGTGCGCTTTTCGACGCCTGCTGCGGCCCGGCGCCACGCTGGCGGTGCACGAGTATTCGGTGCGCAACTCCAGGGCCGCCAGCTGGATTTGGCATGCGGTGTGCTGGGGCATCATCATTCCGTCCGGCTGGTGGCAAACCCGCGACACGACGCTGTACCGCCATTTGTGGCGCAGCGTCTTGGCTTTCGACGGCGCAGAGCAATTCCGAAACCGGCTGCGCCACGCCGGGTTTAACGCGGTGCGCAGCGAAACCATGTCCGGATGGGAAACCAACATCGTTCACACCTTCCTGGCAGAAGCCCCGCGATGACCGATCGTCGCCGCCGCGTACATCCGGCACGGCCAGGACTGCCCAGCGCCGAGGCGTTGTCGCCTCGGCCGCGAGCAGTCGTCGTCGGGGCCGGCATTGCCGGTCTCGCCGCGGCGACCGGTTTGGCCGAACGGGGCATCGGCGTCGACATCATCGAGCGCGAGGACTATCTCGGCGGGCGGGTGGGCGGTTGGACCGAGCACTACCGCGGCGGCGAGCTCGCCATGAACCGCGGCTTTCACGCCTTCTTCCGCCAGTACTACAACTTGCGCTCGCTGCTGCGCCGCGTCGACTCGGAGCTGTCCATGCTGACGCCCGTGGACGACTACCCGCTGATCGACGGGGCCGGCCGGCGAGACACGTTCCGCGGCCTGCCCCGCACGCCACCGTGGAACGCGCTGGTATTTGCGTTGCGCAGCCCCACCTTTCGACTTCGCGACCTGGTAAGAATCGATGCGCGGGCAGCTGCACCGCTGGCGGCGGTGTCGTTGCCCGACGTCTATCACCGCCTCGATCACATCGACGCCGAAACTTTTCTGAAAAGCATCAATTTCCCCAAGGCGGCGCGCCATCTGGCTTTCGAGGTGTTTTCGCGCAGCTTTTTCGCCAATCCGACTCAACTGTCGGCCGCGGAGCTGGCCACCATGTTCCATATTTACTTCCTCGGCTCCAGCGAGGGCCTGATCTTCGACGTGGCCAACGCGGACTATGACACCGCACTCTGGCAGCCGCTGCAGCGATACCTGACCGGGCTCGGGGTGCGATTTCACCGCGGCACCGCGGTGACAGGCATTGGAACCGGCCAAGCCCGCAGGTATCGCGTCCACACCGATGCAGGTGACGATCTGGACGCCGACGCCGTCGTGCTGGCCACCGACGTGGCCGGGCTGCAGCGGATCGTCGCGGCGTCACCCGATCTCGGCGACCCGTGCTGGCGGGCCCAGATTTCCCGATTGCGCACCGCGCCGCCGTTCGTGGTGCACCGGATGTGGCTCGATCGTCCTGTCGCTACCGAACGTCCGGCCTTTCTGGGTACCGCCGGACATGAACCGCTCGACAACGTCAGCGTCCTTGACCGCTATGAACGCCAAGCCATCGATTGGGCACGACGCCAAGGCGGCTCGGTCGTCGAATTGCATTCATATGCTGTCGAATCCGCGCAGCCGGCGGACGCCGTGGTGGAGCGCCTGCATCAGCTCTACCCGGAAACCGCGGGCGCGCAGATACTTTACGAACGGACGCTGCACCGCGGCGACTGCCCACTGTTCGCACCCGGCAGTTTTGCGCAGCGACCCGGTGTAACTACACCATCGCCGGGGCTGCTGCTGGCCGGTGACGGTATCCGCATTGATCTTCCTGTGGCGCTAATGGAGCGCGCCGCCACCACCGGCTTTTGTGCAGCCAACCAGATATTGGCGCAGTGCGGCGTCGCCGGCCATGAATTGGCTACCGTGCCCACCCAAGGTCGCTCGGCGCTACTGCGCTTTGTTGCCGGACGAGAAAGGCTTCCCGCAAATGACCATCGGTGACTACATGCGCAGGCACTGGCCGAAAGACTGGCCGCTGCAAGCTATCCCGCCGCTTGCTTGGTCCGGTCAACGCCCGACGTATCGCGATGCCCAGCCGTCGATCATCAACGCCGCACTGGACCGATCACAGCGCCGGCCGACCGGCAACTGGTATGTGTTCGCCGCGAGCAGCGCGGTACGGACCGGGCAGCCGCACGGCACCAAGATTGCCGGCGTCGAGTTGGTCGCCTGGCGCGATCAGCACGGCGCACTGCGCGTGGGCCCGCGTAGTTGCCCGCACCTGGGCGCCGACCTCGCTACCGCGGCGGTGCGCAACGGCGCCTTGATCTGCCGGTGGCACGGTCTGTGTCTGGACGGTGACGGGGGCGAATTCGGGTGGACGCCGTTGCCCAGCCACGACGATGGTGTGCTGGCCTGGGTGCGTCTGGATGCCGTTGGCGGCGAGGCCCCGCTCGATGTTCCGGTGATCGTGGCACGGCCGACCGGCGATACGCTGCACACCGTCGCTCGCCTGGAGGGCACCTGCGAGCCCGCCGACATCATCGCCAATCGGTTAGATCCCTGGCACGGGGCGTGGTATCACCCCTACTCGTTCACTCGACTGCAAGTGCTGACCACTCCGACCGAGGAGGCGGACCGATTTCTCGTCGCGGTGACATTTCGGGTAGGGCGGGTCGGGGTGCCCACGGTTGCCGAGTTCACCAGCCCGGAAGCACGAACGATCGTCATGCGCATCGTGGACGGTGAAGGAACCGGTAGCGTCGTCGAAACCCACGCCACACCAATCGGTTTGGGTGCTGACAACCGCCCGCGCACAGAGGTCATCGAAGCCGTCATCGCCCACTCCGAGCGAACGGGATTTAAGCAGGCCCGCCGCGCCGCCCCGTTAGTTTCCGGACTGATGCGATTGGCCGCGTCCCGGCTGTGGCGAGACGACCTGGCCTATGCTGAGCGCCTTTACCAGCTGCGCAGCAGCGCGACCTAGCTAACCGCCTCCCGGCCCTCCCGGCTGCGGTCATAGGCACGGGCCCGAAGATCGGCGAGCCATCGCGGGTAAAGCTCCACCCCGTGCGCGGTGTGCCGCACTGGGTCGAAGGACACATCATCGCCTCGCTGTGGGGTGAAGAGGTTGGTCAGGGTGGCGCGAGCCAGCGGACGGAAATCGGATGCGCCGCGGGCCTGGTCAAGTTCGACCTCGATCTCGCAATGGTCGAGCTGGTCGCGGATGCTAGCTAAAGAGACGCCGACAGCGTCGATCTTGGTGGCTATCCGTGCACGCAGCCACCAGTTGATATCCCGATAGCGAAGCGGCACAAGGCTTGTCATGGTGCGTCCGGTCCACGACGTGACAGGCCGTAGTCCGATTGCCCTGCTGAGCCGCCCGGAGCCCGCCGATGCCAGCAGAATGTCCCAGTCGGTGTTCGGATCTGCCTGCGCCACGATTCGCAGCGCCAGACCGATCGCGTCAGGCAGTGCACCCGGCGTCCCGGCAGCCTTCGACACGCGCGCAATGACGCTGCCCGACGCGACGGGCAAGCCAGTGTGGGCCGGCGCCACCCGCTCAATTGACCCCTCGGCCAGCACGCCGTCCGGATGGAATATCCGCCTATGACGCAACGCCGATCCCCAACGAAACGGTGTACTAACGACGTCCGAGAGATTCACCTGCTCGGAGTTCCCACTCGGACTTCGCGGGAAACCGCACGGCCGGCTTGGCGCTGCTGTGTGGCCGACGCGACGGCGCGGGCCATGCCGCCGAGCACCACGTCGCGAAACGGCGCGGCCGCCGTCCAAAAGGCTTCTCCGGCAAGGCCATACGGCTGAAAGACGGCACGCTGGCGATAACTGCAGCGCCCGTCGCCCTCGTCGTGCACCGACAGCTCGAGCCACAGCCGACCGGGAAGCGGGATGTCTGCGCGAAGCCGCAGCAGCTGTGGCCGGTCAATGTGCTCCACGCGCCACCAATCGAGCGCCTCACCGGTATGCAGCTGATGCGGAGTTCTTGACGGGCTTGGTGTTCGGTTGGCCTTCGCCGTTCCGACAAATCGGCCGAGCCAGCCGCGCAGGCTCCAAGCCAGCGGTACCGCCGACCAGCCATGCTCCGCGGCCACCGACTGGAAAACATCCCATAGCGTCTCGGCAGCGGCGGATACCCGCCGTTGACAGACATGCTCGTGCAGCGATCCGCCGGCCCAGGACGGGTCAGTTGGCAGCGGTCGCGCCGGTGACTCATCGTCCCCTGGTCGCCGCCACCGAGTCTGCAGCTCTTTTTCGCGCACCCCCGCGAGCGCCAGTTCAACCGCGTCTTCATAGTGAGCGAGTCCGCCCTCGGGGTCTGGGATGTGCTCGGCGATGTCGTGCTCGCCGCACACCACATCGTTTTCCAGCGAGCCCATCAATGATGCCGCCAGAGCGCTTGGGAGCGGGGTGATCAGATTGACCCAGTGCGACGACAGCCATGGAGTCAACACGGGCACCGGCACGGCGATGCGGCGCTGGAGACCCGCGATTGCGGCGTACTTGCGGATCATGTCGGTGTAGGTGAACGTGTCGGGGCCACCGATATCGAAAACCCGGTTCACCTCGGGCGGCAGCTCGGCCGCCTTGGTCAGGTAGTACAGCACGTCACCTACAGCGATGGGCTGGACCCGAGTTCGCAGCCACCGCGGCGTCACCATCAGCGGCAGTCGTTCAGTCAGATAACGCAGCATCTCGAAGCTGGCTGACCCTGCCCCGATAATCGCCGCCGCCCGCAACTCAACGGTGGGAACCCCAGATTCTTGAAGCAACCGTCCGACTTCTTCGCGCGAGGCAAGGTGATCGGACAGCCGCTGTCCCTCGGGGATGATGCCGCCGACATAGACGATCCGGGCAAGTCCGGCTGCTGCGGCGGCCCTCCCGACGATCGAGGCGGCGCGCGCGTCGAAGTCCACAAAATCCGAGCGCAGCAATGAGTGCACGAGATAGTACAGAACTTGTTGCCCATCCAGCGCTTGCTGAACTTGTTCGGCGTCAGTGACATCACCTTCGACGACGTCAACCTGCTGGCGCCAAGGCACGGCGTCCAGCTTGGCGGGTGTACGTGCCATTACCCGCACGTCGTGGCCCGCTGCCAACAGTGCAGGGACAAGACGGGCGCCGAGATAGCCAGTGGCGCCGAGTATGACGCAGCGCATGCTCACACCTCCGTGAGTGGGGATTTGGGTGGGACTGCGCTGTCGTCTAGGTCCATCGGTTGGTGAACTCCTCGGTCCGCCGAAGGACAACGACGGGCCGCAGTCTGGGACGGGATAAAACGCAGATATTCTTCAGTATCTTAATAGTTAATTTTATTATGTCAACTACGAAGGCTGGCGAGCGGCCGATCACTCGTAGTCCGGGTTACCCGTTTTGTAAAGCGGATACTCAGGACATCCGGGTCTAGGACGGTCGTACCCACCGATGCCGAAAGGGTAGGCAAATGCAGGTGTGTGGGTTCAAGACCGCGTTGAGGCGGTTACGACACACTTTCGGTCGGTAACAGCGTATTGGGGCTATCCGGCGGGTGTCCTATACGCTTGTCGAGCAAATTGCCAAAGAGGATGAGGTCGGGTGGATAATCGGGGCACAAAGAGTTCACCTCCTACCCGAACTGATCTGGAGAAGCTGATGTCCGCCGATATGCGGGCAGTCACATCACAGTCCGATCGGTTGGGGCGTTATTTCGCCCGCCAGAACGATGTGAGCGGCAACGATTTCCACGCTTTGCTGCACGTCATGGTTGCTGAGACGGCAGGTACTCCGTTGACGATGGCTCAGCTGCGACAGCGCATGGACGTCTCACCGGCTGCGATCACCTATCTCGTCGACCGAATGATCGAAGCCGGCCATGTCCGGCGTGAAGCCGATCCCTCGGATCGGCGTAAAGCGCTTCTCCGGTATGAAAATAGCGGTATGGAATTGGCCCACGAGTTTTTCACCCCGCTGGGCGTCCATCTCCGCACTGCGCTTGCCGATCTGAGCGACAAGGATCTGATGGCGGCTCATCGGGTGTTCAGCGGTATGCTCGCGGCGATGTCGAAGTTTGAGAGTGAACTTGCTGCCCAGCAAGCCAACTCTACGAACGTGCGTGCCAAAAGAAACAGCCAGGCCATCCACGCTGAGCCTAATTGATTTATTCAACCACTTCCCGCGTGGCCGACCGCCGCATGTGTTGCTCGATCAATGCGGCTCCTCGCCCGACACCTCCGGTCGCGGCGAAACCAGCTGCCACTCGTTGTGCACCGTCGGTCATTGTCATCGCCCTGCGCACCGCGTCGCGCAGCCTTGTCGCGGTAAGTTTCCGCGCAGGCAACCGGGTGCCGCAGCGAGCCACCTCGACGCGCCGGGCGACCTCTGCCTGATCACGAGCGAACGGCACGACACAGACTGGCACGCCACGGTCGAGTGCCTTGACGGTGGTCCCCATTCCGCCATGGGTGATCGCACAGCTTGCCTTTTCGAGCAGCGCACTGTGCGGGACGAATCGGCAAACCGTGGCGTTGCCTACCTCGGGCAATTCGCGCGGCACGCCGGCGGGAAATGTCGCAACAACATGAACGGGCTCGTCCGCCAATGCCTGTAATGCGGTGCGCGCCAGCACTGCATCGGCCTGCCTGATCGACGAGGTGCTGACAAGAACGATCGGTCGATCAGTTGATGCGAGCCAGTCAGGCGGCCTAGTCGGGCCTTGCTCGAACACGCACGCACCGATGAGGTGGACCGCTTCGCCCCAGCCAGGATGGGGGTACTCGAAAGGCTGTCCGCCGACTGCCAATAGCAATGGCGCCCGCCGCATCAGATCGTCGACTGATCTGATCGCCCGCACCCCGACTTGCTGGCGAACGGCGTTGACTCGCGGCAGTATTCGTCGGTCGAACAGGCGCGTCACGAATGGCCGAATCGCGGCGTCACGAAGCCGACCGACCACACCTGGCAATGGCTGCAATCCCGGGCCGAACGGTGGCACCCCGGGCGAACGGAGATAGGGGCTAAAAGGTGAGAACACCAGCCATGGCACATCGCCGGCCTCAGCCACCGCAATGCCACCCCAACAGTTCGCGTCGACGATCACCACGTCCGGCCTCGTCCGATCGATAGCTGAACGTAGATCATCGACTTCCAACACCGCTCGGCGGCACAACACGTCGATCGAGATCTTCAACACATCCAGCGCGTTGCGCGCCAGCCAGTCCGATCCGCCAGTGCCCTCGATCCGCGGGTCAACGGGCTGCGCATGAACTCCCGTCGCGTGCAGGTCGGCAACGCCGGAAGACAGCGTCAGTAAATGGACTTCGTGTCCGCGTCGGGTCAGCTCCCTGAGCAGCGCTGCGAGCGGAAACAGATGGCCGAGGGCCGGCGACCCGTAGGCAAGGACGACCGCCATTACACTATCGGTGTTACACCGATGGCATGCAGAACCCGTACGTCCGCTGCGCCGGTGCCGTGTAGGCATATTCGAAGTTCGTCGAGGAAGCCCTGCAGCCAGTCGATTACGGCATCAGAAGATTCGATCGCCGCAGCGAGCAGCGGGCGGGCGATTGCCACCACATCTGCGCCCAACGCCAGCGCTTTGGCCGCATCCATGCCGGTGCGAACGCCACCGGAGCCGACCAGCGGGATGGTGGGAAGCGTCTCGCGCACCTCTACGATTGCCCGTGCCGTCGGTATACCCCAGTCGGCTAAATCGGGATAACGCACTTCTCCGTAGCGAACAAGTTGCTCAACGCGTGACCACGAGGTGCCGCCGGCACCTGCGACATCGATGGCCGCCACCGGCGGCTCGCCCCAATCACCCAGCAACTCCGTGATCGCCGACGTACCGATGCCGTGGCCAACCTCTTTGAGCAACACCGGATATTCCAGTGCGCCGGCGACCTCGCGCAACCTGTCGATCGATCCGGAAAAATCGCAGTCGCCGTTGTGCTGGACCGCCTCCTGCAGCGGATTAGTATGCACCGCAAGCACATCTGCTTCGACGCGTTTCAGAGCATTCGAAATGTCGTCGACCGCGGCAGTGGTCAGTTGTGATAGTCCAATATTGCCGAACAGCAACACATCCGGCGCCACATCGCGGACGGTGAAACTAGCGGCGGCTTGTTCCCCTAGCGCGCTGTCCAACATAATCCGCTGCGAGCCGAGCATCATCCCGATACCTAGCCGTTGAGCCGCTGCGGCCAGGTTTCTATTGATCCTTTCGGATAGCTCGGCGCCACCGGTCATTGCGCCGATCAGCACCGGCGCTTGCAGCGACGCACCGAGGAACTCGGTGGATAAGTCGATGTGGGCGAGGCTGGTCTGGGTCAGCGCGTTGTATGGCAGCCGGTAGCGTTCCAGCCCGGTGGTCACCGACGAATAGGCAACCCGGTCGTCAAGGCACACGTCGATGTGCCGTCGTTTGCGGGTCGTCATCCCGCCGGGGTCAGTTGCCATGGCACTTCTCTTCTC
>NZ_JBAUZA010000084.1:0-1776 GCF_049585075.1 Mycobacterium sp.
CGACGGTCCAGAGCCGCCCCGCCGCGGCAGGGTGCCGCGCGATCCGGACCTGCGCGGTCGGCCCTCGCGCGAGATCCGCCGCGACCCGCATAGTCGCAAGGCTCAACCGGCCCGTCGCAGCAGTCGCTTCGACCCCTACGAGCCCATCGAGCCCATCGAGCCTCGTCGCAGGTCGGTGCCGAACGGAACATCCGGCGCCACCGCCACACACCACCCGATCTCGCAGGTCCGCTATCGCGGCTCGAGCCCGGCTGACGACTCGCGCGAAGAACCCCCGTCGCGTCCCCGGCGGTCGCGCGAGCCCGGAGCCGACTCCTGGGAATACGACGTCTAGCGAGACCGGGTGGGCCGGATCTCTCGCGGTAAGGCGAACACCAGCGTCTCGTTAGCCGTCGTCACGGGCTGCACCACGCCGTAGCCGTACTCGGCCAGCCGCTCCAGAACACCACGCACCAGCAAATCAGGCACCGATGCACCGGAGGTGACCCCGATCGTGGTGACGCCGTCCAACCACGCCGGGTCGATGTCGTCGGCATAGTCCACCAGATGCGCGGCAGCCGACCCGGCGCCAAGAGCGACCTCGACCAACCGCACCGAGTTCGACGAATTGCGCGATCCGACGACGATGACCAACTCGCACTCGGGCGCCATCGCCTTGACCGCGACCTGCCGATTCTGCGTTGCGTAGCAGATGTCGTCGCTCGGCGGGTCCTGCAATTTCGGGAACCGCGCACGCAGCCGCTGCACGGTCTCCATGGTCTCGTCGACCGACAGCGTGGTCTGGGACAGCCAGATGACCTTGTTCTCGTCGCGGACCGTCACACCCTCGACTGCGCCGGGCCCGTCGACCAGCTGCACATGGTCGGGGGCTTCGCCGGCGGTACCGACGACTTCCTCGTGGCCCTCGTGACCGATCAGCAGGATGTCGTAGTCGTCGCGGGCAAAACGCTTGGCTTCGTTGTGCACCTTGGTGACCAGCGGGCAGGTGGCGTCGATGACGCGCAGCGACCGCTGGGCCGCCGACGCATGCACGGTCGGGGCGACGCCGTGCGCGGAAAACACCACGATCGCGCCCTCGGGCACCTCGTCGGTCTCGTCGACGAAAATCGCCCCGGCCTTGGCCAGGGTGTCCACCACGTGGCGGTTGTGCACGATCTCATGCCGGACGTAGACCGGCGGGCCGTGCTTCTCCAGCGCCCGCTCGACCGTCTCGACAGCGCGGTCGACACCAGCGCAATACCCGCGGGGCTCGGCCAGCAGCACACGCTTGCCGGTCACCGGCCCGACCGCCGAGCCGGCGGCGCCCGGGATCCCCATGTTGACGGTCGGTGGCATGCCAACCAGGTTACTTTCTCCGGACTCGACTCTGCACATCTCTTGGGCCAAGCTCGCGCTGTCGGCTTGGAGTTGACCGCCGGTTTAAGGCAGGCTGGGACGCATGGCTACTGCACCGTATGGGGTCCGGCTGCTGGTCGGCGCGGCGACATTTGCCGTCGAGGAGACGATCAAGCTGCCGAAAACCATTCTGATGTATCCGATGACCCTGGCCAGTCAGGCCGCGCACATCGTGATGCGGTTCCAGCAGAACATGGCCGAGCTGGTGATCAAGGGCGACTCGACGCTGGAAAGTATTTTTCCGCCCAAGGAGGAGCAGCCGGAGTGGGCGACCTTTGACGAGGACTTGGGCTCCGAAGTCCGCGACGGCAGGCCGGAGCTTGGCGTCGACCCGACCGATGCCGAGCGCCGCGCCGAAGGACGGTTCGCGCTCTACACCAC
>NZ_JBAUZA010000085.1:0-3628 GCF_049585075.1 Mycobacterium sp.
ACCAGGCCATCGTGCGCGATGTGCTGGCTGCCGGTGACTTCTGGGGCGGCGCCGGTTCGGTGGCCTGCCAGGAGTTCATCACCCAGTTGGGTCGCAACTTCCAGGTCATCTACGAACAAGCCAACGCCCACGGCCAAAAGGTACAAACCGCCGGCAACAACATGAACTCCACCGACAACGCAGTCGGCGGCAGCTGGGCCTAACAAGCCTTCGCAAGACGCCACTATCGTTGGCGTCGTTGGTAATTCGCGACGCCCCAGGGCGATCAACATGAGCGCGGCCCTGCGGCGCGCGCTCGTGTCGTCGCTGCCGCGTTTGAGTTCTACCCGGACGTAAGAGATACCGCTGGTACCGGCTAACCTTGACGCACCCCACGTTGCAAGGAGCGTCCATGGAAGGGTTTGCCGGGAAAGTAGCCGCGGTCACCGGCGCCGGTTCAGGTATCGGCCAGGCCTTAGCCCTTGAGCTCGGCCGCCGCGGCGCCACGCTGGCGATCAGCGATGTCGACCTCGAGGGGCTCGCGCAGACTGAAGAACAGCTGCGCGACATCGGTGCGCCGGTCCAGGCCGACCGACTCGACGTCACCGAACGGGAGGCCTTCCAGTCCTACGCCGACCAGATCAACGAGCACTTCGGCAAGGTCAACCAGATCTACAACAACGCCGGGATCGCATTCACCGGCGACATCGAGATCAGCCAATTCAAGGACATCGAACGAGTGATGGACGTCGACTTCTGGGGCGTCGTGAACGGCACCAAGGCCTTCCTGCCGCATTTGATCGCCTCCGGCGACGGCCACATCATCAACGTGTCCAGCCTTTTCGGGCTGATGTCGATGCCCGGCCAAGCCGCATACAACGCGGCCAAATTCGCCGTGCGCGGCTTCACCGAAGCCTTGCGACAGGAAATGACGCTCAACGGCCACCCGGTCAAGGTGACCTCCGTACACCCCGGCGGCATCAAGACCCCGATCGCCCGCAACGCCACCGCCGCCGAAGGGGTGGACCCCGAGAAGATGGCCAGGTTCTTCGACAAGCGGCTGGCTAGCACCACCCCGGGGCGGGCGGCCGAAATCATTCTGGAAGCCGTCGCCAAAAACCGGGCCCGGGTGTTGGTCGGCCCTGACGCCAAGGTGCTGGACGCCATCGTGCGGATAACCGGATCCGGGAGCTACCAGCGGCTGTTCCGCCCGGTAGTGGCCCGGCTGAAGCCGCCGTCGCGTTAGCCGACGCCTAACGCCCTAGCGGGTGTTCGCTGAGCCACCCGTCGGCCACCACTTGCGGGTCGGCACCGCCGATCACTTGCCGGCGCATGTCAACCAGCGCGGCGGTGTCCAGGACGCCCGCCACCTCGTTGACCGCCAGCAACTGCCGATCGCTCAGCTCGTTGCGCCGGTAAAGCGGCACCACGTTCTCCGCCTGCACCAGCGCCGGCTTGCCGTCGGTGAGCACCAACAGATCGGCCGGCACGCCCGGCTCGGTGGTGGTGGTCCACGCCGCAGTGACCATTCGGTCTCGCAGCGCGGCGAAAAGTGTTGCATTATCTGAGAATTCGCGAGCAGCAGGCAGATGGCAGCTGCCTACCGCCGATGGCGTCGATGCACCCGCGATCGATCCGATCACCAAGCCGTCACAGTGGTGTGGCAGCGTACCTAGATCAGTGCCGCCCCAGCTTTTGGCGGTCGTCTCAGTGACTGCCAACGCGGGTTTGTCCTCGGCGGCGGTGGTGTAATCACCGGCGGCGATCCCCTCGGGTAGCGCACCCACCATCGCCTTGTACACCTGCGCGTCGGACCGGACGGTGCTACCGGGCTGAAAGCGCTGCAGCACCCGGCCGGTGAGGCCAGGCACGACAACGACCGCACCCGCGTCGAGTTTGGTCAGTGGGTCGGGTGCCAGCTCGGTGCGAGCCGGGAACCCGTAGGAGCGCAGCGCCCCGGTGTAGATATCAGCCAGCAGCACCGACTCGGCACCGGAACGGGATCCGACGACCAGCTCACCCGAGCGAGGGGGGGTGCGGTGCGCGCACGCCGTCATCGCCAGCGCCGCCGCGAGCGCGAGCACGGTCACCCTTCTGGTGATCACTCCGCGGGATCTGCGGCGGCAGCCACTGCGGCGGCAACCGCCGGTGCCACCCGCGGGTCCAGCGGGCTCGGCACGATCCGGTCGGGCGCCAAGTCATCGGCAACGACGGAAACGATCGCCTCGGCCGCGGCGATCTTCATCTTCTCGGTAATCCTGCGAGCACCGGCATCCAGCGCACCGCGGAAAACGCCGGGGAACGCCAGCACGTTGTTGATCTGGTTCGGGAAATCGCTTCGCCCCGTTGCGACAATCGCCGCGTGCCGGGCCGCCGCGTCCGGATGGACCTCGGGGTCGGGGTTGGACAGCGCGAACACAATGCCGTCGGGCGCCATCGAGGCGACCAGCTCCTCGGGCACCACCCCGGCTGACACTCCCAAAAATACGTCGGCGCCCTTGAGCGCCTCGATCATGCCGCCGGTGAGGCCCTCGGGGTTGGTGCGCCGGGCCAGGTCGTCCTTGACGGAGGTCAGGCCGTCGCGGCCGGGATGCAAAATGCCTTGGGAGTCCAGCACCGTGATATGCGAAATACCAACGGACATCAGGATATTCGCACAGGCGACGCCAGCCGCACCGACGCCGGAGATCACCATGCGCAACGACTGCATGTCGCGGCCGAGCACCTTGGTGGCACCGATCAGCGCTGCCAACACCACAATCGCGGTGCCGTGTTGGTCGTCGTGCATCACCGGACAATCCAGCGCCTCGATCAGGCGACGTTCGATCTCGAAGCATCGCGGCGCGGAAATGTCCTCAAGGTTGACCGCGCCGAAGGTCGGCCGCAGCCGCACCAGGGTCTCGACGATCTCGTCGGGATCCTTGGTGTCCAACACGATGGGGATCGAGTCCAGGTCGGCGAACGCCTTGAACAGCGCGCTCTTGCCCTCCATCACCGGCAGCGCCGCCGCCGCACCGATATCACCGAGGCCGAGCACCGCGCTGCCGTCGCTGACCACGGCCACCAACCGGTTCGCCCAGGTGTAGCGCGCGGCAAGGGTGTGGTCGGCGGCGATCGCCCGGCTGACTTGCGCGACGCCGGGGGTGTAGGCGATCGACAACGCACGCTGGGTGTCCAGCGGGGACCTCAACTGCACGGAAAGCTTGCCGGCGATGTGCGCTTCGAAGATCTCTTCGTCTTCAAGCACGATGGGCTGACCCGTCACCGGGGAGCCTTCCGTTGCTCGGGATGCGCTTTCGGACACGGCCCCAGGGTACTGAACGGGGCCGGAGGCGTTTGCGATGGGCGCACGGACGCTAATCGGGGATTGCGACGCCAACCTGTACTTCGGCCGCGGATCGGGCGTGGATGACCGGGGCTTGTCGTTGAGCAAAGCCGCTAGGTCAGCACATGCGATGAGTTTTGTCGCTTCGGCGCCTCAGTACTGCTGGAGGCGATGGCAATGTCCAAGGCGGCGCAACGGAATTCACCGCGACGGACTCGAAACCCAAACGAAGGAGATGTGGCTCATGAGCGGAAAAGCCATGACAGACAACCAGACTTCCCCCGCGGCGCCGCGGGGGTTCCGGATTTTTCTACGGATCTACGG
>NZ_JBAUZA010000086.1:0-9206 GCF_049585075.1 Mycobacterium sp.
CGGGGAGGTCGTGCTGCTGGGCTGCTATCACCCTAGCCAGCAGAACACCTTCACGGGCAAGCTGACCACGCAGATGCTCGACGACGTCTTCGGCCGTGCGGCGACGCTTGCAGGACTATCCCGTTGAGCGCCGGCGTTGACGCTGTCATGCGCCTTTCTGTGCTCGATCTCGTCCCGGTGCGCACCGACCAAACCACCTCGGATGCGCTGGCGGCCACCGTGCGCCTGGCGCAGATCGCCGACCGGTTGGGCTTCACCCGTTACTGGGTTGCCGAGCACCACAACATGCCGTCGGTTGGCGCGACCAGCCCGCCGGTGCTGATCGCCTATCTAGCGGCCCAGACATCGCAGCTGAGATTGGGATCAGGTGGTGTGATGCTGCCCAACCACGCGCCGCTGGCGGTGGCCGAGCAGTTCGCGCTGCTGGAGGCGGCCGCGCCTGGTCGCATCGACCTCGGCATCGGCCGGGCGCCCGGCTCGGATCCGGTGACCTCGATCTTGTTGCGCGGCGCCGCCGGACGAGATGAGCGCGATATCGATCAGTTCCCCGACTACCTCGACCACGTGCGGGCGATGATGAGCGCCCGTGGGGTGGCCGTGCAGTTGCGCGACGGGGACTACATGCTCAAGGCCACTCCGGCCGCTGCGAGCGAGCCGCGCCTGTGGCTACTCGGCTCGTCGCTGTATTCGGCGCGGCTGGCCGCGGCCAAGGGACTGCCCTACGTGTTCGCACACCATTTTTCGGGCAGAGGAACCGAGGAGGCGCTGGCGCTCTACCGGTCGCAGTTCGTGCCCAGCGAGCTAACGGCCGAGCCGTTGACCTTCCTGACCGTCAACGCTGCTGTGGCCGAAACCCACGATGAGGCAATGGCTTTGATGCTGCCGAACCTTCACATGATGGCCCGGCTGCGCACGGGGCAACCGCTGGGACCGCTAGAACTTGTCGAGGACGCCCGCGGCGCGCAGCTGACACCAGAGCAGCAGCGCATCGTTCCCAGCGGGCTCGATCGCGCTGTCCTCGGCACACCCGCCGAGGCCGCCGAGCAACTACATGCGCTGGCGAAACGGTTCGACGTCGACGAGGTGATGGTGCATCCGGTCGCATCGGCACACCGCGGCACCGACCCGGCCACCGCTCCAGGCCGGGAGACCACGCTGGAACTGCTGGCCAAGGAGTTGTTCTAGTGAGGCGTCAGCGCGATCACCGGAATTGGTCGCGACGTCCGCTTCTGGTACCCCTCGTAGCGGTTTGCGTTGTTCTTGTTGACGATCTGCCACAGCCGCCCGTAGTCCGGGTCATCGGGTAGCACGGGTTTGGCTACCGCGCCGAAACGTTTTGGGCCGACGTTGATTTCGACGTTCGGGTTGGCTTTCAGATTGTGATACCACCCCGGCGCCTTCGGATCGCCACCCTTTGACGCCACGACGAGATACGCATCGCCGTCGCGCGCGTAGCTGAGTGTGTTGGTCCGCGCCTTACCGGTCTTGGCGCCGACCGTGTGCAGCAGCAAGTTGACCGGCCCGAAGGGTATCCGGTGCCCAATCCGGCCGTTGGTGCGTTGATAGATCGTGTCGTGCACGCCCAGCAGCGGCGCGCCAATGTGCTGTTCGATCCACAGAGCTATATCCATGCCGGTCAGTCTTGCGGAGTGGCGCCCAATTGCGCCAGCGCGTCGCGCAGGATCTGCCCCGTCGCCTCCCGGTCGGGGTCGCGGCGCAGCAGCATCCCCTTGGCCACCGAGAGTTTGTCGCTTTTGCGTCGCGGCAGCACGTGCAGGTGAATGTGCGGCACCGATTGGAAGGCCGCCGGCCCGTCGTTGATCCCGACGTTGGTAGCGTCGGCCAACTCGGTGCAGCGGGCCGCCTTGGCGATGCGCTGTCCGATCGCCACCATGTCGGCCAGTGTCTCCGGCGGGGTGTCGGTCAGATCCACCGTGTGCTTTTTCGGCACCACCAGTGTGTGGCCGCGGGTGAACGGGCGGACGTCGAGGAAGGCCAGGTAGCCGTCATCCTCATAGATGCGGATCGCTGGCGCCTCCCCGGCGACGATCGCACAAAACACACACGACATGCGGTCACGGTAGCGCGGCGGCGATCACGTTGATGGCCCGGTCGAGGATGCCGCTCCCGCCTCAGTCTTTGATGAAGTGGTACATCCGGTACGAAAGCCGCCCGCTTTGCAGTTGCTTGTAGCCCGTCGTGCCCGGCGCGCCAGCGAATACGCGGCCCCAGGGCTGCAGGTATTTGGGCACATAGCGGGAGTTCAGGCCCAGGAAGCGCTGCGAGTTGTTGTCCATCCCGCGCAGCACCTCCGTGTTGATCTCCCGCTTCGAAAGCATCCGCATTGGCATGCCGGCCAGTGCTGCATCCCAATCGTCATATTCGAGGAACCCGCGGAAATCGGCGTAGAGGAAATGCCCTCCTGGGCGCAGCACCCGCGTCATTTCAGAAAGAAAACGGTCGAAATGGGGGTAGGAGTGCGCCGCTTCGACGTTGATCACCGCGTCAAAGGACTGGTCGGGAAAGGGCATGCTCTCAGCGTTGCCGTGCACGAAATCCAGCCCCGGTAGGCTGTGCCGTTTCTGGGCGAATGCAACACCGTCCGGGTTGTAGTCCAGCCCGGTGTAGGACGCCGGTTGCACCGTCCGTACCAGATACGCGGCTCCACCGCCGTGTCCGGAGCTGACCTCCAGGACTTGTTTGCCGCCGAGATCCGCTTGCGTCGCGGTGCGATGGTAGAGCTGGATGCTGTACCGGTCGGCTTCATCCTCAGGGGCCAGCGGCAGTCCAAGCGGCGGATCTTCCTCGTAGCCCCAGTTGAGAAAGGTGACGTCTTCGTTTTCCCACCGGCGGGTGATAAAGGGGTACCAGTACTTGTTGATGGCTCGTTTCAACCACGGAAAAGGGTCAACGAGCTTGATGTACCGCTTGGAAGTCCGAGTCACAGCGGCGAGTATGCCACGCCGACTATGCGCCGCGGTGGTCGGCCAACGAAGCAGAGTCGGCAACACGCAACGCCTTATCGGTGCGCCGGTACACCACTGCTCGCGCGCCGCGCGCCGGTGCGTAGGCAATACCGCGCCAGTGTGGTCGTTCGTCCGGCGCATCGGTTGGTACGAAACGGAATTCGCGCAGCAGTAGGCGAAGGGTGATGTCCATCTCCATGGTGGCTAGCGCCGCGCCGACGCAACGGTTGACACCGCCGCCGAACGGAATCCAGGCCTTCGGCTTCGCGGCACTGCCGAGGAATCGGTCCGGGTTGAACGACATCGCGTCCGAGAAGCTCTCATCTGAATCGTGGACCAGCGCGAGACTCAGGACGATCCTGGTGTTCTCCGGAAAGACCCAGTCTCCCAGGCGAATACGCGCCTTGGTACACCGCACGGTGGAGTCGAGAACGGTCCGAGTGCGCTGCACTTCCGCGATCGTGGCCTGGCGCAGTTCGGATCCGCCGGCGTCGACTTCCTCGGTCAGCCGCGACAGCAGCTGAGGATGACGAATCAACCGCTCCACTGCCCAGGCCAGTGATCCCGCGGTTGTCTCGTGGCCGGATACCAGCAAGGTCAGCATCTCGTCGGCGATGTGCTGATTCGTGATCGGCTCGCCGTTTTCGTAGCGCGCCCGCACCAGCAGTGCAAGCACATCGCTGCGCTCTTCCAATGCGGGATCCACGCGCGCAGTGGCGATCAGCGAGTTGATCGCGGCGTCGAAACGGCGGCGGTGCCGCAAGTATCGTCCGCCCGGGCTCCATGGACCCAGGTCACGCCGCAAGCTCGGCGGCAGTGCCAAGTACACCCCGGAGAGGGCGGCCATCGGCGGAATCAGGTCGTTCAGCTCGTCCAGCGTGGCTCCCTCGGCGCCGAACAGGGCCCGCAGGATGGCGCCGAGAGTCATCGCCGTCATCGAGGGCAGCGTCTGGAACTCCCGCCCTTCCGGCCAGGCCGCGATCTCGCGCAGCACCTCTTCTTCGATGATGGGCTCGTAGCTTCGCATCCGTTTGCCGTGAAATTGCGGGAGCACGAGCTTGCGGCGCTCGAGCAGTTCATCCCCGGCAAGGGCGAACGTCGACCCCGAGCCGAACGCGTCGCCCAGGCTGGCGGTTCCCGTCCTCGCGCGTTCGAGCAAATCGGTACTGGTGCCGAACACCTCCTTGACCAGGGCGGGATCCCTGATCACCACCGCACGGCCCAGGCGCGGCATATTCACGCTAAAAACCGGGCCGTAGCGTCGACTGAGAGCGCCATACATTTCGTGGTAGTCACGCAAGAACCACAGGCCCTGCAGGGCCTTCGGTATCCGTGGACCCGGCGGTAGGCGCACCGGCTCGGTTGTGGGCGTGGCCATGTTCTTTCTCTCCCCCGTGCCAGCACTGCAAACACGTCCGTGTCGGCACTCACAGTATCGCTAGCCGGCGCGTCCTGCATAGCATTACTGCATCCCGAAGCACCCCGGGGGCCGCTTAGACATCGGAGCGTTTTGCCTGATTTGGGTGAGGTTTCGAAACCTCCGCCGTGCCGCTTGGGCACCACCGACGCGTGCCCAGGGGTGAACGGACGAATATCGAGGGAAGGCCAGGTAGCCCTCGTCTTCGTAGATGCGGATCGCTGGGGCGTCCCCGGCGACGATCGTGCAGAACATATAGCCACGGTGGTGGCTGGTCAGATCGCCAGGGCGGCAGCGATCGCCTCGATCGCGCGGTCGAGGACCGCACGAGTAGTGGCGAAGTTCAGCCTGGCGAAACCCGAGCCCACCGTCGCGCCGAACGGGATCCCCGGGCTGAGCGCCACCTTGGCCTTCGACAGCAGGTGATCCGCGGGCTCGGCAGGTAGGTTGAGCGCCCGGAAATCCACCCAGGACATATAAGTCGCTTCCGGGGTATTGACCCGCACGCCCGGACTCGACGCCGGCAGCGCCGCGGCCAGATGATCCCGGTTGGCCTGCAGATAGCCAAGCAGTTCATCGAGCCAGTCGGCCCCGTGGGTGTAGGCGGCGATGTTGGCGCGAATACCAATCGTGGACACACCCATCTTGTGCAGCTTGTTGATGAATTCCCAGTCGCGGATGTCCCGCTCGTTGGACAGGATGACCTGTGCGCAAATCAGACCCGGCAGGTTCCAACCCTTGGACGCCGACATCAGGGTGATGACGGTGTGCGCGGCCATGTCGGATACCGAGGCCGCCGCGACGTGGGGACGCCCAAAGACCAGCGGCCCGTGAATCTCGTCGGCGATCACCCGTGCGTGGTGGCGAGCGGCGATGTCCACAATCGCCCGTAACTCGTCCTCGCGGTATGCGGTGCCCAGCGGGTTGTTCGGATTGCACAGGATCAACGAGCCGGCCCCGCCGGCGAATGCCTCGTCGAGCGCCTCCAGATCCATCACGTAGCGGCCTGAATCATCTTGCAGCATAGTGATTTCCACCCGCTGGCGACCGGTGATCTGCAGGACGTCGAAGAACGGCATGTATGCGGGAACGGGCAGTACTACCGGAGTTTCGGGTCTGGTCAGGAAGTTGATGACGACTTCCAATCCCTTGAGGACGTCGGGAACAACACGAACCTCCTCGGGCGCAACGCGCCAGCTATAACGCCGTCGACACCAGTCGGCGGTCGCCCGTGCGAGGATGTCCTCCCGGAAGGCCGGATAACCGAACTCCTCGTCGGTGACGCATGCGCGGATGCCGTCGACGACCGCCGGTGCGGTGGGGAAGTCCATCTCAGCGATCCACAGCGGCAACACCTCGGGCCCGAAATGGTTCCACTTGATCGTCTTGCGTGCGCGCAGTTGCTGTGGGGTCAATTGATCGAACGTCGTGCCGTGCATACAAGTAGTCTGCCTTGACGTGGACGAGACAGATCTGGCCTTTGCGGGTGCGGCCGAACAGGTGCGGATGTTGGCCGAGGGCACGATCACCGCGCCGGGCCTGCTCGAGATCTATCTGGACCGGATCGCGCAGTTGGACCCGCAGCTGCGCACCTTTCGGGTCGTCCTGGCTGACGCCGCGCGTCAGGAGGCCGAGGCCGCGCAGCGCCGCATCGATGCCGGCGAGCGGCTGCCGCTGCTGGGCGTGCCGGTCGCGATCAAAGACGACGTCGATGTCGCCGGCGAGCTGACGACCTACGGCACCGGCGCCGTCGCGACCCCGGCGACCCACGATGCGGAGGTGGTTGCCCGGCTACGTGCCGCCGGCGCAGTGATCATCGGCAAAACCACTGTGCCGGAAATGATGATGCTGCCCTACACCGAATCATTGACGTTCGGGGCGACCCGCAACCCGTGGGACACCTCGCTCACACCGGGTGGCAGCAGCGGGGGCAGCGGCGCCGCGGTGGCGGCCGGGCTGGTCCCGCTGGCATTGGGTTCCGATGGTGGCGGTTCGATCCGGATCCCGTCGGGCTGGTGTGGTCTGTTCGGCATCAAGCCGCAACGCGACCGGGTCCCGCTGGCACCGCACGACGACGCGTGGTGCGGGCTGAGCGTCAACGGTCCGATCGCGCGGTCGGTGAAAGACGCGGCGTTGTTTCTGGATGCGACGACCACGATGCCCGGACCGGACGGCGGCTTCGTCGGCGCCGCCGCCCGCGATCCCGGCCGACTGCGAATTGCGTTGAGCACCAAGGTTCCACCGCCGTTGGTCGTCAACATCGGCAAGGCGCAACGGGCGGCGGTCGATGAGGCGGGCGCGCTGCTGCGCGAGCTTGGCCACGACGTCGTCGTCCGTGACCCCGACTATCCGCCGGCAGCGATCTACGCCAACTATCTGCCGCGCTATTTCCGGGGCATTTACAACGACGTCCGCGCGCTGCCGCGCCAAGACCGATTGGAAAAGCGGACCCGCAACATGGCGCGGATCGGGTCGCTGTTCTCCGATCGGCGGATGGCGAATGTGCGGGCGGGGGAGTCGGCGCTGGCCGCCCGGATCCAGTCGATCTTCGACGATGTCGACGTCGTCATCACACCCGGCAACGCCACCGGACCATCCCGTATCGGCGCCTACCAACGCCGGGGCGCCATCTCGAGCTTGTTGCTGGTGTCGAGGCGGGTGCCGTTCTTCGAGATCTGGAACCTCACCGGTCAGCCGGCCGCCGCCGTGCCGTGGGGGCTTGACCGCAACGGCGTTCCGCTGTCGGTTCAGCTGGTCGGTCGTCCCCGCGACGAGGCGACGCTGGTGGCGTTGGGCGCACAGATCGAGGCGGCACGGCCGTGGGCACACCGGCGACCGCCGGTCTCATGACGGCGAGATCACCCGCCAGGCGTCCAGCTTCTGGCCCGCAGGCATCGCCCGCGCCGGGCTGGTGGACGGCAGCAGCTGGTAGCTGACCGGCGCGTCGAAGTGGACCAGTCGGCGGAACAGCTTTTCTGCGGTGTGACCGTTGAAGCATACCCGGCTGATGCAGGGGTAAGTGGCGAACAGTCGACCAAAGTCGTTGACCACTAAGCTCTTTGGGTCGATTTTGGCGTCTGAGCTGCCAGCGCGGCGGCACTTGTGCAGAACATCCCAGAGCCCCACGCCGTGGGATTGCAATGCGGCCAGCCGGGTTTCGTATGCTGCCTGCGCGTCGAAGCCGAACAGCGCAGCGGTGATCGGCCAGAACGCATTTCGCGGGTTGCCGTAGTACTGCCGGGTTGCCAGCGACTGCACGCTGGGGAACGATCCCAGGATCAGCAGCCCGGCGCCGTTGTCGACGACGGGCGCAAACCCTTTCAGCAGCGGTGTGGTCATCGCATTCACATGATGCCTCGCCGCGTTATACGTTGGCGACGTGGATGACACGCCCGACCCGAACGTCGAAAAGCTGCTCGACGGGCTGGAGGGCGGCGCACGCGCCGAGCGCGCCGAGCTGATCGAGTGGCTCATGCAACACGACTTCACCGTTGAACAAATCCGGGGAGCTGTCGCCCCGATGCTGCTGCCGGCGGGCCGGTTGATGGGTGATGACGGCACATATATGTCGGCGCGCGAGATCAGCGAAACATACGGTATCGACCTGGACCTGCTGCAGCGCATGCAACGCGCGCTCGGGCTGCCCACAGTCGATGATCCCGATTTAGCCGTGTACCTGCGGGCCGATGCGGAGGCCGCCGCCAGCGGTCAGCGCTTCATCGGCGTCGGGCTCGACGCTGAGCAGGTGATCACAATCGCGCGCGTGCTGGCCGAAGGACTGTCGCATGCTGCGGAGGTGATGCGCTACAGCGCACTCGCGGCGGTCATGCAGCCCGGTTTGACCGAGTTGCAGGTCGCTCAGGCATCCGAGGCGATAGTCCGCCAGATCGCGCCGCTACTAGGCCCGATGATCCAGGACATGCTGTTCTTGCAGCTGCGGCACCAGATGGAAACCGAGGCCGTCAATGCCGGCGAGCGTGCGGCGGGGACGGCGCTACCCGGTGCCCGGCAGATCACCGTCGCGTTCGCGGATTTGGTCGGCTTCACCCGGCTGGGCGAGCAGGTGCCGGCCGAGGAGCTGGGTCAATTGGCCAACCGGCTGGCCGACCTGGCCCGCGACGTGGCCGTCCCGCCGGTGCGCTTCGTCAAGACGATCGGCGACGCGGTGATGTTCGTCTGCGCCGACCCGGCGCCGCTGCTCGACGTGGTGCTCAAGCTTGTCGAAGTCACCGATGGCGACAACGACTTTCCCCGACTACGGGCGGGCATCGCGTCGGGGGCCGCAGTCAGCAGGGCCGGTGATTGGTTCGGCAGCCCGGTGAACATGGCGAGCCGGGTAACGGCGGTGGCGCGGCCCGGCGCAGTGCTGGGCGCCGAATCGACGCGCGATGAACTCGGCGATGACGCGGGCTTCAGCTGGTCGTACGCCGGCGCGCGTCATCTCAAGGGCATCAAGGGTGAGGTGAAGCTTTTTCGCGCCCGACGGGGCGCCGGCGATACCGAGGACACATAGGGGCAGGCCCGGAGGACGTTGGGAGGCGTCTCGTACATCCTGCGCGGCCGGTTTTCACTCCGCTGACCGGCTCTTTGGAATTCGTCGCTTTCCGGGCCTGCTTCGCTATTCAACCTACAACTCTGCACGGGTCAGATCAACGGTTTTCTTGCCGCCGAATGTGGGGTTATGTCACGGATTTCGGCCTCAAAGTCAAGTGGTTAGTGCAACATCGGTCAGGCTGCCTCTTCTAGGAGGGCGGCTAGGCGTTGGGCTGGGGTGTCGAAATTCAGGGTGGGTCGTGGCCGGATGTTGAGTTTGTCTTGGACGC
>NZ_JBAUZA010000087.1:0-1892 GCF_049585075.1 Mycobacterium sp.
GGAGCCTCGGCGGCGACCACGATCGGCGCGGCCGTCCAATTACCGAACGTCGCGGCCAGCATGGTGCCTGCGGTCTCAGCGGCGCCGCGCCCGGCAACCCAGATCACCGTACGAGGAGACTCATTGCCACGTACCGCGTCCAGTGCACCCTCGTCCAGCGCGGCCGCGGCCGCACGCACCTGCGCACCGGCCGTCGACGCCGCCCGCAACAGCCCCTCGCGATCGGCGGCCAACAAACCTTCGGTGTCGTCGAGGTCGATGATGGCCTGAGTTGCGTTCACGTCGCGACCTGACTGACATCCTGCTGGCGGATCTCGTCGGCGACTTGGGCGACCACGGCTTCGACGTCTTCGGCGCACCGTCCTTCCACGTTCAGCCGCAGCAGCGGCTCGGTATTGGAACTGCGCAGGTTGAACCAGCTGCCCTCACCGAGGTCCACCGTCACCCCGTCCAGGTGATCGATGGATTGAATCCGGCTGCCAAACGATTTCAGCACCGCTTCGACACACGAGGCAGCGTCGGACACGGTGAAGTTGATCTCGCCAGATGATTCGTAGCGCTGGTAGTCGGCCGTCAACTCCGATAGCGGCCGCTGCTGCTCACCGAGCGCGGCCAGCACGTACAGCGCGGCCAGCATCCCGGAATCGGCGCCCCAGAAATCGCGGAAGTAGTAGTGCGCAGAGTGTTCGCCGCCGAAGATCGCACCGGTGTCGGCCATCAGCCCCTTGATGTAGGAGTGCCCGACCCGCGATCGAACCGGGGTGCCGCCGCGTTCGACCACCAACTCCGGCACCGCGCGAGAGGTGATCAGGTTGTGGATCACGGTCGCGCCGATTTCCCGGCCGAGCTCGCGGGCGGCGACCAGCGCGGTCACTGTCGACGGCGACACCAGCTGACCGCGCTCGTCGACCACAAAACACCGGTCGGCGTCGCCGTCGAAGGCTAGGCCGATATCCGCGCCGCTGTCCTGCACATAGGCCTGCAGGTCGGTCAGGTTCGCCGGGTCCAGCGGGTTGGCCTCGTGGTTGGGGAACGAACCGTCGAGCTCGAAGTACAACGGCAACAGAGTGATCGACCCAATCGGACCAAGGACTGCCGGTGCGGTATGGCCGGCCATCCCGTTGCCCGCGTCGACGGCCACCCGCAGCTGGCGCAGCCCGGCGGTGTTCACCAACGAGCGAAGGAAGGCTCCGTAGTCGGCCAGCACGTCTTTGTCGCCGACGGAACCAGCCGGCCCGTCGTAAGCAGCGACGCCGGCGACCAGATCGTCACGGATCGCGGTCAACCCGGTCTCGGCGCCGACGGGTTTGGCGCCCGCCCGGCACAGTTTGATGCCGTTGTAGGCGGCCGGATTGTGGCTCGCGGTGAACATCGCACCGGGGCAGTCCAGCAGCCCGGAGGCGAAGTAGAGCTGATCGGTTGACGCCAGGCCGATGCGGACCACGTCGAGGCCCTGGGCAGTCACCCCGGCGGCGAAAGCTGCGGCCAGCGACGGCGAGCTGTCGCGCATGTCGTAGCCGATGGCGATCTGCCGCGCGTCCTCGGCACGCATCAGCCTGGCGAAGGCAGCGCCGACGTCGGTGACCAGCGACTCGTCGATCTCCTCACCGACCAGACCCCGGACGTCATATGCCTTGATCACACGGTTGACAACCGCGGCGGACCGAGACATCAAAAGGCTCCTGACGAACGGGGACGTTTCGTCGTCAGCCTAGCCCGGCGACGATGCAGAGCGCGGAGCGCGATGAGGTGGGGGTCCCCCCAGCCGCGCAGCGGCGTGGGGGCGAGGCGGGCAATCAGCCTAGCCCGGCGGGCTTACTAGTCAGTGGGGTCGGGCAACACCCGAAGATGTCCACGTCGGCGTCCGGTGCCGGCGGGGCGCTGCCCGGCCT
>NZ_JBAUZA010000088.1:0-6226 GCF_049585075.1 Mycobacterium sp.
CCTGGCCCGCGAGCCCGAGCACGCCGCGCAGCGGCTGATGCGCCGGCTCCCGGCACGGCCTGACCCGCATGCGTTGCTGGGCAATGCATTTCACGAGTGGGTTCAGCGATTTTACGGCGCCGATCGATTGTTCGACCTCGGCGACCTACCCGGCGCGGCCGACACCGACACCGCACAGCGCGAGGCCGAAGAGCTGGCTACGTTGCAGGCGGAATTCCTCGCTTCGCCGTGGGCCGCCCGTACCCCGGTGGATGTCGAGGTGCCGTTCGAGATGGCTATCGGCGACACCGTGGTCCGTGGCCGCATCGACGCGGTCTTCGCCGACCCCGACGGTGGCGCCACGGTGGTGGACTGGAAGACCGGTGAGCCGCCACGTGGGCCGGAGGCTAGCCGACAGGCCGCCATCCAGCTCGGTGTCTACCGGCTGGCCTGGGCCGCGCTACGTGGATGCCCGGAATCGTTGGTGCGCACCGCGTTTCATTATGTGCGCTCAGGGGTGACCGTCGTCCCCGATGTGCTGCCGGGACCCGACGAGCTGGCCGCACTACTGGCCCAGCCGGTGACGAGTTAGGCGTTGCGCCGGATCTTGAGCGCCGCGGTGACCATCGGGATCTGCAACGGCAGCCGGGCCAGCGCGGCGATGCGCATCGGCCATGGCTTGCGCCACCACAACCGGACCATGTTGACGTTCGCCGGGAACACACCGACGAACAATGCGACGGCCGCCAGTGCGGCGGACCGTCGAGTGCGTCGGGCCAGCAGCAGCGCACCGATGGTGACCTCGGCGACGCCGGACACATAGGTGTAAAGCCGGGGGCTTCCGGGGAGCTCGGAGGGGACGATGTCGTCGAACGGTTTCGGCGCCAAAAAGTGGACGGCGCCGACGCTGAGCAGCATCGCCGCGATTCGGTATGCGGCTGCCTGGCTGGCCTCACGCTGAGCTATTGGTGCGGTGGCCGTCATGGTTACATTGTGTCGTGCGCCAGGTCGAGCCGATGAGCTGTGGCAAAAACTAACCGGCGGCCAGGCGATCACGGCGAGACGCTGACCGAACTCCCCACATATGCGCTGGTCGGCGTGGTGCGTGTGCCGGAACTCGCCATTGGCCCGGTGCGCGCAATCTGGCGGCGAGTCCTGATCGCACTGCTGGCCCTAGTGGTCGCGGTGATCACCGTCTACCTCACCCGGAGCGGGTACACCGACGTGCGCGGGGAGCGGATGTCGCTTATCGACTGCATCTACTTCGCTGCGGTGTCGCTGACCACCACCGGTTATGGCGACGTCACCCCGTTCACCGAATCCGCGCGGCTGACCAACATCTTGATCATTACCCCGCTGCGGATCCTGTTCCTCGTGGTGTTGGTTGGTACGACACTTCAGGTGCTCACCGAACGGTCGCGGCAAGCGTGGAAGATTCAGCGTTGGAGGAGCAAAGTGCGCAACCATACCGTCGTGGTCGGCTACGGCACCAAAGGGAAAACTGCGGTCGCCGCGATCCGCGATGACGAGACCGCAGGCAAAGACGTGATTGTCGTCGACACCGACAAGGCCGCCCTCGACCACGCATCCAACGCAGGTCTGGTCACCGTGCACGGCGACGCGACCAGATCCGATGTGCTGCGTCTGGCGGCGGTTCAGCACGCGTCGGCGATCATCATCGCGACCAGCCGCGACGACACCGCGGTGCTGGTCACCCTGACCGCCCGGGAAATCGCGCCCAACGTCAAGATCGTGGCGTCGATCCGGGAGGCCGAAAACCAGCATCTACTAAAGCAATCCGGCGCAGACTCCGTCGTCGTCTCCTCGGAGACCGCTGGTCGGCTGCTTGGCGTTGCCACCACAACGCCCAGCGTGGTGGCGATGATCGAAGACCTGCTCACGCCCTCGGAGGGATTGGCCATCGCCGAGCGCGACGTGGAGCAAAGCGAAGTCGGCGGTTCCCCGCGGCATCTCTCCGACATCGTGCTCGGTGTGGTGCGCGACGGCCAGTTGCTGCGCGTCGACGCACCCGAGGTCGACGCCATCGAGGCCGGCGACCGGCTGCTGTATGTGCGCAGCGCGGGGAAGTGAACGTGGCGATCGCAAGCGCGGCGGAGCCGGGCGCAGCGGGTCGCCGCCAGGAGGTGTAGTCCGGTGGACTTTCAATTGCAGAGCGTGCCGTTGCTCTCGCGGATCGGCGCCGACCGCGCCGATCAGGTGCGAACCGATGTCGACGCGGCCACCGAAGGCTGGCCGGACGCTGCTTTGCTGCGGCTTGACTCCCGCAATCAGGTGATGGTCGCCGACGGCCGGGTGGTGCTGGGCCGCGCGAAGGCGTTGGCAGACAAGCCGCCGCCGGACGCGGTGTTCCTGGGACGCATCGAAGATGGTCGACACGTGTGGGCAGTCCGCGGCCCGCTGGAAGCACCCGACGATCCCGACGTCAAAGCCGAAGTGGCCGATCTGCGCCGGGGAGGCCAGCTCTTCGACGACGTCGGCGCGCAGCTGGTGTCGTCGGCCGCGGCGCTGCTGAACTGGCATGCCAGCGCCCGGTTCAGCTCGGTGGACGGCTCACCCACCAAGCCGGTCAGGGCCGGCTGGGCCAGGGTCAATCCCGTCACCGGTCACGAGGAATTCCCGCGCATCGACCCGGCCGTGATCTGCCTGGTGCATGACGGCGGCGACCGGGCGGTGCTGGCCCGTCAAACGGTGTGGCCGGAGCGAATGTTCTCGCTGCTGGCCGGGTTCGTGGAAGCCGGCGAGTCGTTCGAAACCTGTGTCGCGCGGGAGATCCGCGAGGAAATCGGGCTCTCGGTCGGTGATGTGCGCTATCTCGGTAGCCAGCCGTGGCCGTTCCCGCGTTCGCTGATGGTCGGCTTCCATGCGATCGGCGATCCCGACGAGGACTTCTCCTTCAACGACGGGGAGATTGCCGAGGCGGCGTGGTTCACCCGCGAGGAGGTGGGTGCCGCGCTGGCCCTCGGTGATTGGAGCAGCGCCGCGGACGCCAAACTCCTGCTGCCTGGATCGGTGTCGATTGCGCGGGTGATCATCGAATCCTGGGCCGCGCTGGGCTGAAGCCCCTAGCCGGTCAGCTCAGCCAGTTTCGCCTTGATCTCGTTTGGGCCCGGGTTGGTCATTGTCGACCCGTCGGCGAACTTGACCGTCGGAACCGTGTGGTTACCACCGTTGACCGAGCCGACAAACTCGGCTGCCGCGGCGTCTTGTTCGATGTCGACCTCGTCGTAGCTGATTCCGGAGGCCTTCAACATGGTCTTGAGCCGATGGCAGTAGCCACACCAGGGCGTGCTGTACATGGTCAGCGAAGCATTGCTCATAATCTGTCAAACATAACGTGCGTTCTTGTTATGCCGCGCGCGTGGCGCTGCCCGCGGTTTGTCGGCGACCACTGCCAAGATGTACGCCATGCCGGTGATCACTGACTCCTTAGTCCCATTGATTGCCGACCTCGATGACGAACAGCGCGAGGCCGTGCTGGCTCCGCGCGGCCCGGTCTGCGTGCTGGCCGGGGCGGGAACCGGTAAGACCCGGACGATCACCCACCGCATTGCTCAGCTCGTCGCCACCGGACATGTGGCCCCGGGTCAGGTGTTGGCGGTGACGTTCACCCAACGTGCGGCCGGCGAAATGCGGTCCCGGTTGCGGGCATTGGGGGCCGCGGCGCAAACCGGCGTCGGCGCGGTGCAGGCGATGACGTTTCACGCGGCGGCGCACCGGCAGCTGCGCTATTTCTGGCCGCGGGTCGTCGGTGACACCGGCTGGCAATTGTTGGAGAGCAAGTTCGCCGTCGTCGCCCGTGGCGCGAGCAGCGCCCGGTTGCAGCTGAGCACCGACGACGTGCGTGATGTGGCCGGCGAAATCGAGTGGGCCAAGGCGTCGCTGATTTCCCCCGAGCAGTATCCGGACGCGGTGGCTGCCTGCGCCCGCGACATTCCGCTGGACGCCGCTAAGGTCGCTGCCGTGTATGCGGCCTACGAGTCGCTGAAATCCCGCGGCAATGATGTCCAGGATGTCGCGCTGCTCGACTTCGACGACCTGTTGCTGCACACCGCGGCCGCGATCGAGGACGACGCCGCGATCGCCGACGAGTTCCGGGACCGCTATCGCTGTTTCGTCGTTGACGAATACCAGGACGTGACGCCGCTGCAGCAGCGGGTGCTATCGGCGTGGCTCGGGGATCGCGACGATCTGACCGTCGTCGGCGACGCCAACCAAACCATCTACTCGTTTACCGGGGCCTCACCGCGTTACCTGCTGGACTTCTCCCGGCAGTTTCCGGAGGCGACGGTGGTGCGCCTGGAACGCGACTACCGGTCGACACCGCAGGTGGTGTCGCTGGCCAACCGGGTGATTGCCGCCGCCCGCGGCCGGGTGGCCGGCAGCAAGCTGCACCTGGTCGGTCAGCGTGATCCGGGACCGGCTCCGACGTTTCGTGAACATACCGACGAAGTCGCCGAAGCCGCCGCGGTGGCCGCGTCGATCTCACAGCTCGTCGAGTCCGGCACGCCACCCGCCGAGATCGCGGTGCTGTACCGGATCAACGCGCAGTCCGAGGTCTACGAAGAAGCGTTGACCGAAGCCGGCATTGCCTATCAGGTCCGTGGCGGTGAGGGTTTTTTCAGCCGTCAAGAGATCCGCCAGGCCCTGCTGGTCCTACAGCGGGCAGCCAACCGCGGCGCCGAAAGCGACGGGCCGCTGCCCGACATCGTGCGCGGGCTGCTCGAACCGCTGGGTTTGACGGCTGAGCCGCCGGCCGGAACCCGGGCCCGGGAGCGGTGGGAGGCGCTTTCGGGGTTGGCCGAGCTGGTCGATGAAGAGGTGGCGCACCGCCCGCAATTGGATCTGCCGGATCTGCTTGCCGAGCTGCGGACCCGCGCCGACGCACGTCACCCGCCGGTGGTGCAGGGCGTCACGCTGGCCTCGCTGCACGCCGCAAAGGGGCTGGAGTGGGATGCGGTGTTCCTGGTCGGCGTGACCGATGGCACGCTGCCGATCTCGCACGCGTTGGCGCACGGCGCCGAGAGCGAAGCCGTCGAAGAAGAGCGTCGACTGCTCTACGTCGGAATCACCAGGGCCCGAATGCATTTGGCGCTCAGCTGGTCGTTGTCCCGGAACCCGGGTGGGCGGCAGTCGCGCAAGCCGTCCCGGTTCCTCAACGGCCTCGCCCCGCAGACGCAGTCCGACAGTGGGCCCAGTCGGCCACGTCGTAATCGCGGCGCCACGTCGCGCTGCCGGATCTGCAACAACCAGCTGACCACGCCGGCGGCCATCATGCTGCGCCGCTGTGAAACGTGTGCGGCTGACATCGACGACGAGCTGTTGCTGCAGCTCAAGGATTGGCGGCTGCGCACCGCCAAGGAGATGAAGGTGCCCGCGTACGTCGTGTTCACCGACAACACGCTGATCGCGATCGCCGAGCTCCTGCCCGCTGACGACGCCGCGTTGGTCGCTATCCCGGGTATCGGCGCCCGCAAGCTGGAGCAGTTCGGCCCGGACGTGTTGGAGCTGGTACGCAGCCGCAGCTAGCGGGTCGCCACCAAACCCGCGTGGCGATCGCAAGCGCGGCGAAGCCGGGCGTAGCGGGTCGCCACAAAACCCCAGGTCAGAAAATCGCTTGCCGCGCCAGGCTGTTAAGATCTAACCTCGAACCGCAATCTTCACGCCCGGCGGCAGCAACTCGACGAGAGGAGGGAGCCACGATGATTACCACGAACACGTTCGGTGTATGCCCGGTCGTTTCGGCTGGCGACACTGGCTCCCATCGTGCTGCCCATGCCACCGCGGCCGCCTTGGCCGTTGCGCGCAAGCGCCGTAACGCCGCCGCGACCGAAGTGTCCGTGGATCGGGGCTCTACCTAGGTAACAGCCCACTATCTAGCCAAATGGCCACGGACCTGAAGTCAAAGGATCCGTGGCCACAGTTTTTGGGTCGACAGCCCCAACACCTGGTCCGGATCTGAAGCAAAACCGCTAGACCAGGAAGCAGGTGAACCGGACATGTCGACACCGACAGTCCCCGACGAGCAGCAGCCGGAGTTGCCTTGTCACCTCGGCGATCCCGACCTGTGGTTCGCTGACAGTCCGTCGGAGCTGGAGCGCGCCAAGGCGTTATGCGCCGACTGCCCGATTCGGAGCCAATGCCTGGCCGCGGCACTGCAACGTGCAGAGCCGTGGGGTGTGTGGGGTGGCGAGATCCTTGACCGTGGCTCGATCGTGAACCGCAAGCG
>NZ_JBAUZA010000089.1:0-1650 GCF_049585075.1 Mycobacterium sp.
TACCGGAGCGTGTCAGGCTCTCACGGTGTCGTCACGCTGGCCGGCGACTACGGCCTGGATCCCACGATGAACCAGGTGGTCCGGGTGCTGGCCACCCGGCACGGCGTGGTCACCGGCGAGGCGAGCGGCGTAAGCACGGTCAGCATGGACGGCGTCCGGCCGTCCGACGGCGGCAGCGTGGCGGCCGGGTACGGGATCAACACCGACGGCACCGACGGCTTCGTCACCTCCAACCAGGTGACGGCGGCCGGGGCCACGCTCGGCTCGGTGGAGACATTCCGTCAGTCCGACAACAAGATCACTCACGTCGTGCGGTCGTCGCGGGACGAGTACCAGACGCTGTTCGGCGGCTGCCCTGGCCAGTTCGCCGGCGACACCGGCCTCTATGAGGACTTCGACCCGGTGACCGGTGCCGACAACTTCAGGGTTCTCGATCCGGTCGCGGCCGGCGCGGACACCGGCAGCACGTGGGTGCCGCCGGCCAGCCTCGGTGAGGTGATCTGCGCCGCCAGCCAGCAGGACTCGCCCGACACGGCGATCTTGTCGGCGGTGAGCGGGTCGTCCACGACGCTCCTCGTATCGACGTCGCAGATCGCCAAGGGCACCTTTACCCGGCCGGTCGACCTGACCCCGGCGCTCGACCCGAATGCGCTGTCGATCGCCGGCGGCATCGGCCAGGACACCTCGGCGGACGAGGCCGTGGTCCCGGTGGTGGACGCGTTCAACCCGACCGCACCCGGCCGGATCGTCGTCGTGCACCTGGACACCGGCCAGGTGACGCAGTTCCCGTCGGTCAGCACGTTCTTCGCCGACGGCATCGCGGTAGATTCCACCACGCACAAGGCGCTGATCCCGTCGAACACCGCGTTCGGGCTCTACGACCTCGCCGGCCAGACGGGGACCGCGCTGAACTTCGGCGGCAGCACCTACCAGCATCCCGCCGCGGATCCGGTGCATCACCAGTTCCTGATGCAGGAGGTCACGCCGCCGGACTTCTTCGGCACGACGCCCAACAACAACGCGCTGTCAGCGGTTGACGTGCTCGACGAGAACGGCAACCTGGTCAAGCGAATCGAGAAGTTCAACTTCTTCAACGTGTTCCTGCTGGACATGGGCAGCTACCTCCAGGTAAGTCCAGGGACCTCCACCGGGTACACACTCGGCCCGGCCGGTGCTCAGCTGGCGCCTTTCCAGTACTGATACGGGCCGAGGGGACGGGCGGTCAGACCCGCTGACCGCCCATCCCCGCGTGGTCGCTGGACATCCGCGTCTACTGGCGAACTGCCGACCAGGTGAGAGCGGGAGGATGGACCCGCGCACAGACCGGGTTCCCCCTGGCGTCGGTCAGCCGGATCCGGGCGACGAGCCGGTGGCCCGGACTGCTGGCTTGCTCGATGATGCGGGAGTCGATGTCGACGAGGCGCAGCTTGGCGCCGCGGAACAGGCGCAGCGTCCCGTCGCCTGGGACGTCGCCCCAGGCCAGACCCAGGTGACGATCGGTGCGGTCGCCGCGCACGAACGGCCCGGTGAAGTCGAGTCCGTCCGCGCCGCGCCGCACGGTGACCGGTACCTCCCAGCGTGCCGACGGCGCATCGCCGCGCACCGGCTCGATCGCCAGCCAGCGGCCGCCCGGCACGACTAGGGCCGGCC
>NZ_JBAUZA010000090.1:0-19452 GCF_049585075.1 Mycobacterium sp.
CCTAAGCGGTGATCGCCAGCGCGGCGGAGCCGGGCGCAGCGATGCCTACGATCACCTCATGACGAAGCTGGCGATCATCTACTACTCGGCCACCGGTCATGGAACGACGATGGCCAAACGCGTCGCCGCGGTGGCGGAGTCGGCCGGCGCCGAAGTCCGGCTAAGACATGTTGCCGAAACCCACGACCCCCAATCTTTTGCGCACAACCCGGCCTGGACGGCGAACTACCAAGCCACCAAAGACTTGCCGGTAGCCAGCAGCGACGACATCGTGTGGGCCGACGCGGTGATATTCGGCTCACCGACTCGATTCGGTTCACCGGCGGCGCAGCTGCGTACTTTCCTCGACTCGCTGGGCGGGCTGTGGGCCGAAGGCAAGCTGGCCGACAAGGTGTACGCCGGCTTCACGTCCTCCAACACCGTGCACGGCGGTCAGGAAACCACCCTGGTCGCGCTTTACCTCACGCTGATGCACTTCGGCGGCATCATCGTGCCACCGGGATACACCGATCCGTCCAAGTTCGTCGACGGCAATCCCTACGGGGTCAGCCAGGTCACCACCCACGACAACATCCACGAGTTGGACGACACCACCGGCAACGCCCTTGACCACTTGGCCCGCCGGGTGGTGTTGTTCGCCGACAGACTCACGTCCTGACCAGCGACACACAACCTACGTACACGACACGCCGAGAACGGGCGCAACGGTTTAAGTCTCGGCGCTGCCGGGCAAGAAACCGAGCTAGGCCGTTTCGGTGATCGGGCGGTCAACCCAGCTCATCAGATCGCGCAGCTTCTTGCCGACGACCTCGATGGGATGCTCGGCGTTTTCTTTGCGCAACTGCTCGAGCTGCTTGTTCCCGCCTTCGACGTTGGCGACCAGCTTCTTGACGAAGCTGCCGTCCTGAATGTCGCGAAGGATGCTGCGCATCCGCTCCTTGGTGTCGGCGTCGATGACGCGCGGGCCCGACAAGTATCCGCCGAACTCAGCCGTGTCGGACACCGAGTAGTTCATCCGGGCGATGCCGCCCTCGTACATCAGGTCAACGATGAGCTTGAGCTCGTGCAGCACCTCGAAGTACGCCATCTCCGGCGGATAACCCGCTTCGACCATGACGTCGAAGCCGGTTTTCACCAATTCCTCAGTGCCGCCGCACAGTACGGCCTGTTCGCCGAATAGGTCTGTTTCGGTCTCGTCTTTGAAGGTGGTTTTGATCACGCCGGCGCGGGTGCCGCCGATGCCTTTGGCGTAGGACAGCGCCAGCGCCTCGCCCTTACCATCCGGGTCTTGGTCGACGGCGATCAGACACGGCACGCCTTTGCCGTCGACAAACTGGCGACGAACCAAGTGCCCCGGTCCTTTCGGGGCGACCATCGCCACGGTCACCTCGGCGGGCGGCTTGATCAAGTCGAAGTGGATGTTGAGGCCGTGGCCGAAGAACAGTGCGTCGCCGGGCTTCAGGTTGGGCTCGATGTCGTTTTTGAAGATGTCCGCCTGAGCGGTGTCGGGAGCCAGCAGCATGATGACGTCGGCCCACTTGGCCACCTCGGCGGGTGTGCCGACGTCGAGACCCTGCTCCTCCACCTTGGCGCGAGACTTCGAGCCTTCCTTGAGCCCGACGCGGACCTGGACCCCGGAATCGCGCAGGCTCAGCGAGTGCGCGTGCCCCTGGCTGCCGTACCCAATGACGCCAACCTTGCGGCCCTGGATGATCGACAAGTCCGCGTCGTCGTCGTAGAACATCTGCAACGCCTGTGCTGCCACGTGATTATCTCCTTTATTCCTAGGCTTTTCGGATTCGAATGGTTATTTGGCCGTGCCGATGCCGCGTGGCCCGCGGGACAGCGATACCAGGCCGGACTGGACGATCTCGCGCACGCCGAAGGGCTCCAGCACTCGCAGCAGCGCCTCCAACTTGCCGTGGTCACCGGTGGCTTCGATGGTCAACGACTCCGGCGACACGTCAATCACCTTGGCGCGAAACAAGTTAACCGCCTCGATAACTTGGCTGCGGGTGCCGGCGTCGGCGCGCACCTTGATCAGCGCCAATTCCCGGGCTACCGAATTGTGGTCATCCTGCTCCACGATCTTGATGACGTTGACGAGTTTGTTGAGCTGCTTGGTGATCTGCTCGAGCGGTGTCTCTTCGGCCGAGACGACGATCGTCATCCGGGACATGTCTTTCTGCTCGGTGGCCCCCACTGCAAGCGATTCGATGTTGAAGCCACGGCGGGAGAACAGCGCAGCCACGCGGGCGAGCACACCGGGTTTGTCTTCGACCAACACCGACAACGTGTGTGTCTTCGTCGCTCCGATCGCGCTCATCAAGCGTGCCCCTCGTTGCCTTCGTCATCGAAGAGCGGGCGAATGCCGTGGGCGGCCTGGATTTCGTCGTTGCTGGTTCCGGCGGCCACCATCGGCCACACCTGCGCGTCGGCTCCGACGATGAAGTCGATCACCACCGGCCGGTCATTGATCGCGCGTGCTTGGTTGATGACGTCGACGACGTCTTCTGCACGTTCGCACCGCAATCCGACGCAGCCCATAGCTTCGGCCAACTTGACGAAGTCCGGGATGCGGTGCGAGTGGGTGGCCAGGTCGGTCTGCGAGTAGCGCTCTTGGTAAAACAGCGATTGCCATTGCCGCACCATGCCCAGGTTGCCGTTGTTGATCAGCGCCACCTTGATCGGCGCGCCCTCGATCGCGCAGGTGGCCAATTCCTGGTTGGTCATCTGAAAGCAGCCATCGCCGTCGATTGCCCACACTTCCGCATCGGGGCGAGCGATCTTGGCGCCCATGGCCGCCGGGATAGCGAAGCCCATGGTGCCCAGCCCGCCGGAATTCAACCAGGTGCGCGGGTTTTCATATTTGATGAACTGTGCGGCCCACATCTGGTGCTGGCCGACGCCGGCGACGTAGACGGCGTCCGGGCCTGCGATCTCACCCAGCTTCTCGATCACATATTCGGGGCTCAGGCTGCCGTCGCTTTGCGGCCCGTAGCTCAGCGGGTAAGTGGCCCGCACCCCGTCGAGGTACTCCCACCAGGCGGCGATGTCTGAGATTCCGGCGGTGCCCGCACCCCTGTCGTCGCGCAGCGCCTCGATCAGATCGGTGATGACGGCTTTGACGTCACCGACGATCGGCACGTCGGCGTTTCGGTTCTTGCCGATCTCGGCGGGGTCGATGTCGGCGTGGATGACCTTGGCCTCGGGGGCGAACGAGTCGAGTTTGCCGGTCACCCGGTCGTCGAAACGGGTGCCCAGCGCGATCAACAGGTCGCTGCGCTGCAGCCCCGCCACCGCGGCCACCGTGCCGTGCATGCCGGGCATGCCCAGGTGCTGGGAGTGGCTGTCCGGGAACGCGCCCCGCGCCATCAGCGTGGTCACCACCGGGATGCCGGTCAGCTCGGCCAATTCACGCAGCTGCTCGGTGGCCTCGCCGCGGATGACGCCGCCACCGACATAGAGCACGGGTTTGCGCGCGGCAGCGATCAGCTTGGCGGCTTCGTGGATCTGCCGGTTGTGCGGCTTGGTGTTCGGCTTGTAGCCAGGCAGGTCCATGTGCGGCGGCCAGCTGAACGTGCACTGGCCCTGCAGCACGTCTTTGGGGATGTCGACGAGCACCGCTCCGGGGCGGCCGGTGGCCGCAATGTGGAAGGCCTCGGCCAGCACCCGGGGAATGTCGTCGCCGCTGCGGACCAGGAAGTTGTGTTTGGTGATCGGCATGGTGATGCCGGAGATGTCGGCCTCCTGGAAGGCATCTGTGCCGATCAGCGCGCGGCCGACCTGCCCGGTGATGGCGACCACCGGGATGGAGTCCATCTGCGCGTCGGCCAGCGGAGTCACCAGGTTTGTGGCGCCGGGGCCCGAGGTGGCCATGCAGACGCCGACTTTGCCGGTGGCGTGTGCGTAGCCGCTGGCAGCGTGGCCCGCGCCCTGCTCGTGGCGAACCAACACATGGCGCAGCTTCTGCGAGTCGAACAGCGGATCGTAGACCGGTAATACGGCGCCGCCAGGGATTCCGAAGATGGTATCGACGTCAAGCTCTTCCAACGACCTGATCACCGACTGTGCACCGGTGAGTTGTTGTGGCGCAACGTGTTTAGGTTGCTTTGCGGGCGTCTTCGGCTTGGCCCGCGTGCCGTTGAGGGGCTGCGACGGCTGCGGCTGTCGCGTAGTGGGAGCGCTCACTGGTTCCTCTTTAGGTCCTCATAGTTGGTGTCAGAACATTGGCAACAAAAAACCCCCGCCAGCTCAGTGGCTGCACGAGGGTTGCGCGTTGGTGCTCGGAAATCCCGGCGTGGGCTAGTCAGCCACCAACGCGCCGACCAAGTACTACGAGCATTTCACGGCTGTGCATAACGGTCGACGGTAGCCTCCGCACAGGTCAGCAGTCAAATTTGGGTTCGCAGGGCTCCGATTGGTTGAGATTGCACCCATGGTCGTGATTTCCGCTTGACCCGCAGCGCTGAGGTGCAATCTCGGGGGATGACATGATGCCAGTGTGGCGAAAGATTCGACCGAAACACCTGCGATGGTGATCAACATTTCGCCGATGGCCCATTTCGCGGTGGGTTTTTTTGCTCTCGGGCTGCTAGTGCCGGTCTTGACGTGGCCGAAGACTGCACCACTGCTGATCATTCCGGTGGTCTTGTCGGCGTTGATCTTTCGGCTTCGCACGCAAGCGGACCAAGACGGCGTGACGGTGCGCACGCTGCTCGGCAGCCGCACGGTGCGCTGGGAAGACATCGACGGACTGCGGTTCAACAAAGGCTCCTGGGCGCGCGCCCAGCTCAAAAGCGGCAGCCAGTTGCGGTTGCCTGCGGTGACCTTCGCAACCCTGCCGCTACTGACCGAGGCCAGCGGCGGCCGCGTGCCTAACCCATACGGCTGATTCTCAGGTCACCGGGTTGGCGCCGTTGAGCAGCACCCACAGGCCGATACCAGCACCGATACCGAGTATCAGCGCGGCAAAAGACCCGATAAACGGCCGTCGGGCCCACCCGCGACCGGCATCGAAGCCGTAGCGCCCGGGCCCGACGAGGATCACCGCGGCGGCCATCACGATCAGGGTGAGCTCATATTCGTGTCCGTTGGGCAGGAAGAACGGGAATGACTTGCCATGGTGCTGGGCCGACATCCCCGCCAGGACACTATTGACCAGGTAGGCCAGCACGCCCGCGGCGGCCAGCGGGGTAAATAGCCCCAACATCAGCAGCACCCCGGCGGCAATCTCGCCGCCGGCGGCGCAGTAGGTGAGGATGTCGGCGTGCTGGTAGCCGATATCGGACAGCGAGTTCTTGAACCCATTCAGGCCCTGCCCGCCCCACCAGCCGAACAACTTCTGTAGCCCATGCGCGGCGAAGATCGCGCCCAGCCCGACCCGCAGGATCAGCAGACCGAAATGTTGCGTGCCGCGACGGCCGGCGGCGCGCACCCGCTCGTCGTCGTGCCCGTCGTGCTCGTCGATGTCCTCCGCGCCGAACGCCGAGTGCCGGCCGGTGGATTGCGGCTGATAGGGCAACGGCTCCTGCCCGCCGATCAGCCCGTACCCCGTGCTGGCCGGGCGCGCATCGCTGGAGGCATCGGAGTCATAGTGCGGGATCGTGGTCGTCTCGAAATCGCCTGCATAAGTGGCTGATGGCAGGTCGTCCTCGGGGTCGACCAAACTTGCTGAGCTTGGCCGCACCGGAGTTGGCGTCGCGGATTCCTCCGGCCGCTGCCAACGTGTGTCATTCGATTGACTGGTCACTCGTGTCAGGGTAAGGGCAATCCGGCCCGAATCGGGGATTTGAGCGGGGCTTTCGCGGTTCCGATTGGCGCGTCGGCCAACCCGGCTCCTTGTTTGCGAGCAAATACCAAAGACGCGCGCTACCCCGTCGCGGGCAGCCAACCCGAGATATCCGTAATCTGGCTGCTATGCAGTCGTGGTGGTCGGGGCGGCGCGGAGCGGTCGTGCTCTGCTCAGCGCTGCTGGTGTTGTCCGGATGCGCCCAGTTCAACGATGCCCAGTCGCAGCCGTTCACCACCGAGCCCGAACGTCATCCGCCGCCGAGTTCGACGCCTCCCCCGCCGCCCCCGCTGCCCGACAAGCCATTTCCCAAAAAGTGCCCTGCGCCAGGGACGATGCAGGGCTGCCTGGAGAGCACTAGCGGCCTGCTCATGCAGCCCGACAGCAAGTCAGCGCTGGTGGCCGAGCGGACCACCGGCGCGGTCAAAGAGGTGTCGGTCAGCGCTGAGCCGAAGGTGAAGACCGTCATCCCGGTGGACCCGGCCGGTGACGGCGGGCTGATGGACATCGTGCTCTCACCGACCTACTCACAAGACCGGCTGATGTACGCCTACATCAGCACGCCCACCGACAATCGGGTTATCCGCGTCGCCGACGGCGATGTCCCGAAGGACATCTTGACCGGGATCCCGAAAGGCGCGACCGGCAACACCGGCGCGCTGCACTTCACCAGCCCCACCACTCTGGTCGTGCTCACCGGCGATGCGGGCAACCCTGCGATGGCCGCCGATCCCGCATCGTTGGCGGGGAAAGTCATCCGTATCGAGCAGCCGACGACGCTCAACCAGGCGCCGCCCACCACAGCGCTCAGCGGCCTTGGCGCCGGGGGCGGGTTGTGCACCGACCCCGTCGACGGCTCGCTCTACGTCCTCGACCGCGCTCCCACCGCCGACCGGTTGCAGCGCATTACCAAGGACTCGAAGGTGTCCACGGTGTGGACGTGGCCGGACCGACCGGGTGTGGCCGGTTGCGCGGCGTTGGACGGAACTGTGCTGGTCAACTTGATCAACACCAAGGAGACGGTGGCGGTGCACCTGGCTCAGGGAACCGGCGCGGTCACCGGCCCGCCTGACGTCGTCCGCAAAGACACGCATGGGCACGCATGGGCACTGCGGATGTCGCCGGACGGGAACGTGTGGGGCGCGACGGTCAACAAGACCGCCGGGGACGCCGCGAAGAACGACGACGTGGTGTTCCCGCTGTTCCCGCAGGGCGGCGGGTTCCCGCGGGCCAACGAGGACAAGACCTAACTCACGCCTCGTGACCGGGCTCCATGTCGGCGACGTCGCGGAAGCTGATCAGATCGTCGGCGCTGTCACCGGCATCTCCGGTGACGGGGTCCAGCAGGTAACCCAGGTGGTCGCCGAGGTCAAACCGGTTGAGCGTCTTGCCGACGAACCATGCCGCCGCGTCGTCGAGAATCGGCATCTCATGCGGGCCGGTGCGCCACGAGCATTGCTCGAACTTGTTGACCTGGTCGCCGGTTTGGCCGCCGAACAAATGCGCCAACCCGATATGGCGGCGCGACAACACATGCACGGCCAGGTATTCGGATTGCGCCGCCACCCGGGTGGTGTGGTTCTTTTTGGACAGCCCCACCAGAAAGCGCGGGGGCTGCATGCTGGTTTGGGTGGCAAAGCCGACGAGGCAACCCGACGGATGACCGTCGGCTTGGGTCGTCACCACGAACATCGTGTAGTCCAGCGTCCCGACCAGACGGTCGAAAGAGTCGTCGCCCACATCGCCATCATGGCGCAACGTGGTGGCGCGCAAGCGCGATTACCGTGCGTCTGAGTTGCTTTCACCGGTCGCGGTGTCGCCGAACAGGAATTCACCCACGAGATTGCTGACCAGAGCGGGGTTTTCCAGACCGGCAAGGTGCGCAACCCCGTCGAGCACCCGGATCGACGAGTTGGGGATGATGTCGGCCATCGCGATCGCCTCTCGCGGTGGGAACGTGGCGTCTTCAGTGCCGGCGACGACGAGCACGGGCGTCGTTATGCCAGCGCACAACGGCCGTTGGTCGGGTCGGGCCGGAACAACGCTCTTGACTGCCCAGGACACCGAAGGCACATCGACCGACTTCACCGCTGAACGAACTTGTGCCACAACGTCGGGACGCTCCCGCAAGGTCGTCGGCCCGAGGAATGCCTTAAGCACCGAGCCGATGAGCGCCGGTCCAATCTCACCCTGCCATTGCGCTATTCGCAGCAGCATCGCGTATCGAGCTTTTTGACTAATGCCGGCGCGGCCGGCGGTGCAGTTCATCAGTACCGCTCGGCCGATCCGTTCGGGATGAGTCGCGGCGAACGTCGCGCCGATCATGCCGCCCCACGAATTGCCGACGAAGTGCGCTTGGTCGAGCCCGAGCCCGTCGAGGATGTCGGCAACACAGCGCGCGCAGTCACCGAAGGTGAACATCTCGGTCAAGGGCTGACTGCCACCGTGACCCGGCGGGTCGACCAGGACCACCTGCGAGCGCGTGACGAGACGATCGGCCACCCCGCGCCACATGTCACCGGTCATCAACAAGCTGGGCCAGAACATGATCGGCGTGCCCGTTCCCGCGACTTGAACCCGTACTGTTCCCAGCACGGTATCCACCGTCTGAGTCCGAAGTTGATCGCCGATACCGGTCATCGCAAAAACGATACGGTCAGCGGTCGGCGAGTTCGCGGGGCGTCACGAACACGTCGACAAGCGCGCCGTTGCGCCACACCGTCATCTCGATCCGGCGCGCAATGGCGTCCTCGACCATCAACTGCTGAATCGCGGTGGCAGTGACCACATTCCGGCCGTCGACGCTGACCACGACGTCGCCGCGTCGCAGGCCCGCTTCAGCTGCCGGGCTGCCGGCGACCACGCTGGCGATCTGCAGGCCGTGCGTGGTGGCGAGTTTCGCGGCAGCAGCCGGTGGTACCGGAATATGCGCACCGGCGATGCCCAGCCACGCGCGACGCACCCGGCCGTTATGCATCAACGCCGCGATGATCCGGTGGGTAGACGCATTGATGGGCACCGCCAACCCGAGACCGATGCCCGCGACCGCGGTGTTGACCCCAACCATGCGGCCGCGCCCGTCGGCCAGCACGCCGCCGCTATTTCCCGGATTGAGCGCGGCATCGGTTTGAATCACTTCGTCGACAACGCGGCCCGCTTTGGTAGGTAGCGAGCGTCCAAGCCCGGAGACGATGCCGGCCGTGACGCTTCCGGCCAGGCCGAGCGGATTGCCGATCGCGACGACGAGTTGACCGACTTGCAGCTCCTCGGCGCGGCCCATGGTCACCGGGGCGGGAAGAGCACCGCGGGCCTTCAGCACCGCCAGGTCGGAAAGCTCGTCGCGACCGGCGATATCCACAGCCACCGTGGTGCCGTCGCCGAACGCCGCTTCGGCAGATCGAGTTCCGGCGACGACGTGAGCGCTGGTCAACAAGTAGCCGTCGGGCGTGATCACGCTCGCGCTGCCGCTGCCATTGCCTCGTCGGCTGCGCGCCGAGATGCTGGCCACGCTGGGAAGCACCGTTTGTGCGACCGCCGTGACCACGGCCGAGTAGGCATCCAACGCGTCTGCGTCCGGTCGATGATCGGGCATAACCGCCTCAGCGTCGTCACCGGTTGCGTTATGCCGCCGTTCGCCGTCGGCTTAGGCCCGCGCCGACCGCTGATTGTTCCCGCAAGTTTCTCGCACGAAACTAATAGGTTCTCAGTCTTTCCTCAGGTAATGTCTACCTCCTAATTAGACACATGTTGAGGAGACGGCCGTGCGACTCACTACTCGCCCTTGGATCACCGCAGGGGTCGCCTTCGTAGGCGCCAGCCTCATCACCGCCACACCGGTGGTCAGAGCCGTGCCCGACATCCAGACCGAGACCGCAGCGGTGCAGCTGACCGCGGGCGGCTTCGATGACGTCTCGTTGGCGCAGCTCTTCACCAACGCGTCGACGAGTTTCACCAACAACATTCTGAATCCATTCCTCGGTGCACCGTTTCCCGCGCCCCAGCAGGCGGGCGAAAACTTCCTCGGATACCTCGGCACCGTCTTCACCGACCCCTCGCAAATCGGCGACATTCCGAACGAAATCCAGACCAACCTGACCAACGCGCTCAAAGCGCCATTCGAGCCGTTCCATCCCTTCGGCTCGGCACCGTACCTTCTTCCTTCGCTCAGCAACACACCCATCACCACGGGCTTCGACGTTGGAGCTTGCTATAGCCCTATCGGCTGCATCGACATAGACCCGACCTTTACGTTGGGCGGCCATTCCGACATGCTCAACTGGCTGATAAACGGCTTCCCGCTGGTGCTGAACCTCGGGTCAATCGACCTCGGGTTCCTCGGCTCAATCGACCTCGGCTCAATCAACTTCGGTACCCTTGACCTCCTAAATCTGCTTGTTCTCGGCAACAGCGACCTGGAAAACCAAATTCGGCCGTTACTCGAACTCATGGGGTCACCGGCGAGCGGCGTCGCGTGGGGGACTTTCGGCACCATCTTCAGCCCGATAGCGCAGACCTTGGATGACACCGTCCACATCTTCAATGCGCTCCAGGGCGGCGACGTCACGACGGCATTCAACGACCTGCTGGATATGCCGATCAATTCCACCAACGCGTTCTTCGAGGGATACGGCAATGCCTACAACTTGCTGGAGGAATTCGGGATCGGCCCCATCCTCGGCACGACGCCCCAGCTCGACCTGGGCGGGTTGTTCAGCCCGGCCGGCTCGTTCTTCAACGCCCTCGGCTTCGACTTCGAGGTTGGTGGCACCTCTACCTACGACCTCGGAATACTCGGCGACATCAGCTTGACTGCTAGCGCGTTCTTGAGGGATCCGGCCACCATGGTCGGCCCGATCGCCTCCATGCTCGAGACGGGACAGGCTATCGCACAGGCAATTGGCTGGGACGATGTCGGTAACCAGCTCTTCAACCTGGCGAGCGCGTTCTGAACCCAACTGCTAGCTGCAGGCTTGGAGCACCAGCTCGCGCACCCGCGCGGCGTCGGCCTGGCCCTTGGTGGCCTTCATGACTGCGCCGACGATCGCGCCGGCCGCCTGAACTTTGCCGCCCCGAATCTTCTCGGCGACATCGGGATTGGCCGCCAACGCCTCGTCGACCGCGGCCTGGATCAACGAGTCGTCGCGCACCACCGCCAATCCGCGCGCGGTCATCACCGCGTCGGGCTCGCCCTCGCCGGCCAGCACACCCTCGACGACTTGGCGGGCCAGCTTGTTGGACAGCTTGCCCTCATCGACGAGCGCGACGACCGCCGCGACTTGGGCCGGTGTGATTGGCAGCTCGTCGAGTTCCACGCCGGCCTCGTTGGCCTTCTGCACAAGGAAATTCCCCCACCAGGCCCGGGCCTTCTCGCTTGAAGCGCCGTGCTCGACGGTCGCGGTCACCAGTTCGACGGCGCCGGCGTTGACGAGATCGCGCATCACCTCGTCCGAAACACCCCACTCCTGCTGGATCTGCTTGCGGCGCAACCACGGTAGTTCCGGAATGGTCTGACCCAACCGCTCAACGAGCTCGCGGCTGGGCGCCACCGGTTCCAGGTCGGGCTCAGGAAAATAGCGGTAGTCCTCTGCGGTTTCCTTGGTGCGCCCCGGGCTGGTGTACCCGGCCTCGTGGAAGTGACGCGTTTCTTGGGTGATCTGTCCTCCGGATGTCAAAACGGCGCCCTGCCGCTGCATCTCGTAGCGGACGGCGACCTCGACGCTCTTGAGCGAGTTGACGTTCTTGGTCTCGGTGCGGGTGCCGAACTGCGCGGCCCCGATCGGCATCAGCGATACGTTCGAGTCACAACGCATTGAGCCCTGGTCCATCCGGACATCGGAAACACCCAAGGCGCGCAACAAATCCCGCAGCGCCGTAACGTAGGCCCGTGCGATTTGTGGGGCCCGTTCACCGGTATCGACAATCGGCTTGGTGACAATCTCGATCAGCGGAACACCCGCGCGGTTGTAGTCGATCAGCGAGGTGGTGGCACCGTGGATGCGGCCGGTTTCGCTGCCCAGGTGGGTCAACTTTCCGGTGTCTTCCTCCATGTGCGCGCGTTCAATCTCGACTCGCCAGTTGGTGCCGTCTTCCAGCGGCACATCCAGATAGCCGTTGATGGCGATCGGCTCGTCGTACTGCGAGATCTGGTAGTTCTTCGGCATGTCCGGATAGAAGTAGTTTTTCCGGGCGAAGCGGCACCACGGCACGATCTCGCAGTTCAACGCCAACCCGATCCGGATCGCCGATTCCACCGCGGCCTCGTTGAGCACCGGCAGCGAACCCGGCAGGCCCAGGCACACCGGACATACCTGGGTGTTGGGCTCGGCACCGAACGCGGTGGCGCAGCCGCAGAACATCTTGGTGGCGGTGGACAGCTCGACATGGACCTCCAAGCCGAGCACCGGCTCGTAGCGCGCGAGGACATCGTCATAGTCGAGCAGTTCCGCACTGGGCGCCTTGGCAGCGCTCGTGGCAGAAGTCATGCGCTCGATCCTAATTGGCTGGCGGAGCTGTCGCATCGCCGCCGTCGCTCCCTGCCCGCACATCAGCCGTCAGAAGCATATGGTCGAAGGCCGACTCGGCGATTGTGGCGGATACTTGGTGCAGCTATTGCGCCGGCGTTCCGCTATTGCGCCGGGGGAACATGTCGGCCAACGCGGCGGCGATCTCCAGGTAGCCACGCCTGCTCCGCTTGCCCAGCCGGTCCAGATCAATTTCTTGACCCTCGTGCACATGCTGATCGAACGGGAGATTCACCACTCGCTTGGGAGCGAACAGGTCCGAGAGCTGCTGAAGCCGGCTGTTCGCCGGGCCGCACGGCTTTCCGCGTTCGGTGTGATTGACCACCAGCACAGCGGACTTGATCTGTCGCTGATACCCGTTTCTGGACAACCACTCAATTGTGGTCCGGGCCTTATCGATTGCGTCGGCGCAGGCATTGGTGACCACCACAAGAGCTCGTGACTCCGACAAAACCGCTTCCGTCACAGCGGATTTGAGCGATTTGCCGCAGTCCATCAGCATCACCGAGTAGTGATTCCGCAGTATCGAAAACGCTCTGAGGACATCGTCACGCTCGATTAGCCAGTCCGTGTCTGAGTAGCTCGGTAGCGCCAGCAACTCCAGGCCGGCACGGTTGCGTCGGGTATACGCCCGCACGTCCGCATACCTCGTCACCGACCGATTGGCGAGCAGATCGACCAGGCTCAGCTGATTTTGGTAACCGTGGCGGTCGGCGAGGTCTCCGGCGTCGACGTCCATGGCGATCACCCGGTCGGTGCGAGCATCGGCGAATGTCGAGCCAAGCGCCTCGACAACGGATGTCTTGCCGACACCATCCTTGAGGCTTAGGACGGCGATGGGAAATGCGCTGCCTAACGGCGCCCGGACCCGATCTCGCAGCTCGAGTTCGTGGATCTCACTTCTGCTCGGACCTAGATGGAATCCGGTCAGTCGAGTCAGCAAGCGTCGCCAATTGAATTCGGCCGGCGCTTCGGCGGAAGGGACTTCCAGGCTATCGAGTGCGATTCTGCGCACCGGGCGCTGCCACGCAACCGGTGGCGTTGTGGCCTGTACTGACGGAACCGTGGCTGGTTCGACCGGCGGTTGAGCTGGCCATGGTGGCTGCTGATAGCCCGGCCCATCGGGGCGCGCGGGCGGCGGCGGCTGGCCCGGCATAGGCCGGTGATGCGGCGAGGGGCTTTGCCGCACCGCCCTGGGCGGTGATCCCTGAATTACACCGCGACCAAAACCGCGGGGACTCATGTTCCCACGGTACCCCGCGCCAGGGTGCCGAAAACCCTGCGAAGGCAGGGAATCTTGTAAATGGTTAGTAGACCGTTGGTGAATAGCAATCAGCATTCAGTTGAACCGCGATGCGACGTTCATCGGGTTAGCCGAAGAAGGCCGCAGCGTCGTCGTAGCGACTCTGCGGGACCAGCTTGAGCTGACGCACCGCCTCGGCCAGCGGCACCCGGCCGATGTCCTGACCCCGCAGAGACACCATCTGCCCGTATTCACCCGCGTGCGCGGCGTCTGCGGCGTTGACCCCGAAACGGGTGGCCAGCACGCGGTCGTATGCAGTCGGCGTACCGCCGCGCTGCACATGGCCGAGCACTGTCACCCGGACGTCCTTGTTGATGCGCTTCTCCACCTCGACCGCCAACTGCGCGGCCACGCCGGTGAACCGCTCATGGCCGAACTCGTCGAGGCCGCCTTCGGCCAGCTTCATCGAACCTTCGGCCGGTTTGGCGCCCTCGGCAACCACGCAGATGAAATGTGAGTCGCCGCGCTGGAAACGCCGCTTGACCAATCGGCACACCTCTTCGACGTCGAAGGGTTGTTCGGGGATCAGCGTCATGTGCGCGCCGGATGCGAGCCCGGCATTGAGCGCGATCCACCCGGCGTGCCGGCCCATCACCTCCACCAGCATTACTCGTTGGTGCGATTCGGCGGTGCTGTGCAACCGGTCGATGGCGTCGGTGGCCACGGTTAACGCCGTGTCATGGCCGAAAGTTACGTCGGTGCAGTCGATGTCGTTGTCGATGGTCTTCGGCACGCCGACAACGGGGACGTTCTCTTCGGAGAGCCAGTGTGCTGCGGTCAGCGTGCCCTCGCCGCCGATCGGGATCAGCACGTCGATGCCGTTGTCGTCTAACGTCTGCATGATCTGGCTTAGCCCGGCCCGCAGTTTGTCCGGGTGCACCCGGGCGGTGCCCAGCATCGTGCCGCCCTTGGCAAGCAGCCGGTCGTTGCGGTCGTCGTTGGCCAGCTGCACACGCCGGTTCTCGAGCAACCCGCGCCAGCCGTCCTGGAATCCGACCACCGACGACCCGTATCGGGAGTCGCAGGTGCGCACCACCGCACGGATGACGGCGTTGAGCCCGGGACAGTCCCCACCTCCGGTCAGAATTCCGATCCGCATGCCCTTCATCTTGCCGCGTGACGGCGATCGCCACAGCGAGCCGACTCAAATGGCTGACGGCAGGGGTCCGCGGGCGGCCTCGTAGGCCGCCGCCACCCGGTAGATCCGGTCGTCGGCCAGGGCCGGCGCCATGATCTGTAGCCCGACCGGCAGGTTGTCGTCCGGCGACAACCCCGACGGCACCGACATGCCGCAGTGCCCGGCCAGGTTCAGCGGCAGCGTGCAGAGGTCGAACAAATACATCGCCAGCGGATCGTCGACCTTCTCCCCCAACCGGAATGCGGTGGTCGGCGTCGTGGGCGACACCAGCACGTCTACGGATTCATAGGCCGTGTCGAGATCGCGGGCGATCAGTGTACGAACTTTCTGTGCCTGGTTGTAGTAAGCGTCGTAGTAGCCGGCCGACAGCGCGTAGGTGCCAATCATGATGCGCCGCTTGACCTCTGGCCCAAACCCGGCTGCGCGGGTCAGCGCCATGACCTCCTCGGCGCTGTGCGTCCCGTCGTCGCCGACCCGCAGCCCGTAGCGCATCGCGTCGAAGCGGGCCAGGTTGCTCGACACCTCCGACGGCAAAATCAGGTAGTAGGCGGCCAGCGCGTGATCGAAATGGGGACAGTCGACTTCGGACACATCGGCACCGATTGCGGTCAGCTGCTCGACGGCACTGCTGAACGATGCCAGCACGCCGGGCTGATATCCCTCGCCGCGCAATTGCCGTACCACGCCGATGCGCACGCCGCTCAGGTCGCCTGCCGCTCCTGCCTTGGCGGCGCCGACGACGTCGGGCACTTCGGCGTCGACGGAGGTCGAGTCTTGAGGATCGTGTCCGGCGATCACCTGATGCAGCAATGCGGTGTCGAGGACGGTGCGTGCACACGGGCCGCCTTGATCCAGCGATGACGCACAGGCCACCAGCCCGTAACGCGACACCGTGCCGTAGGTGGGTTTGGCTCCGACCGTCGCGGTCAGCGCGGCTGGCTGCCGGATCGAGCCGCCGGTGTCGGTCCCGATGGCCAGCGGCGCCTGGAACGCGGCGAGCGCGGCAGCACTGCCGCCGCCCGAGCCACCTGGCACCCGGTCGGTGTCCCACGGGTTGCGGGTCGGGCCGTATGCGGAATTTTCCGTCGACGAGCCCATCGCGAACTCGTCCATGTTGGTCTTGCCGAGGATCGGGATACCTGCCGCTCGCAGCCGCGCGGTCACCGTGGCGTCGTAGGGCGAACGCCATCCCTCGAGGATCTTCGACCCGCAGGTGGTCGGCATGTCGCGGCTGGTGAACACGTCTTTGAGGGCCAACGGCACCCCAGCCAGCGGCGACAGCGGCGGCTCGCCGGCCGCCAGCGCCTTGTCGACCGCTGCCGCAGCCGACAGCGCCGCATCAGCTGCCACATGCAGAAACGCGCCGTACCGCTCATCGGTCGCCGCGATCTGGTCCAGGAACGCCTGGGTGATCTCCGTGGACGACAGTTCCTTGGCGGCGATTTTGTCGGCCAACGTCGCGGCGTCCAGCCGGATGATGTCGGTCACTGCGGTTCCCCGAGGATCTGCGGAACGGCGAAACGCCCGTCGACGGCTTCAGGCGCCTCGGCCAGGGCTTCTTGTTGAGTCAGGCACGGTGCGGTCAGGTCCGGGCGAGTGACATTGACGTCCTTGAGCGGGTTGTCGGTCGGTTCGACGCCGGTGACATCGACGGCCTGGATCTGGCTGACGTGGGTCAGGATGGCGTCGAGTTGGCTGGCGTAGCTGTCCAGCTCGGCATCGGTCAACGCCAGCCGGGCCAGCCGGGCCAGATGGGCCACCTCGTGGCGGGAGATCTGGGACACGACCGAAAAGCCTAACGGGCTGTCGCCGAAATGCCGCGGGCGCGTCGCTATGCGACAGTGTGCGCGTGCCTTCCTATCTGCTGCGCGTTCAGCTTGCCGACCGGCCGGGCAGCCTCGGCTCGCTGGCCGTGGCCCTGGGCTCGGTGGGGGCCGACATCTTGTCGCTGGACGTGGTGGAACGCGGGTCCGGCTACGCGATCGACGATCTGGTGGTCGAGTTGCCGCCGCGGGCCATGCCCGACACCTTGATCACAGCAGCCGAAGCACTCAACGGGGTGCGGGTGGACAGCCTGCGGCCGCACACCGGCCTGCTGGAAGCACACCGGGAACTGGAACTAATCGACCACGTCGCCGCCGCACGCGACACCACGGCCAAGTTGAAGGTGCTGGTCCGCCAGGCCCCGCAGGTGCTGCGGGTGAGCTGGTGTGTAGTGCTGCGCGGCTCCGACGACGGGATTGAGCGCCTGGTGGGCAGCCCGGGCGCGCCCGAAACCCGACTGGACGCCGTCCCGTGGATGCCTATCCACCGAGCCACCGCCCTGGATGCCGGCGACGAATGGGTGCCCCAAGTGTGGCGCGAGCTGGACACCACGCTGGTCGCCGCGCCGCTGGGAGCGCCCCACACCGCGGTGATGCTGGGCCGGCCGGGCGGCCCGGCATTCCGGCCATCAGAGGTGGCGAGGCTGGGCTACCTGGCCGGGATCGTCGCGACCCTGTTGCACTGACCGCTCGCAAAACAGCTGTTATTCGCGGCTTGCGCCGGTGGCGTCGGCGTTGGCCAGCGCGTCCCGGAGTTTGTCGACCGGGTCGCCGCTGCTGCACGGAGTGCGCCGCGAAACGGGGTATTGGTCAGATGTGAGCGTGTTATCCGATACCCAGATCGCCTCAATGTCCCCGGCCGAGCGGCGTCAGCTGATACGACGACTTGAGCGGCCGCTGTCCGATCTGCTCCCGGTAGAAACAGCGCGTCGGATCCGGTGGGGCTGGCTGGGAATCATGATCGGGGGGACGGTCGTGCTGATTCCCTGGATTGTCTATCTCTCGTTCGCGCTGCCCGACGTTTACCTGGTGCACGATTGGACGGCGACTTGGGTCGGCTTCGACCTGCTGTTGCTCGCTCTGATGGGGGCGACCGTCATCTTCGGCGTGCTGCGTCGTCAGGTGATGCTGCTGACGGCGTTCGCGACCGGCATGTTGCTGATCTGCGATGCCTGGTTCGATTTGATGACGGCTGGCCCCAGCGACTTTCCGGTGTCGGGGCTTACCGCGGCGGTGGGCGATCTTCCGCTGGCCGCGGTGCTTATCACCGGCACGCTGCGACTGTTCAAATTCAGCGCCATCCGGATGTGGCTGCTAGAGCCGCACACCCCACTGTGGCGGCTGCCGCTGCTGCCGTAAATCTTTGACACCCGCGGATGCCGCTGGATCGTATGAGGTTGATATGCAAGACAATGCCTCGACGTCATCCGTTGGTAGAGTTGTGGCACTGTGACTTTCAGCGAGAAGCCCAGAACGACCCAAAGGGGCTTCGTGGCTTGCCTGGCGGTCTCGATCTGCCTGCTGCTGAGTGTAATCGGCTGTGGCGTAGCACGATTCGATTCTTCTGCAACCGATGCCGCAGCTACAGCACTGCTGACGACGAGTGTCGACGACGCCGAACGGACCGACCTCGAGACGGCTTCACCACCAGGTGCGCATAAGACATTCGACGTCATTGCGCAGCATCATCGCACGCTACCGCACCGAATGCGCTCACTGACGCCGTGGCGGTGGTGGCGCCTTGCGCCCGCATGGCTTGTCGTCCGGCACCAACTGGATATCGGGGACCCGAGTGGTATCGACGTGTTCCCCACGGGCCGAAAGCTTTTGACGCAATTCTGTATCTCGCTGCGCTGATCACCCCACCTTAAGTCCGCGCGCAACTGCACTGAGGCCGCGGCCGTCACACACTCTTCCTGGATGACCTCACCCGCGGCCCAGACTGCGCGAGGAGCGACATCGCCCCGGGGGGTTATCCCCAAATCCTTTTCTCTACAGACATTTCCGGGAGACGTCATGCCCTCGTTAGCTATTCAGCCTCACTCGACACCCGTTGCGATCACCGCCACGACTCAATACGCCCAAAGTTACTCAGAAAGCGTATTGGTCGCGGACTTCGGATCGCTACCGCCGGAGGTCAATTCCGGCCGAATGTACGCCGGCCCAGGCCCCGGTTCGCTGCTGACTGCCGCCGCGACGTGGGAGCGGCTGACCGCAGACCTATACGAGACCGCAGAGTCTTACCACGCGGTCGCCTGGGAGCTGACCACCGAATCCTGGCTGGGCCCAGCCTCGGCGGCGATGATGGCGGCAATCACGCCCTACGTGGCGTGGCTGCATGAAACGGCTGCGCTGGCCGCGCGGACGGCCCAACAGGCGAAGGCCGCGGCCGCCGCCTACGAAGCCGCGCGCGCCATGACGATTCCCCCGCCGGTAATCGCCGCCAATCGCGCACAATTGGCGACGCTCGTCGCCACCAACGCTTTAGAGCTGAACGCGCCCGCGATCGCCGCCAACGAGGCCCAATACAGCGCGATGTGGGCCCAAGACAGCACCGCCATGTACATGTACGCGGACATGTCGGCGAGCGCGTCCAACGTGACTCCCTTCCTTCCGCCTCCGGCAACTACCAGCGACACGGGTGTTCCAAACGCGCGCGGAGAGGCTGTGACGTCAACCATCGTGCGCGCGCTGCAGCGGCTGGCATCGCCCTCAGCCGATCTATCGGCGGCGCGGGAGACGCTCGATTCCCTCAGCGGACACACACGAACAGGCGCATCCACGACGAGCGCGCTGATGGGCGCTCTCGCGCTTGCCAAGCCCGTTGGCGCCGCCGCACCGGCAGCGGCCGCTGCATCGCCAGGATTGGCCCCGAC
>NZ_JBAUZA010000091.1:0-3599 GCF_049585075.1 Mycobacterium sp.
AGATACGGGGCGTGGGCGGCTACATACTCTTCGGCGGTCGGGCCCTGCCACGCTCCGGCCTGCACGCCGTTCAAAACGGCGGTCAGTTCCGCGGCAGTTTGGGTGTATTCGGTGCTGAGCGAGTTCCACGCCCCCGCGGCTGCCAGCAACGAGCCAGGGCCCGGACCGCTGCTCAGCAGCGCAGAATGGACTTCCGGCGGTGCTGCCATCCAAATCGGTGCGGTCATCGATAGTCTCCCTTAGCCATGACGAAAACCCTTGCCGGAGCGGTCAAGTGGGTCGGGATCCAGGCCCAGGTACTTAGCCCGCAGCCGGTCCCATAGTTCCAGCTGCCCCCAGGCCGGCTGGTCGCGAAGTTGTTGATCGTTGGTCAAGAACGGGTTCGGCAGCATTAGCGTCATCTGTTGTTCGTCTCGCCCGTTGTACAGGCGCACACCCCACGACGTGGGGGATCCGTCGCTGCCGATCCGCCGATACAGCTCGGCGCGTGAACACTGGCGGATCCGGCCAAGCTCGGGTCCGCTTTCCCGGTGCTCGCCGATGCACAGGTGAAAATGCCAGCGGCCGAAATCGACGGTGGCGTAGCCGTCGTCCATCGAGATGCGCTTGGGTGGATTGGGAGCCGCCACTTCCCAGGCCGCGCCCTGCACCAGGACGCCGAACCATATCTCGTCCCAGTACTCGTCGAAGCAGAGATGAATCAGATCGAGCAGGATTTGTTCATCGGTGGGCAGCGGCCAGAGTTGTTCGCGACCACCATCTTCGGCGTCCACGATCGCGGGGTTCGGGTTGGTCACGGTGTCACCTTCCTCCGCTCCCGGGGAGTGCTGGTCAGCACGCAGTCGCCGCACAGCCCGCCGCCCGGCGCGCGGTAATAGAGGCAGCAGCTGGCCCGACGGTAGCTTGTTTCGTTGAAACATATTGCGGCCGCGAGCCTTTCGTCGGAGCACAACCGGCGAGCGGTTTGCCATCCGGATTTCGCAGAGGCGTCGCGGTCGAAGACCTGCGCGGCGCCGAGCAGCGCGGAGGCCGCATTGCCTTGTAACAACTTGCCCGAGATCGGTCGCAGCCGCCGCAGCGCAGCTGTCAGGGGCGCCAGATGCTCCGCGAGGACCGTGTCGGCCAGCAGCTGCTCAAGGTTGTCGCCTTGCCAGGCGACCGGATGTTCGATATGCAGCTGAATTTGGCCGTCCTGCTCCCGGAACAGCAGATGCTCGGCATCCAGGTCGAGTAGTAGCCGGTGGCCGGCCAGTGCGCCCAGGCCGATCGACCACAGTCGCGCGGCGAAGCCGAGGAAGAACGTCGACGCTGCGACCCGCTGCTCGGCGGCATCCATGCGTGCCTGCACTCGGCTGATGATCCCGTCGAGCAGTGCGGTGTCGGTGTAGAGCTGCTGTACCGGACGCCAGCCGTGATCCTTAGCACCGACTCCGACCGCGAAATAGCCACCGGTGTCAGAAAGTTCAGTGAGCATCTTCGCGGCTGCCGCCTCGGGCACGCAGCGGCGGGTGTCGGCCAGCAGGGCCCGGAGCAACCTCGGCAGTCCGCTCAGTGTGGTCGACGTTGCGGCGTTTCCGCCGGCACGCACAGTGATCCGTTCGGGTTCGGTCGCGGCGACGATGATCTCGGCGGGTTCGCGGGCGGCCCAGCCTTCTCTGGCCAACATCCGCTGCACGGCGCCGCGCAGCGGTTTCGGCGCGTCGACGCGTGCGGCGCGCCCGTCATCGTGGCGCAGCACGAACACGCCGTCGGATGGATCGAAACACGTTGTAGCGCAGTCGAACACCGAACCGATCTGTCCGCCGATAATGAGTTCTTCGGGGATAGCGTCTTGCAGGGCGCCGGCGGCGTCGAGCAGCCACACTCGGTCGGCGACGCGCAGTGCCAGTTCGAGGTCGTGGGTAGACAACACGAGAGCCAAGTTCTGCTTGCGTGCCAGCCCGTGCAGCATCTCCATCAGGCCGGTGCGCGACGGCACGTCGAGAAAGGCGGTCGGCTCGTCGAGCAGCAGGACCGAAGGCTGCTGGGCCAGTGCCCGGGCAGTGAGCACCCGCTGCCGCTCGCCGTCGGAGAGTTCGGCGGCGGGCCGCGACGCCAGGTGTCCGGCGTTCACCGCCGTCAACGCCCAGTCGACGACGGTGTTGTCGTCGGCGGTCAGCCGAGCGGCCAAGCCCAGGTGCGGGATTCGGCCGAGGCCGGTCAGCTCGCGCGCCGAGAGAAGTCCGGGATCGATCCGGTCGGTTAGCACGACGGCGACGTGCCGGGCCAGCTTGTCGGCCGCCACCCGAGCCAGATCCTTGCCGTCGAGCAGCACCTGGCCGTCAATTGCGGGCTGCAATCCGCACAGCGTGCGAATCAGCGTGGACTTTCCGCAACCGTTGGGACCCAGCAAGACGGTGAGCTCGCCGCGACGCGCGACCGCGCGCAGGCCCGCAGCGACAGTGGTGGTCCGGCGCCGGGCGCGGTAACCAATTGTGAGGTCGCGCAATTCGATCATTGCTGCATCCCCACACCCCGCCGACTGCGCAGCAGCACGACGACCACAATCGGTGCCCCGATCAGCGCCGTGACGGCATTCACCGGGAGCACCGCCTCGCTCACCGGAACCTGGCTGACGATGCCGCACCCCAGGGCGACGGCGGCGCCCATCAACACCGCTCCCGGCAGCACAACCCGGTGATCGGAGGTGCCCAACGCCAGCCGGGTCAGGTGCGGAACCGCCAGACCCAGAAAGGCGATCGGGCCGCAGAACGCCGTCGTCGCCCCGGCAAGCAGCGACGCCGACGCGACCGTGATCAGCCGCACCCGTCCCACATCGATGCCCATCGTGCGGGCGTAACTTTCGCCGAGCAGCAGCGCATTGAGCCCGCGCAGCGTCAGCGCCGACGCAACCAGGCCCGCCGCGACGAGCGGCAACAGTAGCCGTAGGTCGGCCCAGGTGGTGTCGGCGAAGCTGCCCAGCCCCCACAGCAGGAACTGCTGGACTCGCTGCGGATCGGCGTAGACCAGCAGCACGCTGACGATTGCCGTGCTGGCCGCGCCCACCATCACGCCGATCAGCAGCAGCGTGGCCGCCGAGCGGACCCAGCGCGCAAGCATCAGCACGATCGTGAGCACCGTCGCGGCGCCCACTGCGGCGGCGATAACTACACCGGCGCGCCCTGTTCCGGCCAGCACTTCGGTGAAGCCGGCGCCGGCGGCGATCACCACGACCGCAACACCCAGACTTGCGCCTGAGCTGACACCCAACACGTACGGGTCGGCGAGGCTATTGCGAAACAGGGTCTGCATCTGCAGTCCCGCGATCCCGAGGCCGGCGCCCGCCGCGATCGCGGTGAGCACCCGCGGCAGCCGCAGGCTGTGCACGATCACCTGCCAGCGCGGGTCCGAGGGCTGCGCGCCGAGCAGGACGCGGGCGGTGTCGGCCAGCGGCACCCGCACCGGCCCCAGGGCAATTCCCAGCAGAGTCAGCACGACCACCCCGACGGCCAGCGCCGTCAGCACCGCCGCTGTTCGGTTGAGCCGCAGAGGGATTGACGTTGCCGGTGCCAAGGTCGTCATGTCGTGACCTGTCGGTAGAACTCGAAGCGGTGGTGGGG
>NZ_JBAUZA010000092.1:0-3062 GCF_049585075.1 Mycobacterium sp.
GTCCGGATCCAGGCGCAGCAGAACACCGACTTCATCCACCCGGGCGCGACGGTGGACTTGGTGCTGGTCGCGATCAACCAGTCGCCGGACGTTGCCGACCGGCTGGTGGGCATATCCTCCGATATCGGCAAGGTGACCGTGACCGGCAATCCCACGTTGGCACCAGGGGGGGCGCTGTTCGTCGGCACGCCAAGCGGACAGAGCAAAAAGGCCGTGGATGCTGTGGAGGCCGCCGGCACCGTGAAGGCGACGGTGGCACTCGACAAACCGATCACCAATGGCCCGAACTACAACTTCACCTTCAATTTCGAGAAGGCGGGCAGCGTGAGCTTGGCGGTGCCGATTTCGGCACCGGAGCGCCCGCCGGTGTCGGCCGAGCATCCCTAGATTTGTCGGTCGCGCGGGATAACGTCACCGCGTGGCCAAGGCGCGTTCGCAGTACCGCTGTTCGGAATGTCGCCACGTCACCGCCAAGTGGGTAGGACGCTGTCTGGAGTGCGGCACCTGGGGCTCTGTCGATGAAGTCGCGGTAATCAGCGCTGTCCGAAACGGCGCCCGCCACTCGGTGGCCACCTCCTCGGCTGCGGTTCCGATCAGTTCAATCGAACCCAGCGGCACCCGCCATTGCCCCACCGGTATCGATGAGCTGGACCGGGTGCTGGGCGGCGGCGTGGTGCCGGGCTCGGTCACCCTCCTCGCCGGAGATCCGGGGGTGGGCAAGTCGACGCTGCTGCTCAAGGTCGCCCATCAGTGGGCGGAGTCAGGCCGGCGCGCGTTGTATGTGTCCGGCGAGGAGTCGAGGGGCCAGATCCGGATGCGCGCTGACCGGACCGACTGCAGCCATCACGAGCTCTACCTGGCCGCCGAGTCCGACCTGCACGCAGTGCTCAGCCATATCGAGGCGGTGCAGCCGACGCTGGTCGTCGTCGACTCGGTGCAGACCATGTCCAGCACCTACGCCGACGGCGTCGCCGGCGGGGTCACCCAGGTGCGCGCGGTAACCACCGCGCTGACCGCCGCGGCGAAGACCACCGGTGTGCCGCTGATCGTCGTCGGGCATGTCACCAAGGACGGGGCCATCGCCGGGCCCCGATCACTGGAACACCTGGTCGATGTCGTGCTGCATTTCGAGGGTGACCGCAATTCGCTGCTGCGGATGGTCCGCGGTGTGAAGAATCGATTCGGGGCAGCCGACGAAGTGGGTTGTTTTCTATTGCAGGACAACGGGATCGAGGGTGTTGCCGACCCATCCGGGCTTTTCTTGGATCAGCGGCCCCAGCCCGTCGCGGGTACTGCAATCACGGTGACCCTCGACGGCAAACGGCCCCTGATCGGCGAAGTCCAGGCATTGCTGGCAACGCCTGGGGGTGGCTCGCCGCGTCGCGCCGTCAGCGGAATCGACCACTCCCGGGCGGCGATGATCGCCGCGGTGCTGGAAAAGCACGCCCGCCTCAAGATCGCGGTGAACGACGTCTATCTGTCCACCGTGGGCGGTATGCGGCTGACCGATCCGTCATCGGATCTGGCCGTCGCGATCGCGCTGGCTTCCGCGTACGTCAGCCTCCCACTGCCGGCCACCGTGGTGATGATCGGTGAAGTCGGATTGGCAGGCGATCTGCGGCGGGTCAGCGGCATGGAGCGACGGCTGGCCGAAGCCGCCCGGCAAGGATTCAGCACAGCGCTGATCCCGCCGGGCTGTGATGCGGCGCCGAGGGGCATGCGGGCGCTGGAGGCGGCGACCATCGTGGCAGCGCTAGAGCACATGCTCGACATCGCCGAGCATCGCGGGAACGTCCCGAAGTCACCACATCGGTTGGATATAGCGCAGAATGACTAGCAATGACTGCAGGCAAGGCATCGACAAACGGCGCGGTACCGGCGCCGCGTCCCACCCTGCGTGAAGCCGTCGCCCGGCTGGCGCCGGGAACCGCACTGCGCGACGGCCTGGAACGCATTCTGCGCGGCCGGACCGGCGCCCTGATAGTCCTTGGTTGCGACGACAGTGTGGAGGCGATCTGCGACGGCGGATTCTCCCTCGACGTGCGGTATGCGCCGACCAGGTTGCGCGAGCTCTGCAAGATGGACGGCGCGGTGGTGCTCTCCACCGACGGCAGTCGGATTCTGCGGGCCAACGTGCAGCTGGTGCCCGACCCGTCGATACCCACCGACGAGTCCGGGACCCGGCATCGCTCGGCCGAGCGCGCCGCCGTCCAGACGGGCTACCCGGTGATCTCGGTGAGCCACTCGATGAGCATCGTGACCGTCTACCTCGGCGGCGAACGCCACGTGCTGGCCGACTCGGCGACCATCTTGTCGCGAGCGAACCAGGCCATCGCGACGCTGGAGCGGTACAAGACCCGGCTTGACGAGGTCAGCGGGCAGCTGTCACGAGCCGAGATCGAGGACTTCGTCACGCTGCGCGATGTGATGACGGTGGTGCAGCGGCTCGAGCTGGTTCGCCGGATCGGTCTGGTGATCGATTACGACGCCGTCGAGCTGGGCACCGATGGGCGTCAGCTGCGCCTTCAGCTGGAGGAATTGCTGGGCGGCAACGACATCGCGCGGGAACTGATCGTCCGCGACTACCTCGCCAACCCGGAACCGTTGTCCAAGGAGGAGGTCGGGGCCATCCTTGCCGAGCTGGATGACATGTCCGACACCGAGTTGCTCGATTTCACCGCGCTGGCAAAGGTTTTCGGATACCCGTCGACCTCGGAGGCCCAGGACGAGGCGATGAGCTCACGCGGTTATCGGGCGATGGCCGGTATCCCGCGGCTGCAATTCGCTCACGCCGACCGGCTGGTCCGCGAGTTCGGGTCGCTGCAGGGTCTGCTGGCGGCAAGTGCCGGCGACCTTGAGGCGGTCGAGGGGATCGGCGCGATCTGGGCACGGCAGGTGCGCGAGGGCCTTTCGCATCTGGCCGAGTCGACTATCGCCGACCCGCTCGGGTAGAAGGCCGGCGCCCGGCGACGATGCAGTGGAGGCACCCCCAGCCACGCCGCGGCGAGGGGGACGCGAAGCGCGATGAGGAGAAGCCGGGCAGTCGGGTTAGTTGCCGGGGC
>NZ_JBAUZA010000093.1:0-6456 GCF_049585075.1 Mycobacterium sp.
GATGATTCGGGCCATCGTCTGGACCGCTGCCAATGGATACTTGCCGACCGACGTCTCGCCGGACAACATCACCGCGTCGGCGCCATCGAGCACGGCGTTGGCGACGTCAGAGGCCTCGGCCCGCGTCGGCCGGGAGTTCTCGATCATCGATTCCAGCATCTGGGTCGCCACGATGACGGGTTTTGCGTTCTCCCTTGCCATTTGGATGGCCCGCTTCTGCACCAGCGGAACCTCTTCGAGCGGCAGCTCGACACCCAGATCACCGCGGGCGACCATGACAGCATCGAAGGCCAGCACAACTGCTTCGAGGTTGTCGATTGCTTCGGGCTTCTCGAGTTTGGCGATGACGGGTACCCGGCGGCCGACCCGATCCATCACCTCGTGGACCAGCTCGACATCGGATGGCGAGCGCACGAACGACAGCGCCACCATGTCAACACCTAGGTGCAGCGCGAACTCGAGATCTTCGACGTCCTTAGTGGACAACGCGGGCGCCGACACCCTCATCCCGGGCAGCGACATTCCCTTGTTGTTGCTGACCGGTCCGGCCTCGGTAACGGTGCACACCACGTCGTCGCCGTCGATGTCCTCGACGACCAAGCCGACGTTGCCGTCGTCGACCAGAACGCGGTCGCCGGGTACGGCATCTTGGGCCAAATGCTTGTAGGTGGTCGAAACACGGTCGTGGTTGCCTGGGCAATCGGCGACGGTGATCCGCACGGTTTCGCCGTCGGCCCAGTAGGTCGGCCCTTCAGCGAAGCGGCCGAGCCTGATCTTCGGGCCCTGCAGGTCGCCAAGCACGCCGACAGCGCGGCCGGTGGCGTCAGAGGCGGCCCGCACCCGGTCGTAGGCAGCTTTGTGATCGCTGTAGTCACCGTGGCTGAAGTTCATTCTGGCGACGTCCATTCCGGCTTCGACCAGCGCTCTGACTGATTCGTCAGTGCTGGTGGCCGGACCGAGAGTACAGACGATCTTGCCGCGTCTCGCCACGACAAAACAGCATAGTCGCGCTACTTGATCGATACTGATCCGGCAGCTGGCTAACTGGTGAGTAACGTCGGAACCAACGGGAATCCCGGCAGATTACGCAGCACCGTCCACGCCAGCATCGCGATAACGACAGTCGCCACCACCGGTAGTGGTGACAGAGATTTTCCAGAGCGACGGCGCAGCACAAACCAGCCGGCCAAGACCGGGATGCCGACCAGCACAAAGACGTTGTCGGTGATCGCCGCGGCCAAGTCGGCGTGCAAGACGTCGTGGATCATCCGCAGGCCTCCGCAGGCGGGGCAATTCCACCCTGTGAGCAGGCGAAACGGGCAAAGGGGAAAGATTGAGTCGGGCTTATGCGGGTCCACCAGACCGATGTAACCCACCGCACCTGCCAGAAGCGCACCCGAACCTAACGCGGCGTACATCCGCGCGGGCATCCGCGTCGCGCCATGCTCAGCCGGATTGGTCACGTCTTTCAGCATGCCAGTCGTGGTACGCCGCGACTAGCGGCGACGCAACCGGGAACTAAACCCTCTCAGCCGTCGTCGGACAGACAGGCCTGAGAGGCGATCGAGTAGGTCGGCTTCGGGCATTGGCTCCTTGGCCGTTGCGGCCTTGTCGTCGGCCGATTCAGCCGCCTCTTCCACGTCTTCGGGCTTCTCCGGCTCGGCGTCCTCTTCGGAGCTTTCGGTCACCTCTGCCTCGGGGGCGTCGGCCTCCGCGGCGTCGGCCTCGGCTTCAGCCTCGGCGGACGGCTCCTCCTCAGCCTTCTCCGTTTCGGCTTCGGCCGCGACGTCGTCCGACTCGTCAGCCGCGGCCGGCTCAGGCGTTTCGGTCACCTCGGCCTCGAGGGCATCGACCTCTGCGGCATCTTCCTCCACGGCGACCGCTTCAGCCTCGGCGCTTTCAGCCTCGGCGCCGGGCTTGTCTCCGGTCGTCACGGCGGTTATGTCGACCGCCGTCTCTACGGTTGCGGGCTCGCTAGCTGGCTCGTCAATTGCGGTGGTGACAACGTCCGCGGACTTCGACGACTCGGTTGTGGCCTCGTCCATCGAGTCCGGTACCAGTCGGTCAGCGGCCGATGCACTCAGCGTCGCCGGATCCTCTCGGCCCTTGGGAGCCAGGATCAGATACACCACCGCGCCGATGAAGACGAACATCGATGTGAAGGAGTTGATCCGGATTCCGGCGATATGGGTGGCGGCGTCGTCACGCAACAGCTCGATGCCAAAACGGCCGATGCAGTAGCCGGCGACATAAAGCGCGAAAAGCCGACCATGCCCGATCGTGAAACGCCGATCCAGATAAATCAGAACGGCGAATATCACTAGATTCCAGAGCAATTCGTAAAGGAACGTCGGTTGCACAACCATCGCGAGCTGCCCGGTCGACGCCCCGTCAAGCGAATGCACATCGACGAATCCCGCCGGGTCACGCCGATAGAAGATTTCCAGCCCCCACGGCATCGTGGTCTCGCGGCCGAAGAGCTCCTGGTTGAAGTAGTTCCCCAGCCGCCCGATCGCCTGCGCGAGAACGATGCCGGGGGCTATCGCGTCGCCGAAGGCGGGAAGTGGAATGCCGCGCCGGCGGCAGGCGATCCACGCACCCACTGCGCCCAAAGCAACCGCACCCCAGATGCCCAAGCCGCCGTCCCAAATACGCAGCGCTGCGCTGACTCCCGCGCCACCCTCACCGAAATACGTCCGCCAATCAGTTGCCAGGTGGTAGAGCCGCCCGCCGATAAGGCCGAATGGCACTGCCCACAAAGCGATGTCATAAATCACGCCGCGCTCGCCGCCGCGGGCCTCCCAGCGTCGATCACCGATCAGCAACGCGGCGACGATGCCGATGATGATGAACAACGCGTACGCGCGGATGGGCACCGGTCCGAGGTGCCACACTCCGCGCGGCGGACTGGGGAAATAGGCGATGACAGTCGTCGTCATAAGTCGGAGATCCTTTGACGTACACCGGCGGCCAGTTCCTCTGTCAGCGCCCTTAACGTTGGTATACCCGCAGTCAGCGCAGTGACCAGTGCCGAACCCACGATGACACCGTCGGCATAGCCCGCGATTTGAGCCGCCTGTTCGCGCGATCGCACGCCCAGGCCAACACCGACAGGAATGTCAGAAACGGCCTTGACCCGCCCCACCAATTCAGGCGCCGCCTGCGACACCGCATCGCGGGCACCGGTGACACCCATGGTCGACGCCGCGTAAACGAATCCGCGCGACGCCTGGACAGTCGCCGCCAACCGCTGCGGCGTCGACGACGGCGCAACTAAGAAGATCCGGTCTAACTGGTAGCGATCCGACGCCGCCAACCACTCGTCAGCCTCATCGGGGATCAGGTCCGGCGTAATCAATCCGTGCCCGCCGGCCGCGGCGAGGTCTCGCGCGAAAGCTTCAATCCCATAGCGCAACACTGGATTCCAGTAGGTCATCACGACGGCACGGCCGCCGGATGCGGTGATTGCCTCGACGGCGGTCAGGGTATCCCGAACGCGTACACCCCCACGTAGCGCAACCTCTGACGCCGTCGCGATGGTGGGGCCGTCCATACCCGGGTCCGAGTAGGGCACGCCGACTTCGATGAGGTCGCACCCTGATTCGATCAACGCTGTCATTCCATCGATCGACGTCTGCACATCGGGGTACCCGGTCGGCAGGTAGCCGATCAGCGCCGCGCGGTGATCGTGCCGACATGACCCGAAAAGCTCTGTCAGATTGTGTGTTTCGCTCTGCTCGACGATCATTATCGGCCATCGCCGTCCGAGAGTAAGCCGAACCACTTCGCGGCGGTCTCGACATCTTTATCGCCGCGGCCGGACAGGTTCACCACTATGACCGCCCCGCTGCCCATCTCGACGCCCAATTTGACGGCGCCGGCCACCGCGTGCGCCGATTCGATTGCAGGGATGATGCCTTCGGTCCGGCACAGCAACCGAAACGCATCCATCGCCTCGCTGTCGGTGATCGGCCGGTATTCGGCGCGACCGGTGTCTCGCAGCCAGGCGTGTTCGGGACCCACGCCCGGATAATCCAGGCCCGCCGAAATCGAATGCGATTCGATGGTCTGCCCGTCCTCGTCCTGCAGCAGGAAAGAGAAGGATCCCTGGAAGGCACCCGGGGACCCGCCGGTGAATGTGGCGGCGTGGCGGCCGGTCTCAACACCGTCGCCGGCAGCTTCGAAGCCGACCAGTCGAACGGCGGGATCGTCGAGGAACGCGTGGAAGATTCCGATGGCGTTGGACCCTCCGCCGACGCAAGCGGTGACGGCGTCGGGCAGTCGCCCGGCCTGGTCCTGAATCTGGACACGGGTCTCAAGGCCGATGACGCGCTGGAAGTCACGGACCATCGTCGGGAAGGGATGCGGCCCGGCGGCGGTGCCGAAACAGTAGTAGGTGTTCTCCGCGTTGGTGACCCAGTCGCGGAACGCCTCATTGATCGCGTCTTTGAGCGTCTGCGAGCCCGACTCGACCGAAACGACCTCCGCGCCCAGCAGTCTCATCCGCGCCACATTGAGGGCCTGACGCGCAGTGTCGACGGCGCCCATGTAGATGACGCAGTCCAAGCCGAGCAGCGCGCAGGCGGTTGCAGTGGCCACCCCGTGCTGGCCCGCACCGGTCTCAGCGATCACCCGGGTCTTGCCCATCTGCCGGGCGAGCAAGGCCTGACCCAACACATTGTTGATTTTGTGAGAGCCGGTGTGGTTCAAGTCTTCTCGTTTGAGGAATATCCGCGCCCCGCCGGCGTGCGCGCTGAGTCGAACGGCCTCGTAGAGCGGGGACGGCCGGCCGGTGTAGTGCACCTGCAACTTGTCGAGCTCGTCGAGGTAAGTCTGGTCGGTGCGCGCCTTTTCGTAGGCGGCGGTCACATCCTCGATCACCGCCATCAGCGCTTCGGCGACATACCGGCCGCCGTACACGCCGAAATGACCCCGGGAGTCGGGGTCGTGGTGAGTGGGCTCGGCGATCGCCGCGCTGGAAGGCGGAAGTTTCGGGCGCAAGATGTCTGCCATCACGAAGGCTCAACGCGCAAGCGGTGCATAGCGTTCAAACCTTTATGAATGCCTAGCGGGCCGGTTTCGGACACGAGGGGTGTTTGCCCGCGGTGACCAGGTCCGCGACGGCTGCGCGGGGATCGCCGCTGGTAACGAGGCCCTCACCAACCAGGACAGCGTCGGCACCAGCGCCGGCATAGGCCAGCAGGTCGGCGGTGCCACGCACCCCAGATTCGGCGATCCTGATCACGTCGCTGGGCAGCCCGGGCGCGATGCGCGCGAAGCAGTCTCGGTCCACTCTCAGCGTTCGCAAGTCGCGGGCGTTGACGCCGATCACACGCGCTCCTGCCTTCAACGCCCGGTCGGCTTCCTCCTCGGTGTGCACCTCGACCAGTGCGGTCATGCCCAACGACTCGATGCGCTCCAACATCGACTCCAGCACAGGCTGATCCAACGCCGCGACGATGAGCAGCAGCATGTCGGCACCATGAGCGCGGGCCTCGTGGATCTGATACGGCCCAACCACAAAGTCTTTGCGCAGCACCGGAACCGACACCGCTGCGCGCACCACGTCGAGATCCTCCAGCGAGCCATTGAAGCGTCGCTGTTCGGTCAGCACGCTGATGATTCGCGCGCCGCCGTCTTCGTAAGCGCGCGCCAACTTGGCCGGGTCGGAGATCGACGCGAGTTGTCCCGCCGACGGGCTGGCGCGCTTGACCTCCGCGATGACGCCGATACCGGGTTCGCGCAACGCCGCTAAGACGTCCAACGGCGCCGACATCGCCTCTGCGGCCGCCTTGATCTCGGACATGCTCACGACAGCCTCACGAGCGGCAACGTCGGCGCGGACTCCTTCGATGATGGAGTCGAGCACGCTTGCCGAACTCATGTCGGTCCTTTTCCCCTTTTGGCCCACGGCTGCCAGCAGAACAATGGCGTCCTTGGAAGGGTAGCGACCGTCGGCGCGCGGTTCGTCACCGACCCTCGCTGTCATGTTTCGTGTCGCGGATCGTCAGTCGGGTCATGGCCTTCGTCGAGGGCATCCCAAATCATTCGCTCCGAGATGATCTTCTCGTCGCCCTGCACCCGCGACCGGCGGGCCGCGGGCGTCACATATTTGGTGTCGGCACCGCGGGCCGAAGCCGCCGCCCGCATCAACAGCACGGCACCGAAAAGCGTGCACACCGCGGTGGCCAGGGTGATCACCGGTCCGGGGTAATGGCGCTGGCTGCCCACCAACCACAGCACCGGAGCGTGCGCGAGGTCCGCGGCCCGCACCGCCACGTCCGCGGTGACCAGCGTGCTGATCGCCAGGTAACCCGTCGCCAGGCTGACGACGGCCACCAGCATCGCGAGGATCCGCAGCGGCCAGCCGCGGACGGCCAGCGCGGCGACGGCGCTGGCGAGCAGCACCAGCGTTAACGGGACCAGGGCCGACGACCACGCCGCGCCGGACAGTGT
>NZ_JBAUZA010000094.1:0-6874 GCF_049585075.1 Mycobacterium sp.
GCCTAGGGGCGATCGCAAGCGCGGCGAAGCCGGGCGCAGCGGGTCGCCCCTAAGCCTGAGGCGGGTCGACCGGATGCCAGAATCCCTTGACATGATCGAGTTCACTCTCACGCAGACCACGACGGCGCCGATCGAGACAGTGTTCGAGGCCCTCACCAACCACCGCGCAATCGCGGACTACGTGTGGGCGGTACGTCGCAGCACGCTGGATCGTGAGGGAGACCCCGCACCGAACGGTGTTGGCGCGGTTAGACGCATCGAGGCGGTCGGGCCCCCGATCGTCGAGGAGATCATCGACTACCAGCGACCCACCCGCTACGCGTACAAGATGCTCTCTGGCGCGCCGGTCCGGGATCACGTCGGTACGGTCGAGCTGCGCGAAGCAGGCTCAGGGACCGAGGTCAGCTGGCACCTGCGGTCGACACCCAAGATCCCCCGCGCGGATTGGCTGCTGTCGCCGGTGCTGAAGAGGGTGATCGGTGAACTGCTCAAGGGCGGTATCAAGGCCGCCGAAGGTGGCGCCTGACCAATCAGGCGGTTTCGCCGATCCACGTGGTGGTGAAACGCTGCTCGGCGATCAGCAACTCGACCAGTTGGTTGCCGATGAAGTTCTCCAACTTGCCGCCGACCAGCGGAATGCGCACCTCGACGGTGGCCCGCAGCTTCATTCGGGCGCCGCCCGATTCCGGCACCGGCTCCAGCACCGCGGTGCCGGTCAACGACGCCGGCGCGTCCAGGATCGACCCGGTCACGGTCGCGGTCGCGGAACCGTCGATGACCGGCTCCCATCTCTCCTCGCGACGGATGCGCAGATCGCCGCGGTGGAACTGGGTGATCACGCCCGGCAGCCGGTCGCTGCGCAGCACCTGCGTGGTGATCACATCGATGCTGCCGTCATCTCCGGATGGACCGCCGACCTCCATCGAATTCAGCGTGGTGTCGTCGGCGCCCGAATCGGCGAGCCGAGCCAGCCAGTACTCCTCTTCGCCGAAGGCCTGCAAAACCTTTTCGACGCTGACCGCATAGTCGGTGGACATGTCGAACGAACGCGGCATAGCAGGTCAGGCTACCGTGAAGGCCCATGAAAAGAGGTGGTGTGGGAACACCTTTCGCGGGCGCGCGCGTCGACGAAGCGATGCCGCTGGCACCGCTGACCACATTGCGCGTCGGTCCGGTCGCGCCGCGCGTCATCACGGCCACCAGCACCGAGCAAGTGGTTGCCACGCTGCGCCAGCTCGACGGCGAGGGTTGCCGGCCGCTGCTGGTGTTGGCCGGGGGCTCGAATGTGGTCATCGCCGAGACGCTGACTGACCTGACCGTGGTGCGGTTGGCCGCCGCCAACATCAGCGTCGACGGCAGCATCGTGCGGGCCGAGGCCGGGGCAGTGTGGGACGACGTGGTTGTCGCGGCGATCGCCGCGGGCCTGGGCGGGCTGGAGTGTCTGTCGGGCATTCCCGGCTCGGCGGGGGCCACCCCGGTGCAGAACGTCGGCGCTTATGGCGTCGAGGTCGCCGACACCCTGACCCGGATTCGGTTGCTGGACCGCCGCAGCGGCGAGGTGCGCTGGGCGTCGCCCAGCGAACTCGGATTCGGGTATCGCACCAGCGTGCTCAAACACTCCGACGCGGCCATCGTTTTGGAGGTGGAGTTCACGCTGGACCCCTCGGGCCGCAGCGCGCCGTTGCGCTACGGCGAACTGGTCGCAGCGCTGAACGCGACGACCGGCGAGCGCACGGATCCCGCGGCGGTTCGGGAGGCCGTGCTGGCGTTGCGTACCCGGAAGGGCATGGTGCTCGACCCCGCCGACCACGACACCTGGAGCGTGGGCTCGTTCTTCACCAATCCGGTTGTCCCACCGGAGTTTTACCAGAAGCTGGCCAGCAGTACCGACCAGCCGGTCCCGCACTATCCGGCACCCGATGGCGTCAAACTCGCCGCCGGCTGGCTCGTCGAGCACGCCGGCTTCGGCAAGGGCTATCCGGACGTCTCAACCGCGCGTTGCCGACTGTCCACCAAGCATGCGCTTGCTTTGACTAATCGCGGCGAAGCCGCCGCCGCCGACGTGGTGGCGCTGGCGCGCACGGTGCGCGACGGAGTCCGCGATGTGTTTGGCGTCACACTCACACCCGAGCCGGTGCTGGTCGGCTGCTCCATGTAGATCGCGTGGGCGCGAAGAGGGTCATTTTCGCCGGTATCTTGTTGTCGTGAACACTGAGCGCGGTCTCTCGCCGGTCAACCGGCGCCGGGCCTTGACGACCTTGGCGGTCGGCATCTTCGCGCCTAACGTGTTGGCCGCCTGCGTCAGCGGGTCGAGCAAACAACCGGAGCAGGCCAAGCCGCCGGCCCAGGCCAGCCTGATGTATCGGCCGGCCGACAAGGCCACCAACGTGGTCCCGACCGCCCCGATCAGCGTCGAGGTACGCGACGGCTGGTTCCAGCACGTCGCGTTGACCAACTCGTCCGGCAAGGTGATCAACGGCGCCCTGAACCGGGACCGCACCATCTACACGATCACCGAACCGCTCGGCTACGACGCGACCTACACCTGGAACGGATCGGCGGTCGGCCACGACGGCAAGGCCATCTCGGTGCAGGGCAAGCTCACCACGGTGGCCCCCACCAAGGTGATCGACGGCGGGTTCCAGCTCAACGATGGACAGACCGTCGGCGTCGCGGCGCCGATCATCATCCAGTTCGACGCGCCCATCGCCGACAAGGCCGGCGTCGAGCGGGCGCTGAAGGTCACCACCCAGCCGGCCGTCGAGGGCAGCTGGGCGTGGCTGCCCGACGAGGTCGGCGGCTCGCGAGTCCACTGGCGCACCCGCGAGTACTACCCGGCCGGCACCAAGGTCAGTGTCGACGCCAAGCTCTACGGGCTGGCGTTCGGTGACGACGCCTACGGCAAACAGGACTTCAACCTGAACTTCGAGATCGGTCGCCGCCAAGTGGTCAAAGCCGAAGTGTCCTCACACCGCATCCAAGTGATCCGGGACGAGGGCGTCATCATGGACTTCCCGTGCAGCTACGGCGAAGCCGACAAACCCCGCAACGTCACCCGCAACGGCATCCACGTCGTCAGTGAGAAGTACGCCGACTTCTACATGTCCAACCCGGCCGCCGGCTACAGCAACATCCACGAGCGGTGGGCGGTGCGGATTTCCAACAACGGCGAGTTCATCCACGCCAACCCGGCCAGCTCTGGCGCGCAGGGCAATACCAACGTCACCAACGGCTGCATCAACCTGTCGACGTCCGACGCCCAGCAGTACTTCAGCAGCGCGATCTACGGCGACCCGGTCGAGGTGACCGGCAGCTCGATCGAACTGTCCTACTCCGACGGCGACATCTGGGACTGGGCCATCGACTGGGACACCTGGGTGGGGATGTCGGCGCTCCCGCCGGCCAGCGGGGCCAAGCCGTCGCCGGTGTCGATACCGCGCAGCGCCCCGGCCACTCCGCGCGATGCGCCGACGCTGTCGGGCACCCCGACGACGACTACCGGCCGACCCGGCGGCTAGCGGTGGCCTGATCGCGCGGCCGGATGACGATCTGGTCGAGGTTGACGTGCGACGGCCGGGAGGCCACAAACCCGATTACCTCGGCAATGTCGGCGGCTACCAGCGGGGTCATGCCCTCGTAGACGGCGTCGGCGCGCTGCAGATCACCGCCGAAACGGACCAGGGAGAACTCGGTTTCGACCGCTCCCGGGGCAATCTCGGTGAGCCGCACCGGTTTTCCCAACAGCTCGCCGCGCAGCGTGCGGTGCAGCGCGCCCTGGGCGTGTTTGGCCGCGGTGTAGCCGGCACCGCCGTCGTAAACCTCCATGGCTGCAACCGAGGTGACGGTGACGATCAGGCCGTTGCCGGAGTCGATCAATTTGGGCAGCAGCGCACGGGTGACGCGCAGCGTGCCCAGCACGTTGGTCTCCCACATCCACCGCCAGTGCTCCTCGTCGGCATCGGCCACGGGCTCTAGACCCTTGGCGCCGCCGGCGTTGTTGACCAGCACATCGACTCGGGTTAGCTGAGCGGCCAACCCGTCGACCGCCGCGCCATCAGTGACGTCGGCCACAATTGCGGTTCCACCGACTTCGGCGGCCAGCGCATTGATCCGGTCGGCGCGGCGCGCGACCGCTACCACGTGAAAACCTTGGGCAGCAAGGGTTTTCGCGGTCGCCTCGCCGATCCCGGCGCTAGCACCGGTAATCACTGCGACCCGTCGGTCATCGGCTTTCATCTGAACAACTCTAATAAGCGTGCTAAGTTCCTCGTGTGTACATCAGTTCCTTGTTCGGCTACACATCCGCGTGTCTGTTCGCGGACTGTGCGTGTTGTTGCCGCGCAGCTAGCCGCGCCTGAGCGAACCGAAGCGCTCGTGATGGTGCGGTCCAGGACCCGCCATCGGAACTCGGACAAGGACAACCAACGTGCGCTCAACCACTTTTACCTCTCCTCATAGTCATTCCGCGGCGCCACGACGCCGGTCAGCTCACCGCGTAGTGGCGCCGTCGCTGCAGGTGTCCGACGCTGCCGCAGCATCGGTCTTTCGGGCCGTGCGGCTGCGCGGACCCATTGGTCGCGACGTCATCGCCAAAGCCACGTCGCTGTCGATTGCGACGGTAAACCGCCAGGTCACCGCCCTATTGGACGCCGACATTCTGCGGGAACGTGCCGACTTGGCGGTTTCCGGTGCCATCGGGCGTCCCCGAGTTCCGGTCGAGGTCAACCACGAGCCGTACCTGACGCTGGGCATCCACATCGGGGCACGAACCACCAGCATCGTGGCCACCGATCTGTTCGGCCGGACCCTGGACGTCGTCGAGACCCCGACACCCCGCAGCGCGCAGGGGCCGGCGTTGGCCTCGCTGGCCGACGGCGCCCGGCGGTACCTGAGGCGGTGGCACCGACGCCGCGCCCTGTGGGTCGGGGTGGCAATCGGTGGGACGGTAGATGGCGCCAGCGGGCACGTCGACCATGCCCGGCTGGGCTGGCGGGACGCACCGGTCGGAACGGTATTTGCCGAGGCGCTGGGTCTGCCGGTCTCGGTGGCGTCCCACGTCGACGCGATGGCCGCGGCCGAACTGCTGCTTGGCATGCGGCGGTTCGGACCGAACGCGACCACCAGCCTGTACATCTATGCGCGCGAGACCGTGGGCTACGCGCTATCGATCGGCGGACGGGTGCACAGTCCGGGCAGCGGGCCCGGCACCATCGCCCACCTGCCCGCACAATCGGAGCTGCTCGGCGGTTCTGGGCTGTTGGAATCCACCGTCAGCGACGAGGCGGTGCTCGCCGCGGCGCGCCGGATGCGCATCGTGGCGGCCCGGAACGACGGGTCCCCGTCGGCCATCACCGAGCTGCTGCGTGCGGCGCGACAGGGCAATCAGCAAGCCAAAGATCTGCTTGCCGAGCGGGCCAGGGTGCTCGGTGAGGCGGTGGCCTTGCTGCGCGATCTGCTCAACCCAGACGACCTGGTGGTCGGCGGGCAGGCATTCACCGAATATCCGGAAGGCATGGAGCACGTGGAGGCGGCGTTCGCGGCTCGTTCGGTGTTGCCGGGGCGTGATATTCGGGTCACCGCGTTCGGCAACCGGGTGCAAGAGGCCGGGGCCGGCATCGTGTCGCTGGCCGGGCTGTATGCCGATCCGCTGGCTGCCATGCGCCGCGCCCGGCCGCCGGTAGTCGACCTGGAAGCTGTCACCGAGACGTCGGCCTGACCTGCGTCTTCGGATCGCACCGAAGCGGTCCTGCAAAGATGACGGGGTGGGCCACACTGAAATCTCCAAGCCGAGCCGGTCTCAGCTGGACACCTCCGAGCTGACCGATCCACGTCGCGTTGCGGTACTGGCGGTGCACACATCGCCGCTGGCCCAGCCGGGTATCGGGGACGCCGGCGGGATGAACGTCTACGTGCTGCAGAGCGCGCTCCATCTCGCTCGCCGGGGCGTGGAGGTGGAGATCTTCACCCGCGCCACCGCGTCCACGGATCCGCCGATCGTGCGGGTGGCACCCGGTGTGTTGGTGCGCAATGTGGTCGCCGGGCCCTTCGAAGGCCTGGACAAGTACGACCTGCCCACTCAACTGTGTGCGTTCGCTGCCGGCGTACTGCGCGCCGAAGCGGCCCACGAGCCTGGCTATTACGACATCGTGCATTCGCACTATTGGCTGTCCGGTCAGGTTGGCTGGCTGGCTCGCGACCGCTGGTCGGTCCCGCTGGTGCACACCGCGCACACGCTTGCCGCGGTCAAGAACGCGGCGCTGGCCGACGGTGATACACCTGAGCCGCCGCTACGCACAGTTGGCGAGCAGCAGGTGGTCGACGAAGCCGACCGGTTGATCGCCAACACCGAAGACGAAGCCGGACAACTGGTTTCGCTGCACCACGCCGACCCGGCCCGGATCGACGTCGCCCACCCCGGCGTCGACCTAGACGTGTTCCGTCCCGGCGACCGCAGCGCCGCCAGGGCCGCCTTGGGGTTGCCGCCGGACGCCGACGTGGTGGCGTTCGTCGGGCGCATTCAACCGCTGAAAGGGCCCGACGTGTTGCTGCGCGCGGCAGCCAAACTGCCGCGGGTGCACATCGTTGTTGCCGGCGGGCCGTCTGGCAGCGGGCAGGCGACGCCGGACGGGCTTGTTCGCCTGGCCGACGAACTGGGTATCACTGCGCGGGTGACGTTCCTGCCCCCGCAGTCGCGGGACGACCTGGCCCGGCTGTTCCAGGCCGTCGACCTGGTGGCGGTGCCCAGCTATTCGGAGTCCTTCGGTCTGGTCGCCCTCGAAGCGCAGGCCTGCGGGACACCGGTGGTGGCCGCCGCGGTCGGCGGGCTGCCGGTCGCGGTGCGCGGCGGGGTCAGCGGCACGCTGGTGTCCGGTCA
>NZ_JBAUZA010000095.1:0-3150 GCF_049585075.1 Mycobacterium sp.
CCCACAACACACCATCACCGAACAAGGGTGGACCACCCGCAAGCTCAAAAACGGCGACACCGAATGGATCCCACCACCCCACCTCGACCACGGCCAACCCCGCGTCAACACCTACCACCACCCCGAAAAACTGCTCCGCCAAGACGACGACGACGGGCATCCCTGACCCATGGTCATTTATCCACCGTGAGCGATCTGCTCTAAAAGCCATGCGCCCCAAGCGGCATCGGTTCGCTTACCAGGCAATCTGAGTGCCGTGGAGATCGTGACTAAAAGGCCGGTCGCAAAGAAGGTTCGCACCTCGAGCTCGTCTGCGCCGGTGAGGTCGGTGACTGCACGTTGCAGTGCGAGGTGACGGCGGGCGACTGCCTCGCGCACAGCTTCATTTCCGGCCGCTGCGTAGCTTTGGAGCATCATCAGCGCGACAGTTCGGTCGCGCTGCAGCAGACGCCGATAAGCATCGCCTAGCACGATGAGCGGTGTCGCACCGTCGCTGGCGCTTGAGCTGGTGGCCGCTGCCCTGAACGCGGCGGCAATGCGATCGAACGCCGCGTCGACGGCGGCAAGAAAAAGCGCTTGCTTCGAGCCGAACATCTGCACAATGCGCGGATGCGAAATGTCAGCGCGAGCGGCGATCGCCTCCAACCGTGTTCCAGCCAGCCCCGTTTCGGCGAACTCGACCGCCGCCGCATCAAGAATCTCGGCACGCCGCACCGATGCTGGCTTTCGCTCACGTGCTGACACTGCGGCGTCGGCGGTCATCGTGGCCGATTTTTTCCAAGCTGGCGCAGCACCAGATCATTGTCATACAGACAGCGATAGGCGCTGATCAGACCGTCCTCGCGAAGCTCTAAGCGATCGTCGCCATGGAATTCGAGCTTCCGACGGGTCGGTGCGTGCGTGCCACTGAACCGCCAGGCAACCAGCACCGCAGGGCGGCTTACGTCGGCGTATAGGCCCTCCAGGAAGAATTTATGGTCAGGAAACGCCACGCCCATCGCTTCTACAAAGTTTCGGATGGCGTCGCGGCCGTGAACCGTGTCGCCGAGCGCCGGCTCGTCGTACACCAATTCCTCTGCGCACAACGCGGCGACAGCATCGCCGTCATGATCGTTCCAGGCTTTCGCCCAGCGTTGACAAAAATCTCCGATCGCAGCAGGTTGGGCCATCGCGCCACTAGATATTGAAGTCACGCTTTCTAACTTACTAGTTTGTAAGAAGTGATGCAAGCCTCGGTCGCTCACCGCATCCGGCGGCTCGATGGCAGATAGTTTGTCGGCGGCGGTTCACCGAATGGATCCCACCACCCCGAAGACCATGACGCGCCGTAGCGGCTACCGCCTAAGTCCGCCACGCGCACTGCGCAAGTCGTCGACCAACGACTTGTATGCCTGCTCGCGGTCAGTCCGATCGCGTAGCACGGCTGACGGATGCAAGGTGGCCGCCAGCCGCGGCTCGGGGTCCAGTTGCACTTGCGCCTCTGGGGGCAGCTGCAAGAGCTCACCGCGATGCGCAGATACTCGAAAAGCGCTGCCCAGCAACGACTGAGCGGCGGTAGCGCCAAGCAGGACAATCACCTGCGGTTCCAGCGTCTCGATCTCGGAGATCAGCCATGGCCGGCACGCGACGACCTCGGTTCGGTTCGGCTTTTGGTGTATCCGGCGTTTGCCGCCTTTGCGGGTGAACTTGAAATGCTTGACGGCGTTGGTTTGATACGTCAGTTCCGGATCGATGCCAGCGTCGTCGAGCGCACGCGCGAGCAGCCGCCCCGCCGGGCCGACAAATGGCAGGCCCTCGACGTCCTCGCGGTCGCCGGGCTGCTCACCGACCAGCATGATCGGAGCATCGGGGTGACCGTGCCCGAACACGGTCTGCGAGGCGTTCTCGTACAACGTACAACCGCGACAGCAACTCGCCGCGGCGGCCAGCGAATCCAATGTACGGTCTTCGGGCAGGAACTGTTCTGCTCCGGGTGCCTTGGTCGGGCTCATGGGTGTGCGCCTGGCTCAGGTCAGCCTTTACCCATGATGGTGTCGCGCGCCCGGTCCATCATCGCCGCGAACGGTCCGGCGAGCAGGTTGGCCACCTGCGATTCCACCCCGGCGTGCGGCCTGGTGGGCGCGATTGCTTCGGCGAGCTTGGCGGCGCGGCCCATGTGCTCGAGTTCGTCCCTGCCCAATTCCTGCTCGAGCTTGGCGAACTCCTGCTTCTCCTCCTGCTCGGCGTGCTGAACAACCGCGTCGCGAAGCTTGGTCAGTGCGTCGGTGAACGAATCGTCGTCGACGTCGAGCTTCTCCAATTCGGACAGCACCGTCTTGGCTTCGTGCTCCTCTTCTAACCGCGCATCAATTATCTTGTCGCCGTTAGGAATCTTTCGCTGCGCCCGCGGGTGGACGATCTCCTCTTCGGCTGTTTCATGCACGGCGAGCAACCGGCGCAGCGCGACGAAGGCCTGCTCCCGCTTCTTGCCGGAAGCGGCAAGCGTTTCGGCAAACAACGACTTGATCTGCTCGTGCTGGCCAACGAGAAACTGAATGACATCGGTGGGTGTGTTTACCGCAGCATCAGCCATGGTTTCCTCCCGAAATTCGTGGGGTTTCGGCGCGCTGGGCTGTTGTGCGCGCCGAGTGTCGGCTACCCGACGCTCGGGTTCACCAAACCGTGGCCGCGGACCTAGTTCACTTCGGCAGGCCGAAGAGTTGAACCACACCGTGATCGCGGCCGGCCGTGTAGCCACCGTCGACGGCGATGGCCTGACCGCTGATGAAGGACCCGTCGGGCGATACCAAGAAGGCCGCCGTGGCGGCGATCTCTTCCGGCAGGCCCATCCGCTGCAGCGCGTGCTCCTCGGTGATCGAGGCCTTCGGGCCTTCCATTCCCGGCAAGCCGAAAACGTTACCGGTCATGGGCGTTTCGATGAAGCCGGGGCAAATCGCGTTTGCCCGGATACCGCTCGGGCCGTAGTCGAGCGCGATGTTCTTGGTGAGCAGCACGACGCCGCCCTTGGAGGCGTTGTAGGCGCTGCCGCCCGCCGTGCCTTCCAAACCCTCGATGCTTGCCAGCGTCACGATCGAGCCCCGCTCCCCCTCCACCCGCGGTTGGTCGATCATTCTGCCCAGAGCGGCCTTGGCGACCAGGAACGTTCCGGTG
>NZ_JBAUZA010000096.1:0-5711 GCF_049585075.1 Mycobacterium sp.
CCCTTGGGCCGTCGCCGGCGGTAGGGCAGGTTGTAACGGACCGCCAGCCAGCCGCGTCGGGCCCACTCGTCGCAAAGTCGTTGCAGCAGTGCGGATTCCCTGCTGCCACCAGCGCCGTGCGTCAACACCACGATGCCTTTTGGGCCACCGGGTGGGTCACCGCCGGGTTCGTGAGCGATGCCGGCGATCTGCTCCAGCGTCATGACAGCCTGAACAGTGGGGACACCGGGCCGTGGCCGTGCCCGAGCGGATAGGAGGCACGCAGGCACTCGGTCACCCAATCCTTGGCGAACGCGACCGCGTCCGGCACGGTATAACCGTGGGCCAGAGCGCATGCGGTCGCTGCCGCCAGCGTGTCGCCAGCGCCGTGGTCGTGAGTGGTGTCCACTCGCGGCGACTCGAACTCGTGAAAGTCGGTGCCGTCGAACAACAGATCGGTGCTGCTGGCCGACCCCTGCAGGTGGCCGCCCTTCACCAGCGCCCACTTCGGCCCCAAGGTGTGCAGCGCGCGGGCCGCGTCGGCCTGGGATGTCGGGTCGACAACGTCGATGTCGACCAGTAGCCGCACCTCGTGCAGATTCGGTGTCACCAATGTGGCCAACGGAAACAGTTCGGCGCGAAGGGAATCCAATCCGCTGCGGTCGAGCAACGGATCGCCGTGCATCGACGCGCAGACCGGATCGACCACCAGCGGTGCGTCGGCGCCGTGTTCGCGCCAACTATCGGCGACCGCGGCGATGATCTCGGTCGACGCCAGCATGCCGGTCTTGGCGGCCTGCAGCCCGATGTCGCGGCATACCACCTCGATCTGTGCGGCGATGACATTGCCGGGGACTTTGTGAAAACCCCTGACACCCACCGAATTCTGCACGGTGACCGCTGTCACCGCGCACAACGCGTGCACCCCTAACAGAGTGCAGGTGCGGATGTCTGCTTGGATACCGGCGCCGCCACCGGAGTCCGATCCGGCGATCGCAAGCACCCGCAGCGGCGTGCTACCGAGCGGCGCCAGCGGCAGATAGGTCACTGGGCAATCGGCAGGTACACCCGATTGCCGTGCTCGGCGAACTCAACCGACTTCTCCGCCATACCTTGCTGCAAAGCGGCCTCGATGGCTTCCTCGCTGTCGAGCCCGTGCTCGGCGGCGTAGTCGCGGACGTCCTGGGTAATTCGCATCGAGCAGAACTTTGGCCCGCACATTGAGCAGAAGTGTGCGGTCTTGGCCGGTTCCGCGGGCAGCGTCTCGTCGTGGTATTCCCGCGCGGTGTCGGGGTCCAGGGACAACGCGAACTGGTCGTGCCAGCGGAACTCGAACCGCGCCGTCGACAGCGCGTCGTCACGTTCCTGCGCACGCGGATGACCCTTAGCCAAATCCGCTGCGTGCGCGGCGATCTTGTAGGCGATCACGCCGTCCTTGACGTCCTTGCGATCCGGCAGCCCGAGGTGCTCCTTGGGCGTGACGTAGCACAGCATCGCGGTACCGGCCTGGGCGATGATAGCCGCGCCGATCGCCGAGGTGATGTGGTCATAGGCCGGAGCAATGTCAGTGGCCAGCGGGCCGAGGGTGTAGAACGGGGCCTCCTCGCACAGCTCCTCTTCCAGCCGAACGTTCTCGACGATCTTGTGCATCGGGATATGCCCTGGGCCTTCGATCATCACTTGCGCGCCATGGGCTTTCGCGATCTTCGTGAGCTCACCCAAAGTGCGCAACTCGGCGAACTGCGCGGCGTCATTGGCGTCGGCGATCGATCCGGGCCGCAGCCCGTCGCCCAGCGAGAACGTCACGTCGTAGCGGGCGAAGATGTCGCAGAGCTCGTCAAAGTTGGTGTACAGGAACGACTCCTGGTGATGCGCCAGGCACCACGCGGCCATGATGGACCCGCCGCGGGACACGATTCCGGTGACCCGCTTGGCGGTCAGCGGCACATAGCGCAGCAGCACCCCGGCGTGCACGGTCATGTAGTCCACACCCTGCTCGCACTGTTCGATCACGGTCTCGCGGTAGACCTCCCAGGTCAATTCGGTCGGATCGCCTTTGACCTTTTCCAGGGCCTGGTAGATCGGCACGGTGCCGACCGGCACCGGTGAGTTGCGCAGAATCCACTCGCGGGTGGCATGAATGTCCTTGCCGGTGGACAAATCCATGATCGTGTCGGCCCCCCAGCGGGTGGCCCAGACCATCTTGTCGACCTCCTCGGCGATCGACGACGTCACCGCGGAGTTGCCGATGTTGGCGTTGACCTTGACCGCGAACGCCTTGCCGATGATCATCGGCTCGCTCTCGGGATGGTTGTGGTTGGCAGGGATCACCGCCCGGCCGCGGGCAACCTCGTCGCGAACCAGCTCGGCGGGCATGTCTTCGCGGGCGGCGATGAACGCCATCTCGGCGGTGATCTCACCGGCGCGGGCTCGCTGCAGCTGGGTGCCGCGGTCGCGCAGCACGCCCGGGCGTGGCGGCAGCCCGGCCGTCACGTCGATCACCGCGTCGGGGTCGGTGTAGGGGCCGGAGGTGTCATAAAGGTCGAAGTGCTGTCCGTTCGACAGATTCACTCGCCGAAACGGCACCTTGGCGCCGGGCACCGCGTCGAGGTCGCGGTAGGCCTTGCTGCTGCCGGCGATGGGTCCGGTGGTCACCGATGGTTCGACGGTTACGGTCATTTTTTATCCTCCCTACGTCGGCATTACCCGATCAGGTTCGTACGGTCGACGGCCCCGAGCCGTCCTCTCAGCGCACCGGGCGTGCGCTCCCGCGTTGTCTCGTGCTGTGCTTGATTGCCCGGCTCCTCCTCGGACCGTTGCACGGTCCGCATCGTCGCCGTGCTGACTACGCTAGCGCAGCGGGAGAGGCGACGACAGAACGTCTGCGCATCCGGTCTAACCAGTGCGCGCGGTCGGTAAACGGTGGAATGATCGTTAACGTGCGCGAGGCCCCTGAAGCTCAAGCAACTCTTGCAACGAGCATCGACGCCGACGCCGTCAGCGTGGGCGCCTTCCGGTTCTGGTTTGTCGGCCAGCGTTGGGAATGGTCCGACGAGGTAGCGCTGATGCACGGCTATGAACCCGGCTCGGTGGTGCCGACGACGGAACTGCTGCTGTCGCACAAACATCCAGAAGACCGCAGACATGTTCAGGACCTGCTTGATCGGGCACTGGATTCCAAGAGCTCGTTTTCCAGCCGGCACCGCTTTATCGACACCGCCGGCAACGTGCACGATGCGATCGTGGTGGCCGATCGGATGGCCGACGAGACTGGCGCGGTGGTGGGAACCGCCGGCTATTACATCGACCTGACCGCCACCATCGACGAAACCCGCCAGGTGGTCCTCGACGAAGCGCTCCCGGACCTGTTCGAGGCCCGAGCGGTGATCGAGCAGGTCAAGGGTGCCCTGATGGCCATTTACCGGGTCAGTGCGGAGCAAGCCTTCGGTGTGCTGCGCTGGCGGTCGCAGGAAACCAACACCAAATTGCGCGCGCTGGCCAAACAGCTCCTCGACGAAATCGCCACCCTGCCACCGCCGTCGGCGGAGGTGCAAAGCGCCTTCGACCACCTGTTGTTGACCGTGCATGAGCGCATTCCCGGCGAACCCGACGCATGATCTCCTCGCCCGTTAGGCTCGACAAAATCGAGGGCGGAACGCGATGGATTTGTTGACGGTCGACTGTGAGGTACGGCCGGATGCTGTCGTGGTGCAGGCCAAGGGCGAGGTGGATTCCAGCACGGGCGGCGACCTCACCGCGCAGCTGCATGCTGCGCTGCACCAGGCCGGAACCCAACCTTCTCGTCTGCTCATCATCGATTTGCAGTCCGTCACCTATTTCGGCAGCGCCGGACTCAACGCCGTGCTCGACTGCCATAGACGAGGGCTGGCGGCCGGGACGTCGGTCCGGCTGGTTGCCGACAATGGACTGGTGGTTCGTCCGATCGAGGTGACGAACTTGGACAGCGTGCTCGAGCTCTACCCCACGCTGGCCGATGCGCTGAGAGGCCGTGAGCTGGGGCAGTGAGCGGGTACCGAAGCGACTGGAGACGCGAGCCGCAGGAGCTGCCACCCGACCTTGCCAAGGCCGTCGCGCTGGGCGGCGAGATGGGCCAGCTGTTCGCTGAATTCGATTGGACCGCACACCCATTGGGGTCGCCGGTAGGGTGGCCGGCCGAACTGCGGTCCGCTGTCGCGGTGGTGTTGACCTCGCGATTCCCGATCGTATTGTGGTTGGGCGCTGACGACTTGTTCGTGATGTACAACGACGCCTACATCCAGATCCTCGGTGACAAGCACCCGGCGGCGCTGGGCCGGCGGGGCCGTTTTGTGTGGTGGGACATCTGGGAGCCGATCAGCCCGATGCTGGCCAGCGTCATCGCCACCGGCGAGGCGACCTGGTCGCACGACTTGATGCTGCCGATGATGACCGGCGGCCGACGTCGGGAACGCTACTTCACCTTCACCTACAGCCCACTAGTCGGAGGAAACGGTCAGATCTGCGGGATTTTCTGCCCATCCTGGGAAACCACCGAGCGGGTGATCAGCGAGCGACGGCTGCATCTACTCAACGCGGTGGCCTCGGCGACGATGGAAACCCGCACCGTCGACGACGCGGTGAGCGCAGCGGTTTCGGTGTGCGCCGGCCAGCCCGACGCACCGTTCGTCGCGGCCTACGTCAGCGGCGCGGACGCGGCCGAAATCACCCTCCGCGGAGCAACACCGTCGGTGCTACCGCTGCTGCCGCCCACGCTGGGAAAGCTCACCGACTGGCAGCCGACAGCGCGATCGCGGGCGCAAGTGCGAATCATCGATAACGTGGCGTCGGTCATTCGCGGTCTCGACGAGGCGTTGGGCGCCGACTGCCCGGACCAGGCCTTGGTCCTGCCTATGGGCGACAACGCGATCGCGGGGGCTCTGGTCGTCGGGACGAATCCGCGCTGCCCGCTGGATGCGCAATACCGCGGCTTTTGTCAGTTGCTCGCCGATCAACTTTCCTCGGCGCTGGCGTCGGTGGTCTCCCATGAGCAGCAGCGGCAGCGCGCCGATGCGCTGGCCGAACTGGACCGCGCCAAGACGGCGTTTTTGACCAATGTCAGCCACGAATTCCGCACGCCGCTGACCCTGCTGCTGGGGCCGCTCGAAGATGCGCTGGCCGATGTCGATTCGTCCACGGTTCTCGCCGAGCGGCTGCAAACGGCCCGGCGTAACGCGGGGCGGCTGTTGCGCCTGGTCGACTCGCTGCTGCAGTTCTCCCGTATCGAAGCGGGCCGCGCCACAACGAAATTGGTGTGCACCGATGTCGGGGCGCTGACGTTGGAGATCGCGTCGTCGTTCACCGACCTGTGCGAGCGAGCCGGACTTGAACTTGTGCTCGACTGCCGCCGAGCACTTGCCGATGTCGACCGGGACATGTGGGAAACCATCGTGCTCAACCTGCTGTCCAACGCGGTGAAATACACGCTGAGCGGCTCGATCACTGTCACGGTCCAAGCGGGCAACGACCAGTGCTTGGTCAGCGTCCGCGATACCGGAGTCGGGATAGCGCAGGCGGACCTGAAACAGCTGGGCCAACGCTTCTTTCGTGCCGACACTGCGCTGGGCCGCAGCGTGGAAGGAACCGGGATCGGGCTGTCGCTGGTACGCGGGCTGGTGGAACTTCAGCACGGCAGTCTGCGCATCGCCAGCGAACTCCACCGCGGCACCACGGTCGCCATCACGTTGCCCAAATCC
>NZ_JBAUZA010000097.1:0-8368 GCF_049585075.1 Mycobacterium sp.
GGTCGAGGGCCGGGGGATGTGGGCCGGTGTCCGCGACGCGGTGACGATCCTGGTCGGCGGCAACGTCGGCGAGGTGCTGTTCACGATCATCGGTACGGCATTCGGCAGCGGCCGGGCGCCGGTGGGAACTCGTCAACTGCTGCTGGTGAACTTGCTGACCGACATGTTCCCCGCGCTCGCGGTCGCCGTCACCCCGCAGTTCGATGAACCTGAGGCCGACGAATACGACACCGAGGAAGAGGCCGACGAGGCCCGGCGGGCCTATCAACGATCGGTGCTCACCGCGCCGACACCTTCATTGGACGCCCCGCTGATGCGGCAGATCGTCACCCGCGGCGCCGTCACAGCCGCCGGTGCAACCGCGGCATGGGCCATCGGGCGGTGGACTCCGGGCACCGAAAGACGCACGGCAACAATGGGATTGACCGCTCTGGTGACGACGCAGCTGGCCCAAACGTTGCTGGCCCGGCGGCACAGCCCGCTGGTGGTGGCGACCGCGCTGGGCAGCTCCGTAGTTTTGGTCGCGATCGTCCAGACTCCCGGCGTCAGCCACTTCTTCGGCTGCACGCCGCTCGGACCGGTCGCCTGGACCGGAGTGGCCGGCGCCACCGCAGCTGCGACCGGCCTATCGGTGCTCGCACCGAACTGGTTGGCCAAAACCGCCGGAATCGCCGAGGCCGACGAGGCGTGAGACCTGTCGGCGGGCAAATTCACGTTTTGGCCATCTAAGGATGCGCCTTCCCAGCAAGATCGGTACATGGCGATCGCAAGCGCGGCGCAGCCGGGCGCAGCGGGTCGCCACGCAACAGATGCTGCGGGCGTTGCTGAGCACAAAGGAAGTTCGATGAGCCAGACGAGTCTTAGCCCGACCGGAACCCAAGCGCCGAATCTGGCGCTGCTGTTCTTGAACCGCGTCGAGGCATCGCCAGACCGGGAAGCGTTCCGCTACCCGGAGGGCGGCAAGTGGGTTTCGGTCACCTGGAAACAGGCCGCCGAGCGGGTGGAAACCCTGGCAGCCGGCCTGCTGGCGCTGGGCGTCGCGCCCGAGGATCGGATCGGCATCGCGTCGACCACCCGATTCGAGTGGATCGCGGCTGACCTGGCGATCATGTGCGCCGGCGCGGCAACCACCACCGTCTATCCCAGCACCAACGCCGAGGACACCGCCTACATCCTCGCCGACTCCGACTCGAAGATTGTCTTCGCCGAGGACGACAAGCAGCTGGACAAGCTCACCGAGCGCCGCAGCGACTTACCCAACCTCGCCAAGGTGGTGATCTTCGACGGGACTGGTGACGGCGACTGGGTGATCACCCTGGATGACCTCGCCGCAATGGGCGCCAAGCACCTGGCCGAGCATCCATCCAGTGTGCGCACGACCGCCGAGGAGATCAGCGGCGACCGGTTGGCCACGCTGATCTACACCTCCGGGACGACGGGCAAACCCAAAGGGGTGCGGCTGCGGCATGAGGCGTGGGTGTACACCGGCGCCACGATCAACGACATGGATCTACTCGGCGAGGACGACCTGCAACTGCTGTGGCTACCCCTCGCGCACGCCTTCGGCAAGGTGCTGATCTCCACCCAGCTGGCGTGCGGGTTCGCCAGCGCGATCGACAGCCGCGTCGACAAGATCGTGGAAAACACCGGGGTGGTCAAACCAACATTCATGGGAGCCGCGCCGCGCATCTTCGAGAAGGCCTATTCCAAGGTCGTCACACAACAGAGCGGCGCCAAAGCCGTCCTGTTCAACCGGGCCTTCGCCGTGGGCAAACAAGTTGCCCGGCGTCGCCGCGAAGGCAAGTTCGTATGGCCACACTTGGGGCTGCAGCACAGGCTGTTCGACCGACTGGTGTTCGCCAAGATCCGCGACGTATTCGGCGGGCGGATCCGGTTCTTCATTTCCGGTTCCGCACCGCTCAACCGTGACATCGCCGAATGGTTCGAAGCCGCCGGCCTGCTGATCCTGGAGGGCTACGGGCTGACCGAGTCGGCGGGCGCCGGCTTCATCAACCGCCCCGACAACTACAAGCTCGGCACGGTCGGGTTGCCGTTCGAGGGCACCGAAGTGCGGATCAGCGACGCCGGAGAGGTCCAGTTCCGTAGCAAGTGCGTGATGGCCGGCTACCACCACTTAGACGAGGCCACCGCCGAGGCGCTCAAGGACGGTTGGCTGTCCACCGGAGACCAGGGCAGCATCGACGACGACGGATTCCTGAAGATCACCGGCCGGATCAAGGAACTGTTCAAGCTGTCCAACGGCAAGTACGTCGCGCCGCCGGCGATCGAGGCGAAATTCGCGACGCTGTGCCCGTACGCCAGCCAGTTCATGGTGTTCGGCGAGGGACGCAATTTCGCTGCCGCCCTGGTCACGCTGGATTCGGACTCGATCGGCGGGTGGGCCAAAGACCACGGGCTGGGCGACACGCACTACGAGGAGCTCACGAAATCCGATGCTGTGCACGAGATGATCGATGAACACGTCAAGAAACTCAACGCCAGCCTCAATCGGTGGGAAACCATCAAGAAGTGGGCTCTACTTGACCACGAGCTCTCCGTCGACCGCGGCGAGCTCACACCGTCACTCAAGGTGAAGCGCGGCGTCGTCGCCGAGCAGAACAAGGAAACGTTGAATGGCTTCTATTCCTGACCCCGCTGAACGCATTGTCGAGCAATCAGATCCGCTGCCCGATGCCGTCAACGCGGCCCCGCCGGGACATCTGCTGCGCCTGCTGGAATGGCGCACCGGCGTCGAATATCTCGTCGCTTTGGCGGCTGCCCCACGAATCGCCAACTGGCCACGCGGTGACGGCCATCCAGTTCTGGTGATCCCGGGATTTCTGGCTGGACCATTTTCGACGCGGTTTCTGCGTGATGTCTTGCGCCGCTTGGGCTATCGGGTCTACGACTGGGGCCTGGGCTACAACATGGGATACCGCGCCAGCATGAATGAGACGCTGCCGGCTCGCCTGCACCACGTCCGAGAACGAGCCGACGGACGGAATGTGAGCATCATAGGCTGGAGTGCCGGCGGTATCTATGCCCGGGAACTGGCGCGCGCTTTCCCCGACGATGTCCGGTCGGTGATCACGCTGGGATCCCCGTTCCGCGGCAACCATCGCGCCAGCACCGCGTGGACGGTGTGGCGGTTGGTCAACCGGGGCAGCGAGGCCACCGACGCGGTCTCCGAAGCCGCGCAGCGACGCCGAGACCAACCGTTGTCCGTGCCGACGACCTGCATCTACAGCAAAAGCGACGGCATTGTGGCGTGGGAGTGCTGCACCAGCTTGCCCGCACCGCAGACCGAGAACATCGAGGTGCGCAGCAGTCACCTCGGTTACGGCCACAATGTGCAGACGCTGTCGGTGATCGCGGACCGTCTCGCCCAGCCGGAAGGCGGCTGGCGGCCGTTTCAGCGCTGAGCTGCCGCCTAGCCGGGCAACTCCTTTCGCAACACCTTGCCGGCCGGATTCCGTGGCAGGCTGGTCAACAAATGGATATCTCTGGGCTGTTCGAAGCGGGATACCCTGTCCTGCAAGTACTCTCGCAGTGCATCCTCGTCCACGTCGCTGTCCGGGCGCGGCACCACATAGGCCGCCAGCCGGTGACCGAACCGCTCGTCGGGCACGCCGACGACGGCGTTGTCGGCAACGTCCGGGTGCTCGGCGAGCGCGTTTTCAACCGCACGCGGGTAAACGTTCTCTCCCCCGGAAATGATCATGTCGTCTTCGCGGCCAACGATGAACAGCCGACCCGAATCATCGAGATAGCCCATGTCGCCGGTGCTGGTCATGTCGTTGACGACGGCTTTGGCGCCGCCGCCGGTGTAACCCTCAGACGCTAGCTCGCCGCCGACGAATACCCGTCCGGTGACATCTGGTCCAACGGGTTGGCCGTTGTCGTCGAAGATCAGTACCGGGCAGCCAGCGACCGGCTTGCCGACCGTTTCTGGGGCGTGCCGCAAGTCGGTGGGCGTCGCCAGCGCGCCGATTCCGACCTCGGTTGAGCCGTAGCCGTTGTAGAGAATGTCGCCATAGCTGTCCATAAACCGTTGCGCGAGGCTGGGATCGAGCCGATCCCCGCTTGACATCACGACCCGCAGCGTCGGCACCGGGTATCGCGCCCGCACATCGTCGGGCAGGTCGAGGATGCGTGCCAGCACGACAGGCACCGCCGTGAACGCATCGGCGCGATGAAGCGACGCTTGCGCGAGTGCGGCTTCTGCATCGAAATGGCTATGGGTGAGTACGGTGCCGCCGAGACCGAGGGTCAACATCAGCATGCCGAGCCCCAGTCCGTGAAACATCGGCATTGCCACCGAGATTCGCGACCCGGCTGTCAGCCGGGTGCGATCCAGAATGGTCACCCAGACACCCACCGCTGAGCGCATCCGCGGGGCGCGGGGAACACCCTTCGGTTTGCCGGTGGTGCCCGACGTGAGCAGGATTATCCGCCCAGACGCGGCCACCTTGGGCCGCGGACCACGGTTGCGCGCCGTGCCCGGCGCAGCGTCGACAACAGTGACCGCATCATCGGCCGCGTGCACCTTATCGGCGAATTCAGCGTCAGAGACCATCATGTGGATTTGGTGGGCGCTCAACGCGGCCGCCAGCGCGTCGGTGCGAAAGTCCGTATTGACTAGTACGACATCAGCCCCGACCAGGGCCACGGCGAACACCGCACGAACGAAGCCCCGACCGTTGCGGCACATGACGCCCACCGCCTGCCCGGGGGCGGCGCCCTCATCGATGAGTTGAGCGGCGAGAGTTTCGGTTTCCGACTGCAACTTTCGGTAACTCAGCGTGCCCTCGTCGTCGATGATCGCCGCCCTGTTGGGCCAACGAGCCGCCGCGACCGCCAGCAAGGTGTAGGGATTGGTGCCGCCGCGTCCTCCTTCGCCGATCAGCCGGACCAGTGCTGCGGGGTTTGGCGGGCTGAGAAGCCCAGAGCGCAGCAACGCCCGAGCCGCGGTCGTGGTTACCTTTTCGGTCATCGGTGGTTTCAGTCGCCGGCGGACTCTTTGAAGAATCTGCGGTACCAGATCCGCGCGGCACGATCCGCGGGCCCGGCCAACAGCACCGATGCAAGCTCGACCGGCCCAACCCATGGCGGCGCGAGTGTCCGCGGTCGTTGGATGATCGCTTTCGCGATGACGTCGGCGGCTTCATCGGGATCTAGCCCCGGAAGTTTGCTCAGCACCGGTGTGGGCTCGATCATCCTGGTGCGGACCAGCGCGAAGTAGACAGAGGTGACGTCGACACCGTCCGCGTGTAATTCCGGAGCCACGCTGCGCAGCCAGCGGTCGAACGCCCCCTTGGATGCCTGGTAGACACCCCACTGCGGTCCAGGCGGGACACGCACAGCGACGCTCGAGACGTTGACGATGTGCCCGTGGCCCCGCTCACGCATGGCCGGAAGGACACCCAGCAGCAGCTGGATTGGACCGAGGTAGTTGATGCCGATGGTGCGCTGAAAGTCGTGGGGGCGGTCGTACTGATTGTGCAGCGAGCGGCGCAGCGACTTGCCGGCATTGCTCACCACGATGTCCAAGGCGCCGTGCTCCTTGCCGATCGTCTCCGTCAGCACTCCGACTGCGGCCTCATCGGTTAGGTCCGTTGGGTAGGCAACTGCCTTTCCGCCGCCCGCGTTGATCGAAGCAACCAGCTCCTGCAGCTTGTCCGCCGACCGCGCGACGACAAGAGTGGTGGCTCCTGCTGCGGCGACCTTGCGAGCCGTCGCCTCGCCGACGCCGTACGACGCGCCGGTGACCAGGACGGTCTTGCCGGAAATCGCGCTGCGCAGCTTGTCCAGATTGGAGACCCGCGCCGGGTTGGCGAGCAGATCGATGGCTTTTGCTGCCACATTCATCACGCGGTTGCCTCTTCGGTGTCGGCATCGGCTTACTTCTGGTCTACCTATACCCACCTTTGCTGGTGCAGCCGCAGCTTGATGGTTGAGGCAGTCAGATCACCAGGCTGCGGCCGGCGACAGGTACGGATCCATGTACCCGGAGTTGGAAGCGCCGGGGGTTAAGCGGTCGTTCATCGATGTCGGCCCGACGCGCCGTTCGAAAATTCGCCATCCGTGCTCGGTGCGCCGCAAGCGATCCGTCATCGCTGAATAGACCCAAAGCGCGGGCATGTCCGCGGGGGTAGCGACGACTTGACCTTGGACGATCTTGGGCGAAGATGCCTCTGCTGCATAGCGGACGAGAAGGTTGTGGTAGCGGACGATCACTCCGTCGTCGCCGTCGGCGTCGACGATCGGGTTGGTAGCGTGCCGGCTCACCCCGGGGACGGTGTAGGGGTACTGCGCTTGGAAGAATCGCCGCGTCTCGATCCGGCCACGGACGGTGCCGTGGGTGTGGTGCGTGACGCCGTCGGGGAGGAACGCTTCGACCATCCCGTCGACGTCCCAGGCGTCGAATAACCAGTTGACCCGGTTGATGAAGTCGATCGCACTCACGTGGTCCGCAGTGTCGACCGCGCTATCCAGGACCACGGAGGGCGGGTTCGAAGCAGCCATCTGCGGACATCGAGATAGCGTCTCGGTCCTCGGCATGTGGGCTCTGACCTGCATGCTTAACCTCACGTTCATCTTTGATTCATCAATTAGCCAGCGCTAGTTTACCCAATTGTCGCCCGGGCATGTGGTTTCGTTACGGCGTTTCAGGCGTCACAGCAGTATCGCGACCTAGGGGCAGACCTGCTTTGCGAAAGAAACCGCATGCGATATCAGCGGTCGGAGAGGGTCGGCTTGGACGTGTCGAGCCGGAGAATTCTGCGCCTATGTAGGGTTAACCATGCACGAAAACCATTCCCCATAAGGCGGATTCGCCGCGGCGCATTGCTCGGGCGATCTGGCCTGCGACATGATCGGTGGTATGGCCGACATCGACTTTTCGTTGCTGGATGTTCCGCGGTCGGCGCCGATCGACGACCCTGAAGCGTACCTACGTGCTGCGATCGCCTGGCACTTCGGCGAACACACCGGCTGCGCGTTCTGGTTACAGGCGGCGCGCACGCTGAACTTCAACCCGCTGACCGATGTCAACACGTTCACCGACTTGCGGCTGTTCCCCAACTTGCTGAACGAGCTGCGGAACGTTCCCGTCGAGCAGCTGATCCCCCGCGGATATGGGTCCCGGTCGCCGCTGCCGCAGCTCTTCGAGTCCGGCGGCACCACAGGTGCACCCAAAAGGACTGTGCAGCTGCCAGATTGGATCGAACAAGTCATCCAATGGCAAACCGAGGACTTCGCCAACGGCGGTTTTCTGCCTGGGCGCGGCTTCGTCTGCATGATGCCGAGCGGGCCGCACGGGGTGGGCTATTTTTCTCGTCTGGTCTCCGAGCGCCTCGGCTCGGTTTTCCACGCGATCGACCTGGATCCTCGCTGGGTCAAGAAGATTGCCGCCCGCCCGGCCGCAGCAGCCACTGCCGAGGTGTCGGCGTACGTCGACCATCTGATCGAGCAGACCGCGCACATTCTGCAGACCCAGGACGTCGCGAACCTGCACACCACTCCGCCGCTGCTCGAGGCCATCGCCCGTAACGACCAGTTGGCGAACCTGGTAAACGACAAGATTCACTTCACGCTGCTCAGTGGTGCCCATGTGGACGTCGATACGCTCGACTTGCTCCGCGAGATCTTCCCGAATACAACGATCACGATGGTGTTCGGCAGCACCATGATTCTCTCTCAAGCGATGACTCGCCACAGCGACGACGACGCCCCCTTCGTCTTCGATCCGCGCACGCCATACGTGGTGTTCTCGGTGGTGGATCCTGACACCGGCGAGCAAGTGCCCTACGGTCAACGCGGACAGGTCGTGATGAACCATCTCAGCAAGGGCATGTTCCTGCCGAACAACCTGGAGCGCGACAGTGCCATCCGGCTGCCGGGACTCGAAGGCCAAGTGGGCGATTCGCTCAGCGAGGTACAGCCCGTCGCCGCCTTCGAAGGCGAGCCCGTCATCGAAGGCGTCTACTGATGCGCATCGACGCGCTCGGCCCCGACGGCGCGTACCAGACCCGCAACCGTGAAATCGTCACGACCACCGCCGGTGTGGCGGTGGTCGATCTCAGCATCGTGCCGCCGCTGTATGTCTCGCGCACTGTCAGCGCGCAACACAACACCCGACCACTGCCGGCGGAACAACGCGAAGCCGCATTGGCCAAGGCCGCCGACGCCTTCGGCACCGGGGTAATCGCGGGGCTGGACTTCGACAGCTACGTCGAGCTGGCAAGCCGGATTTCCGGAGTCCCGATCGCGGTAACGCGGTCGAGCGCACGCGGCGTCGCCGACTGTGTCGCTTCGGCATTCGGTGTGGCGCAGCTGGCGCGACCGGCCGGCGCTGCCTCGGATTGGC
>NZ_JBAUZA010000098.1:0-20788 GCF_049585075.1 Mycobacterium sp.
TCACCGGCGCACAACTCCAGGGTCTTGGGCTGATACAGCGGGCCGATGACGACCGGCGGCGCGCCGACCGTATCCATGAATCGGTTTGACGGCGTGCCGAAAAGGGTGACCGCGGCGACGTGGTTGGCCACGTCGGCCGGCATCGGTTTGGGCACGTCGGCGGCGTCGACCCCGTCGGGTATCGCGGCCGAGGTGACGAAGCCCATCACAGCCGCGCCTTGGGAATACCCGCCGAGCACCATTTTGGTTTTGGGACAGCTGGCCGCCATCGACTCAACATGGCTGCCGGCGTCTCTGATTCCGTTGACTGCTGTCGGAAAGTCGGTGGTGGCAGGGTAATCGACCGCGTACACCCCGAAGCGCTTCGGCCCGACCTTCGACTGCAGGGAATCGATGAATGCCTGCCCGATTGCGCCGACACCCGGTGCCTCCGTGGTGCCCCGGGCGAACACAGCTTCCACATCCGGACAGTCCGCGGCTGACGCGGACGGAATCGAGACGCCCGGTGCAGCCCAACTGATTACGGCAACGACGAAGAACCTTGCGACCAAAGGTGTTGTACGCACGTCTCAGATATTGCCATATCGCTTGGCAGTGCGCCGGACGCGACCCGGGGCGCCGTTAGTACCGCTGGAGCGAGAACGGGTATGACACTGTGCCGCCGGGTGCGCCGCCGCAGCCGGCGTCGAAAGTGGAATCCACCGAACCGGCCAAGGTCACCGCGTCCCATGAATAGGTGTCGTGCGAAGGCAGGAAGGTCACGACGCAGCGCACCCCGTCGGGTACGTCAACCACCATCGTGTAGCGACCATTCGCGAGGTGGGCATCCGCATCCCAAGGCACCGCCTGGCCATTGGGCCTCGGCGTGCCCTGCACATGGACGCAGTCCGGCTCGTGGTAGCGGCATGGCCTGACCTCCCAGAGCCAGGAGTGACCGGGATCCCGGTTGGTCTCGACTTCGTAGTTGCCGATCAGCATGCCGGCTGCGGCGGTCGGCGCGAGAGCTATCGCGGCCGAGGCCAGCGCGACACCGACTGCGACGGTCTTCGGGGTGTGCACGGGTTCGACTATAAGGTCCTGACATTGCGCAACGGGCCGGAATCAGCCTGGCGGCGTCCAGGCGATCGGCAGGGTCTTGATGCCGTGGATGAACGGCGACAGCAGCCGGGCGGGCTCCTCGGTGGCGACGACGTCGGGTATCTCGCGGTGCAGTTCCTCGAACATGACCCGGATCTCGCGGCGAGCCAGGTTGGCTCCCAGGCAGAAATGGGCGCCGCCGCCACCGAAACCGACGTGCGGATTGGGATCGCGGGTGACGTCGAACCTCCACGGGTCGGCGAACTTCGATTCGTCGCGATTGGCCGAGCAATACCACAGCGTCGCCTTGTCGCCGGCGGCCATCTTGGTGCCACTCAGTTCGAAGTCGCGGGTGAGCGTGCGTCGCATGTAGATCACCGGCGATGCCCACCGCACAATCTCTTCCACCGCCGCGTGCGATACGCCGTCGAAGTCGATCCACCATGTCTGCCGTTGCTCGGGATAACGCGTCAACGCGAGCAGGCCGTGGCTGATCGCGTTGCGTGTCGTCTCGTTACCCGCGACCGCGAGCAGAATGAAAAACGATGCAATCTCGGCCGAGGTCAACCGCTCGCCGTCCACCTCCGCCTGCACCAGGCTGGTGGTCAGATCGTCATGAGCGTTGCTGCGACGGTCTTCGGCCAGGGCCGTCGCATAACCACCGATCTCCATCGACACCTGGGCGAACTCTTCGAAATCGGTTGTCAGGTCGGGGTCGCCGAAGCCGAGAATCACGTTGGTCCAGTGGAAGATCCGTTGATGGTCGTCCTCGGGGATCCCCATCATGTCGCAGATGACCTGCAACGGCAGCGGCCCGGCCAACTCGCTGACCGCCTCGCCCTTGCCGTCTGGATGAGCGGCAATCATCGACGTGACCAGTCGGTGCGCCCGTTCGCGCACCGATGTCTCGATCCGGGCCACCACTTTAGGGGTGAACGCCCTGCTGACGATCGACCTCAACCGTTGGTGTCGTGGATCGTCGAGCACGATCATCGAGCCGAAGAACTCGGCGACCTCCGGCGGCTGGTCGTTGATCGTGATGTTGGGACTCGAGCTGAAAACCTCCGGGTGACGGCTGGCGTAGAACACGTCGTCGAGTCTGGTCAGCGCCCAATGCCCGGCGCCTTCGTCGAACCCCTCCGTGACGGGCTCGGGCCAGAACGAGATCGGCGCTTCACGGCGCAGCGTGGCAAAGGCTCCGTCGCGCAGATCGTCGTCGAGTTCCCAGAAGTCCCAGGTGCCTAAATCAATCTCGGCGAACGGAACCTCGGGCGGCGCCGTGCCGTTAACGCGAGTCGCAATGCCCATGTCGACCGTCCTCGTCGTTGAGCGCGCTTTAGAGGGGACTATGGGCGCGAGCCTAATACTACGCTTGGCGTATTACGTCAGACGTACTAAAGTTGACGGGTATGGCACGCGGCCCCCGACCGGCCCGAAGGCCGGCCAGAAGAAATGACCCGGGCGTACTGATCATGACCAGCCTGGCCTCGGGCGCCAAGCACGGCTACGCGCTGGCCCGCGATATCGAGCGATTCGCCGGCGTGACGTTGGGACCCGGAACGCTCTACGGCGCGATCACTGCACTGGAAGAGCACGGCCTGATTGAACCGGCGGGCCAAGACGAGCGGAGACGCCCGTATCGGTTGACCGCGGCGGGACGGGCCGAGCTGACTACCGCGGTTCGCAGCCTGGGGGCAATTGCGATCGAGGGGGCCCGCCGACTAGGGATTGCGTTGCCCGCGCCAAACCCGGGGTGGGCGCAGTGAATCCCCGCGACGTCAGCGCCGTCCTGCGCTGGTACCCCGGCGCTTGGCGCCGCCGATACGGCGAGGAGTTGATCGCCATGCTGGACGACACCTACGGCAAAGACAAGCTTCCGCGGCGGGTCCGGATGTCGCTGCTCCGATCGGGCCTGATTGAGCGAATTCGCTTGTTGCGCAAGTATTCTGGTACTTACATCGGTTACAGCATCGCCTGCGCCATCGTGTGGGCCGTCATCTTGGCCTCGGTATGGACGTACGCGGGCGACGCCACCTGGCACACGTTTGTGGTGTTCTTCGGAGGCTGGGCGATCGGTTGGCTATCGGCGAGCATCGCCCGCATCGTGTATCCACCGCCGAAACCACGCAGACCCGCGGTCTAAGCGTCAGTGCCAGCAGACGGTGCGGGCAGGCGCCCCGTTCGCGGTCGCCCGGCTGACCACCTTGCCGTCGACCAGGATCGTGCACGTCACCGAGCCGGGGCCCTGCGCGCTGACGAGATACTCCTCATAGCCGAACGAGGTGAACTTCGTCGTCCACGGCAACGGCACGTTCGCCTGCTGAGTCTGGCCGGTGGGTGTCTGAAACGAAATGTAGTCCGCCACAGGCGCACTGCCGCTGAGCTGATAGGTCACCTGGGGCAGCGGGCCGGTCGCGTTCGCCACGCCGCAGACTGACATCGAAATTACGGGAGCGGTCAGCGCCGTGTTCAAGACCCGGCGCCGCACACGTGATGGTTGGCTGGTCATGGTCACTCCTGGGCACATGGTGTCACTCTGGTGTACCCATGGGTACGTTTTCCCAAAAGTCAACTCCCGGTTGAACTGTCGTTGAACTGATGTCAGATAAGAGTCGTAGAGGCTAGTGATGACCGAACAACCTGAGGGCTCCGAACGCTCGGGGCTTGCCCGACCGAGCAGGCGCGACGTGCTAGCCGGCGTCGCTGTTGTTGCAGCCTTCCTGGCGGCGGACCTGGGCGCGCTGCTTCACGCGAACAATTGGATAGGTCCCGCGAGGTTGACGCCGGGGGTCTTCCTCGACGGCTTTGCCAAGGTGTTCGGTCGAGCGCCCGGGTTCCGCAAGAACCACGCCAAGGGTGTCGCCGTCACCGGCTACTTCGACAGCAACGGCAACGGCCGCGCGCTGTGCAAAGCAGCGGTGTTCGCGCCCGGTCGCACACCGGTGGCCGGACGGTTTTCGTTGGCGGGCGGCAATCCGCATGCCAGTGATGTGTCGTCGACCGCGCGCGGGCTCGGCCTGGCGTTCGGATTTCCAGGCGGAGAGCAGTGGCGGATGGCGACCCTGAATCTTCCAGTCTTCCTTGATAATTCACCGCAAGGCTTCTACGACCGGCTGATCGCCTCGGCGCTGGTGCCGGGGACCGGCAAGCCCGACTCAACGGCGATGGCGCAGTTCCTCGCCGCACATCCGGAAACTGCGCGGGCCATGGACATCGTCAAACAGCATCCGCCCACGCCCGGCTTCGCCGACAGCGTCTACCGCGGGTTGAACGCCTTCTACTTCGTCAACGAATCCGGTTCGCGAGCACCGGTGCGATGGTCGTTGACCCCGCTGCAGCAGGCGCTGCCGCCCTCGTCAGGGCCGAACGCGTTGTTCGATCCACTGGTCCGGCAGCTGCGGGCCGGCCCGCTGCGCTGGCGCCTGGTGCTCACCGTTGGCACCGCGGCCGATCCGACGCACGACGCGACACTGCCCTGGCCGGCCGATCGCCGCAGTGTCGAAACCGGGGTTGTCACGCTCGACTCCGTCGAAGCCGACGCGAAAGGCAACGCTCGTGACATCAACTTCGATCCGCTGGTGCTGCCCGCCGGCATCGAGCCGTCCGACGATCCGCTGCTGTCCGCGCGATCGGCGGTCTACGCCGCGTCGTATCGGCGCCGCACCGGCGAGAGAACGCTGTGACCGGCCGCTACCCGGTGTTGACCCGGGTGCTGCACTGGTTGACAGCCGCGCTGGTGTTCTGCGCGTTGTTCATCGGCTTCGTCATGGTGAACTCGGTCGGCGAATACGCAGGGCTGGTCATGATTCACCGGACACTGGGCGTGACCATCCTGGCGGTGGTGCTGGTGCGCCTCGTCAACCGGTTGACCCATCGCGCTCCACCACTGCCGCCGACGGTCGGCAGGCTGGAACGCAAGATCGTGGTGGCCTCCGAGGTATCGCTGTATGCGCTGCTGCTGATCCAGCCGCTACTCGGCTGGGCCATGGTTTCAGCCGCCGGGGGACCGGTCGTCGTGTTCGGCTCACTTCGCCTGCCGCGTATCGCCCCATTCGACGCGCAGTTGTTTTGGCTTTTGCGACAAGCTCATTCGATCGTCGCGTACGCGTTGATGGCCGCTATCGCCGCACACATATCCGCGATCCTTCTGCACACATTGACGTTGCGCGACCGGATGATCGAGAGGATGACATTCCAGTTTCACCCGAACGATGACCGCACCCGCTTAGGGTGAACCCAGGGGTTGTCGATCGGAAGGTGACGGATGGCTAAGCGGGTCGTGATTTGGGGTACCGGGTTCGTCGGCAAGATGGTGATCGCCGAAATCCTCAAACATCCGCTGTTCGAATTGGTCGGCGTCGGCGTCAGCAATCCGGACAAAGTCGGTCGCGACGTCGGCGAGATCTGCGGGCTGGCCGGACCGGTCGGCATCACCGCCACCGATGATGTCGACGCGCTGATCTCGCTGCAGCCCGACGCGTTGGTGCATTACGGTCCCACCGCGGCGCACGCCGACGACAACATCGCGCTGATGACGCGTTTCCTGCGGGCCGGGATCGACGTGTGCTCGACGTCGATGACGCCGTGGGTCTGGCCGACGATGCATCTCAACCCGCCCACCTGGATCCAGCCGATCACCGAGGCCTGCGAGTTGGGCGAGTCGTCGTGTTTCACCACCGGCATCGACCCGGGCTTCGCCAACGACCTGTTTCCGATGACGCTGATGGGGGTGTGCTCCGAGGTGCGCACGGTGCGGGCATCCGAGCTGCTCGACTACACCAACTACGAGGGCGACTACGAAAACGAGATGGGCATCGGACGCGAGCCCGAATTCCGCCCGATCCTGGAAAACCGCGACGTGCTGATCTTTGCCTGGGGCGCCACCGTGCCGATGATCGCGCACGCCGCCGGCATCATGCTCGACGAGATCACCACGACCTGGGACAAGTGGGTCACACCTGACGAGCGCAAGACGGCCAAGGGCATCATCCCGCCGGGCCACGTCGCCGCGGTCCGGTTCACCATCAACGGGGTTTACCAAGGCCAGACCCGCATCCAGCTCGAGCACGTGAACCGCATCGGCCTCGACGCCGCCCCGGACTGGCCCGCCGGCACCAAAGACGACGTCTACCGGGTGGACATCGAGGGCACGCCGAGCATCTCCCAGGAGACCGCATTCCGCTTCACCGACGGCTCGGGACGCGACGCAGCCGCCGCCGGATGTCTGGCCACCGGGATGCGCGCGCTCAACGCGGTGCCGGCCGTCAACGAACTCTCGCCGGGCTGGGTCACGCCGCTTGATCTGCCGCTGATAGCGGGCGCCGGCTCAATCCGCTGACCAGCAGAATCGTGGCGACCTATAAATTGGTGGCCGATGCGCGCGGATTGGACGACATGGCTGACGTAGGACGGTCGGCGTTAGGCCTTTCGGTGGGGGCCACCAACTTGGCGGCGGTGACCGCTGAGCGGGCGATGACCCGCAGGCCGGTGTTGACCCTGTATCGGCAGCGGCCACCGGAAGTTGGTGTGCCGTCAGAGAACCCGATGCTCAACGAGCCGGGGCTGGTGATCAGCGACTTCGTTGACAAGGTGGGCGACCCGGACGGCATCGTCGCGGCCGACGGGACGACGCACCGCAGCGAGACGCTGGTCGCTGACGCGCTGCGGGCACTGTCCTACGCCGCAACAGACGGACGACCGATGCCGGATATGGTCGCGGTGACCCACCCTGCGCATTGGGCGCCGACGGCTGTCGACACGGTGCGCGTCGCGTTGAGCCGGGTAGCCGAATGGTCGGATGGCCGGTTGACGCTGCTATCGGACGCCACGGCAGCGGTGATCGCATTGCAGGCCAACCCGGGGGTGCCTAACCGCGGCGTCGTCGCCGTCTGCGATTTCGGAGGAACCGGAACCACGCTCGCCCTCCTCGACGCCGCCAACGGCTACCAGGCAGTCGCTCCCGCCGTGCGGCATGGTGGGTTCTCCGGCGACCTGATCGACCAGGCGCTGCTCAACCACGTCGTCACCGAGCTGTCGTCGGCCGGTTCGTTCGACACGGCGGCCACCTCGGCTATCGGTTCCCTGGCTGGACTGCGCAGCGCCTGCCGCCGCGCCAAAGAAGAACTGTCGTCGACCGTCGCGACCACGCTGACCGCCGATGTGCCGGGATATCGCGGCGAGATCCAAGTCGCGCGCGCCGAGCTTGAGGACGCGATCCGCCAGCCGCTGGACGGCTTCCTGGCGGTCGTTCATGAAACGTTGCAGCGCAATGGAATTCGAGCAGAGAATCTCGCCGCAATCGCCTTGGTGGGCGGTGGCGCAAGCATCCCGATCGTCACGACGACGCTGTCGGAGCGGCTGGGCGCACCGATCATCACGGCACCGCGGCCGCACCTGACGGCCGCTATCGGTGCGGCATTGCGAGCCGGACGCGGCCCGGCCGCCGGGGAGACAGCGTTGGCCCCAACGGCGGCCGGAATGGCCGCCGAGGCCGCGACAATCTCGGATCTTGCTGTGGAACCCACCCCGGTACCGGCGCTGGCCTGGTCGGAGGCCGACGACGACTCCGGAATCATGCCGATCCGCCCCGGCGAATACCCAGAAGAGGGTGGCGGCTCCGGTCTGATAGCGGCACCGCCGCCGGCGGCATTCGATCATGACGCCCGACCCGCCGTGGCCGGCCCGGTTGGCGACCCCTGGTACCGCCGGCCCGCAGTGGTGATGGTCGGGGCCGCTCTGGCGGTGCTGGCCATCGGCGCCGCGGTGTTGATTACCCTGCGTCACACCTCCGGCAGCGCTCCGAGCACACCCAACCCCAGCGTGAGCACGACAACCGCACCGACCAGCCAGGGATCCTCGGATGCGACGGACAGTCAGACGTCGGCGACCAGTGCGCCGTCCTCGACCAGCTCGGATACCGGGACACCGTCGTCGACAACCACCCAAGCGCCGACGACAACGACGACGACCTCGCAAGCGCCCACGACGACGACCTCAGCGCCGACGACCACCCAAGCGACCACGACAAGCCAGGGGCCCCAGCGCCCGCCGTTCGGCGGATTCCCGCGGTTCTTGCCGCAACCGCAACCGGGCTCCCGGTAAAGCGACGATCAGGCGTTCTCGGGTTCGCCTTCGTGCTGGTCGGCGTTTTCCTCTTTGCCCTCGTGCTCGTCTTTTTCTTGTTCTTTTTCTTTTTCCTGCTGCTCTTCCTTGCCGAACTTGGGATTGCCCTCGTCGTCAAGCCACTCGGTGACCGCGACGCCGGTGATGGTCTTGTTGGTGCCGGGCATCACGGATGTCGGGCGATCATCGTCGTAGGCCTCCTGCATCTTGCGGACTTTTTCTTTGCCCTCGTCGCTGAGTTCGAACTCTTCTGAGGAGGTGTTCTCTTCCTCGCCGGTGTCTTCACTGTTGGTTTCATCGTCGTCTGCACTCATAGACGACGGGCTACCCGCTTATGCGACGGGCCCAAACTGCGCGGACGGGGTTAACCCGTCGAGGGGTAGCTGACTCCGGTTATTTGCTCGGAAATCTCCCACAGTTGCCGGCAATCGGCGTCGTTGCGAGCACGTGCGGGCACCTTGGCGGTTGTCACGCCGCCGCCGGCGGCCTCGTAGATGCCTTGCGGACCGTAGAACGCGCCACCCTTGGCCTGCGGAGACGTCGCCGCGTAGAGCGCCGGAAGGATGCCTTCGTCGATCTCCTGCCACAGGAACGGTGTCAGCCGCCACGACAGTTTGTAGAGCCGCTCCATGGTCGATGGTTTCGACTGGCCGTGCGACGGGCCGCTGATCTGCAGGTTGGTCTTGGTCAAGCCGGGATGCGCTGCGTTGGAGAGGATGCCCCAGCCGGCCTGGCTGCTGCGGCGGTTCAACTCGCGGGCGAACATCAGCACCGCCAGCTTCGATTGGCCGTAGGCCGACATGGCCGAATACGACTTCTCGAACTGCAGGTCGTCGAAGTGGATCTTGCCGCTTTGTCGCGCGGCGAGGCTGCTCAGCGAAACCACCCGCGCGTGGCCCGCCTTGCACAACAGCGGCAGCAGGTGCGCTGTGAGCGCGAAGTGCCCGAGATGATTGCTGCCGAACTGCAATTCGAATCCGTCGGCGGTGGTGTCGCGTTTCGGCGGAGTCATCACCCCGGCGTTGTTGATCAGGATGTCGATCGGGCGGCCCTCGGCGTTGAGTTGCTCGCCCAGGGCTGCGACGCTGGCCAGTGACGACAGGTCGAGGGGTTTGATGGTCAGCTTCGCGTTCGGAACAGTCGCACGGATCTCGTCGATCGCGGCCTCGCCCTTGGCGCGGTTGCGGATCGCCATGACAACGTCGGCGCCCGCCGCGGATAGCCGACGGGCCAAGCCGAACCCCAGGCCGCTGTTGGATCCGGTGACGACAGCCAGCTTCTCGGACAGATCGGGCACAGTGGCGACGAGCTTGGTGGCCATGGATATCACTCCTCAATCGGTGCGAGTTCCGTTTCACAGTGTCACACTGCGTCAATGACTAGCAGGCGGCTCGCAAAAATTTCGCTGGCACTCGCGATCATGTTGCTGGTCGGGTCGGTCGTCGGCTTCGTTGTCACCCTCGTGCTCAACGCATTCGTCTTGGACAAGTTCAACGCCTACGGCGAGGTGCCTATCCCGGGCTCGGCCACTCTCCATCTTCCCGCCGGGGAAGCCACCGTCAGCTTCCACACGGTGACCATCGGCAGCGTTTCCGGCGGTGGGCTGCCGGTGCCAAAGCTCGGGTTAGACATCGATCCGCCGCTTGGTGTTGCCGTGCCAACGGTTACTGAAAGTTATGGCAGCTCAACCACAGTCAACAATGATGCTCATCGCCGGGTGTGGGTGGTAAAGGTTCCCGCCGAGGGCGACTACAAAATCACCACCGACGGGCAAGTCAACGGATTCATCAGCCCCCAACTGGCGTTCGGTCACGGCGGTGCCAGCTCATCCGGCTCGTTGGTGGGGATATTCGCCGGTCTCTTCGTCATCGGCCTGATCGGTACGATAGCCGCACCGATTTGGCTGTCTCGCACCCGACCCTCAACCGTGCCGGTCTGGCAACCTATGGGTGAGCCGTCGCAGTCATCAGTGGTGACCACAACGCCAGCACAGCTACCGACCGACGAAGGTGTCAGAATCGAGCAGCTCAAAACCCTGACGGCACTGCGGGATTCCGGGGCGCTGACCGAAAAGGAATTCGAGGACGAGAAGCGCAGAATTCTCGACGGCCGCTAGTGGCCTCGAGCCACCCATTCGTCGTAGTGAACGATCTCGTCGCCAATGCTAGTGGTGTCGCCATGGCCGGTATAGACGACCGTGGGGTGAGGAAGCTTGCCAAGTCGCCCCGAAATCGACTCCAGGATGGTCGGAAAGTCGGAAAACGACCGCCCGGTTGCCCCGGGCCCGCCGGAAAACAATGTGTCTCCGCTGAATACGGCATCCAGGCCGGGGGCGTACCAGCAGACCGAGCCGGGGGAGTGTCCGGGGGTGTGCAGCGCTCGCAGCTCGGTGCCCGCGACACTCAGTGTGTCCCCGTCGGATACCGCACGAAAGTCTTTGTCCGGATGGGTCATCCGCCACAGCACATCGTCGCCGGGATGTAGCAGCACCGGCGCATCGAGCGTCTTGCCGAGTTCGGGCGCTACGGTCACATGGTCGTTGTGGCCGTGTGTGCATACCACTGCCACCACATTTCGCCCGCCGACGGCAGCTACGATCGGCGCCGCCGTGTGCGCGGCATCGAAGACCACGACGTCGGAATCGTCGCCGACGATCCAGATGTTGTTGTCGACTTCCCAACTGCCACCGTCGAGTTCGAAGGTGCCATGGGTGACAATCCTTTCTACGTGCTGATCGGGTCCGGTCATTACAGCATCACCACCGAGCGCAGCACCTTGCCGTCGTGCATCTTGTGGAACGCCTCCTCGATATCGCCGAGGCCGATGCGTTCAGAGACGAACTTCTCCAGCGGCAACCGGCCCTGCAGATATAGTTCGATCAACGTGGGGAAGTCGCGTTCGGGCAGGCAGTCGCCATACCAGGACGATTTCAATGCGCCGCCGTGGCTGAAGAAGTCAAGTAGCGGCATGTCGATGCGCATGTCTGGTGTCGGAACACCCACCAGCACAACGGTTCCCGCAAGATCGCGGGCATAGAAGGCCTGCTTCCAAGTTTCTGGTCGCCCGACGGCGTCGATGACAACGTTGGCGCCGAACCCGTCGGTGAGCTCCTGGACCGTCTTGACCACATCGAGGTCACGGGCGTTGATGGTGTGCGTGGCGCCGAACTTACGGGCCCAGTCCAGTTTGGTGTTGTCGGTGTCGACGGCGATGATTCGTCTCGCGCCGACCAGCGCTGCCCCGGCGATCGCGGCGTCGCCGACGCCACCGCAACCGATCACGGCGACCGTGTCGTCACGGCTGACTGCGCCGGTGTTGAGCGCCGCGCCCAGGCCTGCCATCACCCCGCAGCCCAGCAGGCCGGCGACCGCCGGGTCCGCCGCTGGGTCGACCAACGTGGCTTGGCCGGCGTGCACCAGCGTCTTGTCCGCGAACGCTCCGATCCCGAGCGCCGGCGTCAGCTCGGTGCCGTCGGTGAGCGTCATCTTCTGCTCGGCATTGAACGAGTCGAAGCAGTACTGCGGGCGGCCGCGTTTGCAGGCGCGGCACTGCCCACACACCGCCCGCCAGTTCAGGATCACGAAATCGCCTGGCTGGACCGCTGTTACGCCTGGGCCCACCGATTCCACTTTGCCCGCCGCTTCGTGGCCGAGCAGGAACGGATACTCGTCGTTGATGCCGCCTTCCCCGTAGGTCAGGTCGGTATGACAGACGCCGCACGCTGTGACGTCGACGACGACTTCGCCCGGGCCCGGGTCGGGGATCACGATGTCCACCAACTCGACCGGTTCGCCCTTTTTTCGTGAAATCACGCCGCGCACTGTCTGACTCATGGGCTTCAACCTAGCGCTTGGTCGGTAGGCTTCTGCGCGATGGCCGCACTTGACGCACTCGACGACTGGCCGGTTACGGCGGCGGCCGCAGCGGTGGTCGGACCATCGGGAGTGCTGGCCAGCCACGGTGACACCGGACGGCAGTTCGCGCTGGCGTCGGTGACCAAGCTCCTGGTGGCGCGGGCCGCGCAGATCGCGATCGAGGAAGGCGCCGTCGACCTGGATACCGCCGCCGGGCCGCCCGGGTCGACGGTTCGGCATCTGTTGGCCCATGCCTCGGGGTTGGCGATGCACTCCGATGGGACGCTGGCCAAGCCTGGCACCCGACGGATCTACTCCAACTATGGCTTCGAGGTGCTGGCCGAGACGCTGCAGCGGGCATCTGGGATCGAGTTCGGTCGCTACCTCGCCGAGGCGGTGTTCGATCCGCTGGGAATGAGCAGCAGTCGGCTCGACGGCGGTGCGCAGGCCGCCGGCTTTGGGGCGACATCGACGGTGGCGGATTTGGCGGCCTTCGCCGCTGACCTGCTGAATCCGGTCACGGTATCGGCGCAGATGCACGCCGAGGCGACGGCCGTACAGTTCCCCGGCCTGAACGGCGTGTTGCCCGGATACGGTCAGCAACGGCCCAACGACTGGGGGCTGGGCTTCGAGATCAGGGATTCCAAAGCACCGCACTGGACCGGCGGTAAAAACTCGGCGCGCACCTTCGGCCATTTCGGCCAATCAGGCACGTTGACCTGGGCAGATCCGCAAGCCGGGGTCGCCTTGGTGGTGCTCACCAACCGCGATTTCGGTGACTGGGCGCTGCCGCTGTGGCCGGTCCTGGCCGATTCCGTGATATCGGAGTGCGTCGCGGACTAGCGCAACAGGGGTCTCACGAGGCACAATAGACACGCAAGACACAAAAGCATCAGCACCTCCCTGCTCGTCGGGCTCACCAGGTCGTTGGGGAAGACGTCCCTCGTGGAGCCGAAGGAGCAGCAGATGCGTGCGTCAAACCAGTTCGCCGACGTGACGACCGGCGTGGTGTATGTCCACGCCTCGCCCGCCGCGGTGTGCCCGCATGTCGAGTGGGCGTTGGCAGCCACTTTGGCGACACCGGCGGCCCGCCCCAACCTGAAGTGGACCCCGCAACCGGCGATGCCCGGGCAATTGCGTGCGGTCACCAACTGGGTGGGCCCGGTGGGCACCGGCGCCCGATTGGCCAACGCTTTGCGTTCCTGGTCGGTGCTGCGGTTTGAGGTCACCGAGGATGCCAGTCCCGGCGTCGACGGGCAGCGGTTCAGCCACACGCCCCAGCTGGGCTTGTGGAGCGGAGCGATGAGCGCCAACGGCGACGTGATGATCGGCGAGATGAGGCTGCGAGCGATGATGGCCGACGGCGCCGACGCCTTGGCCGCCGAGCTGGATTCGGCGCTGGGCACGGCTTGGGATGAGGCGTTGGAGGTGTATCGCGACGGCGGTGACGGCGCCGAGGTCTCCTGGCTCAGCCGCGGCGTGGGGTAAGCACCCGCAGAGCGCCGGAGACCGCCGATATCTCAGCAGGCAGCGCGCAGGCATACTCGCCGTCGGCGTAAACATTGATGCCCGCCGAGTCCACGTCGACGGATTTCGCGCGCGCCGTTGTCACTTCGTCGAGGCCGATGTGGGTGCCCTTGTAGACGGTGGGGAACAACCGGATCAGCCGGCTGCGCGACGCCGAGTGCACCATGGTGATGTCGAGTTGGCCGTCGGCAGGGTCGGCGTTGGGGCAGATCCGCATTCCGCCCCCGTAGCTGCGGGTGTTGCCGAACGCCGCGAGGGTGAGGTCGGTGACGATCTCGTCGCGTCCATCGAGCTTCAGCCGGAACGGCAGTAGCCGCAGCTGCGACAGCTCGGCGATCATCGCCAGGTTGTAGCGCATCCGGCCGCGCGGCCAACGCATCCGGTTCGCTCGATCGGTTACCAGCGAATCGAACCCTGCGGCCGCGACGGTGCCGAACCACTTGATGACACCTTCGCGGTCGCGGATGCGGCCCAGGTCAACGGTTTCGGTCCAGCCGTCCGCGACGACGTCGGCGGCGGCAACGGGATCCTTTGTGGGCAGCCCGAATCCGCGGGCGTGATCGTTACCGGTGCCGGCGGGAATGATTCCCAGCGGAATATCCGTGCAGGCCAAGGCTTGTAGCGCGTCGGAGATCACGCCATCGCCGCCGACGACAACCAGTGCGTCGGTGCCCTTTTCGACCGCAGCGTGCAGCAGGCGGCGGGCGTGCTCGGCATCGCTGCCGACGATTGCCACCACGTCGATGTCACGCTGCTGCAGCCGCTCAACCGCGCTTTCGGCGGCGTGCGGTGCGTTTCCGTGTCCAGATGCCGGATTGGTCAGCACGGTCACGCGGCCGATTTCGCGCTTGGTCATTGTGCGCCGCTCCTCCTCATCACATGCTCTCCATCGTCGCGGCGCGCAGTCACGGAATCAGCTTGCCCGGATTGAGAATTCCGGCGGGATCCAGTGTCGATTTGACCGCGCGCAACACCTGCACGCCCAATTCGCCCACCTCATCGCGCATCCAGGGGCGGTGATCGGCGCCGACCGCGTGGTGATGGGTGATCGTCCCGCCGGTGGCCACGATCGCATTGCAGACAGCGGTTTTCGCGGCGCGCCATTGTTCAATCGGGTTTCCGCGTTGCCCAGCGACAACGGTGAAGTACAGCGAAGCGCCGGTGGCATACACATGCGAAATGTGGCACAACACCAGCGCCGGCGTACCGGAATCAGCCAGCGCGGCGGTCAACGCATCGGTGACTGCGGTTTTCAGCGCCGGGATATTCGACCACTCGGTGGCCGTCTCCAGCGTCTCGCAGAGCGCGCCGGCGGCCAGCAGCGAGTCACGTAGGTACGGTGCACCGAACCGGCCATGCTCCCAGGCCCGGGCCGGGGCATCACCCAACGACGTGCCGCCCGCGGCCGCCATCAGCTGCCGGGTTTCGGCGTGCCGGCTTTCGGTGTGGGCCGCCGTGCCCTCGAACACGGTGATCGCCAAACAGCCGCCGGTGATCTGGGTCTCGCCGATCGCCTCGGTGGTGGCCAGGTTGACGCCGGTCTCGGCTTCGTCGGACAGCCGGATCACCGTCGGCCCTGCGCCGGTTTGGGTGACGGCGCGCAGCGCGGCGGCCCCGGTAGCGAAGTCGGGGAACGACCACGCCTCGTAGCGGGTGACCTCGGGCTTCGGATGCACCCGAACCCGCACCCGGGTGATGATGCCGAAGACGCCCTCCGACCCCATCAGCAGTTGCCGCAGGTCCGGACCGGCCGCCGACTGCGGGGCGCGACCCAGATCCAGCACGCCCGCGGGTGTAATGACGTGCAGGCCGCGAACCATCTCGTCGAACCGCCCGTAGCCGGCGGAATCCTGCCCCGACGATCGGGTCGCGGCATAACCACCCAGACTGGCGAATTCAAAGCTCTGCGGAAAGTGCCCCAGCGAAAATCCGTGTTCAGCGAGCAGCTGCTCGGCCCGCGGGCCGGTGACGCCGGCGCCGAACTCAGCCTCGCCAGACACCGCGTCGAAATCGAGCAGTTGGTCGAAGCGCCGCAAATCCAGTGACACCGCAGCGCTGAATTCCCCGCGGATGGGGTCGAGTCCACCGACCACGCTGGTCCCGCCGCCGAACGGGACGACCGCGATGCCATGCTGCGAGCAGTACCGCAGGATCGCGGCGACCTCGTCGTCAGTGCCAGGCAACAACACCGCATCGGGCGCTTCTTGCGCGCCGGAGTCCTTGCGTCGCAACAGATCCAGGGTGGACTTGCCGCCGGCGTGCAGCAGTCGGTCGCGGTCGCCGACTCGACAGTAGTCCGGCCCCACGACGGCGGCCAGCGCCTCCCGGTGGACCTCCGCCAACTCCGACGTGCGCAGCTTCACCTGATCCGCGTCAAGTTCGGCGGAGGGGGAGTCCGTCACCCCCAGGGCCTGCTTCAACAACGAGCGGATTCCTTCGGAGACGGGTTTGGCTTCCTGCGGGTCACCCCACGCATTCCACTTCATCGGGGGTAGCAACTTTTCTGACATGCGTTACAGTATTACATATGCTGTCAATCAGTAACGCCCCCGTGGAAGACCGCATCCTGACGGCCGCCGCGAGCTGCGTGGTCGATTTCGGAGTTGAGCGGGTGACGCTGGCGGAGATCGCGCGACGTGCGGGGGTGAGTCGTCCGACCGTTTATCGCCGCTGGCCGGACACTCGGTCGGTGCTGGCTGCGCTGCTGACCAGCCACATCACCGCCGCGCTGGATGTGGTGCCGCTCCGCGGAAGCGGTCGCGCTGCGCTGGTCGACCGGGTGGTGGTGGTGGCCGAACGCCTTCGGCACGACGAACTGGTGATGGCGGTGCTGCGTTCGGAGCTGGCGCTTGTCTACATCGCCCAGCGACTCGGCCGCAGCCAGCAGATGCTGATCGACGCGTTCGCTGACGATCTGCGGGCGGCCCAACGCGACGGCAGCGTGCGGCCCGGCGACCCGCGCCGGCTCGCCGCGATGGTGCTGCTGATCACCCAATCGACCATTCAATCCGCCGAGATCGTCCGCCCGATCCTGGACGCCGACGCGCTGGCCGCCGAACTCGCCTACTCGCTGAACGGATACCTTTCATGAACTCGAATGCACTGAACGCTGCGCGCCGCACCGCCGACCTGACTGCGCTAGCCGATGGCGAGTCGATCGACGTCGTCGTGATCGGTGGCGGCATCACCGGCACCGGCATCGCGCTGGACGCGGCGTCGCGCGGCTTGCGAGTTGCGTTGGTGGAAAAGCACGATCTCGCCTTCGGCACCAGCCGGTGGAGCTCCAAGCTGGTGCACGGCGGATTGCGCTATCTGGCAACTGGCAATGTCGGAATCGCCAGGCGCAGCGCTGTCGAACGCGGAATTCTGATGACGCGCAACGCTCCTCATCTGGTTCGGGCCATGCCACAACTGGTCCCGTTGCTGCCGTCGATGGGACGAATGGAGCGGACGTTGGTGCGAGCCGGCTTTCTGGCCGGCGACGTGTTGCGTAAGACGGCGGGTACACCGGCGTCGATTTTGCCCGGCTCTCGCCGCATCTCAGCGGCGCGCGTCGGCGAGCTGGCGCCGGCCGTTCGACGCGAGGGTCTGGACGGTGGACTGCTCGCCTACGACGGGCAACTGATCGACGACGCCCGACTGGTCGCCGCCGTCGCGCGTACCGCAGCGCAGCATGGGGCCCGAATTTTGACCTATACCGCCGCATCTGACGTCTCTGGGACGTCGCTGCGGCTAACCGATCAACGTAGCGGCGAGTCGTTTGAAATGTCCGCACGCGCCGTCATCAACGCCACCGGGGTGTGGGCGGGCGAAATCGACTTGTCGCTGAAGCTGCGTCCAAGTCGCGGTACGCACCTCGTGTTCGATGCCGCTGCCCTCGGCAATCCCACAGCGGCACTGACGATTCCGATACCCGGCGAGCTCAACCGCTTCGTCTTCGCGATGCCCGAACAGCTCGGACGGATCTACCTTGGACTGACTGACGAAGAAGCACCGGGACCCATTCCTGATGTGCCACAGCCGACTCCGGCCGAGGTGAAGTTCTTGCTCGACGTCGTCAACACTGCGCTGGGAATCACGCTGGACAGTTCCGATGTGGTCGGTGCATATGCCGGGCTGCGGCCGCTGATCGACACCGGAGCCGGCCGCACCGCGGACGTGTCACGCAACCACGCCGTGGTCGAGTCACCCTCCGGGGTGATCAGCGTGGTCGGTGGCAAGCTGACCGAATACCGGCATATGGCACAGGACGTCCTCGACCGGGCAATCGAATTGCGTGGCCTGGAAGCCGCCCCGTGTCAGACCCGAAACCTGCCATTGGTCGGCGCGCCGGAAAATCCGGGGTCGCCCGTCGCACCGATGGCGGGCTTGCCGGAGTCGCTGGTGCTCCGTTACGGGGCCGAGGCGGCCAATGTCATCGCCGCCGCCACATGCGAGCGGCCGGCCGACCCGGTGGCCGACGGGATCGATGTGACCCGGGCCGAATTCGAGTACGCCATCACCCATGAGGGTGCGCTGACCGCCGACGACATCGTGGATCGTCGCACCCGGATCGGCTTGGTCGCCGCCGACCGTGAGCGGGTCGTCGACGTGGCCGAAGAAGTTTTGGCGCACTTCAGCTGAGGCGGGCGCGATACTATGAAACGGAACTAATGCGTATCGGCTAAAGGTGGACTCATGGAGCTGGAGAGCGGCCAAGCGGTACCGGCCTGGCGCCCGGCGCGGGGCCAGGGGCGCCTCGATCGGTCGCTGGACGCATCCATCCTCGATGCGGCGTTGGCTGGTGTGGCTGAACAGGGCTATGACCGGTTGAGCATGGACGACATCGCCTCCCGGGCCGGGGTGGGCAAGGCCGCGATATATCGTCGCTGGCCGTCGAAGGCTGTGGTGGTGGCCGATGCGATCGCTCACTGGAGACGGCGACTCGGACCACTCGAGCCGCCGAATAACGGCAGCCTTCGTGGCGACATCGAGGCGCTGGTCGCAGCCGTTCCTGAGCTGAATGACGCTGAGCTGCATACTATTCAGGTCATAGTGGGGGTGGCGACGGCAGCGATGCACAATCCCGTGCTGGCGGCGGCGTTGGACGACCTCGTGCTGTCGGCACCGCGACATGTGGTCCGTGCGGTGCTAGACCAGGCAGTGGCTCGCGGGGAGATACCGGCCGGCCGTGATCTGAGTCTGATACCCGATGTCGCCTTGGGTCTCAACGTGCTGCGGGTGATGACCGGGAAGCCGATCGACCGGGTCTATGTCCGGCGGGTGCTGGAAGATGTGATCTTGCCGCTCACTGCCGCGCCAATGCACTAGCAGTTGCGTGTTGCAACCGAAGGTGCCACCCTGGCTCTAGACGGAACTAATTAGTTCCGTCTAGAGAGGGGATCGTGATGACCACCACGCATGTCCCGGTACTGATCGTTGGCGCCGGCGCCGGCGGCCTGACCACCTCGGCGGTGCTGGCCGAACGCGGCGTTCATTCGCTACTGGTCGAAAAGCGTGACGAGGTCTTCATCTATCCGAAAGCGCGCAACCTGAGCTTCCGCAGCCTGGAGATCCTGCGCGAGCTGGGATTGGCCGACGAGGTGCACGCGGTAGCCGATGGTGTTACGGCCATGCTCGGGAAGCCGACGCTGTGCAGCACCGAAGAATGGGAAGCCTTCGATGCTGACGCGCTCTTCGCGCCCTTCGAAGGACTGAGCCCCGAGCCTGCCGGGCAATACTGCCCACAGAGCGCATTCGAACCGATGCTGCTAGCGCACATCCGTCGACAGCACAGCCAGGTGCGCTATGGGACCCAGTTGGACTCTTTCGAGCAAGATGACTCGGGTGTCACGGCCATAGTGCGACAACGGGATTCGGGGACATTGGAAACAGTGCGCGCCGACTATCTGGTCGCCGCCGACGGCGTGCACAGCCCGATCCGCGATGCGTTGGGCGTGCCGACGTCGGGCTACGGGGCATTGCCAATCTATGTCGTATTCATCTACTTTCGGGCGCCGTGGCGAAAGTTCGTCCCTCAGCTCTGCGACGGTGACGCCGTTCAAGTCAAAAACGCCGATGTGGACGGCATATTTCTGACGGTACGCGAAGACTTCGGCATGTTCATCACCACGTACTTCCCTGGCAACGGGGAGACCGCGGCTCAGCTCACCCCCCAGCGATGCCACGAGATGCTGACAAAAGCGATTGGTGAGCCTATCGACATCGAAGTCATCGATGTAGCGCCGTGGCAGCCGTACGAGCGGGTGGCCGACCAATTCCAAAGTGGCCGCGTCTTTCTCGTCGGCGACTCGGCCCACACCATGCCCCCGTTCAAGGCCGGCGGAGCCAACACCGCCATCCAGAGTGCGCACAACCTGGCCTGGAAGCTGGCCGCCGTCTTGAACGGGACAGCCGACCGAGCATTACTGGCCACCTACCACACCGAGCGATACCCAGTGGGACGCTTCAATGCACGACAGTCGCTCACGGGGCCAGCGCTAACGTTCCTGCGGTTGGACGACAACCATCCAAAATTGCCGGCGGATGAAGAGGCGCCGATGTTTGCCCTGCTCATCGGATACCAATACCGCTCGGCCGCAGTGATTTCCGATGGCCCTGCCACCGCGGATTATCAACGTGTGTCGCTGGTGGAGGAGTTGCGAGCACAACCCGGTACCCGCGTGCCCCATGCCTGGGTGCACGACGACGGCCGACGGATTTCCACGCTCGACTTAGTCGGACCCGGCTTCACGCTCTTCACCGGTTCCTCCGGCGCACCTTGGGTAAGCGCAGCCGATGCAGTGTCTGCCACGCTGAAAGTCCCGATCAGCGCGCACAGCATCGGCCCGGACGCTGAAGTACGCGATTTCGAGGGTCGATGGGCAGAACTGACGGACTTGTCGCCCGACGAGGCGCTGCTTGTGCGTCCCGACGGCTTCGTCGCCTGGCGCACCGGCGGCCTGCCGACATCACCGGAAGATCGCCTCGGCCAGGTCCTATGTCAGATTCTCGGCCGCGAGCAATGACTGAAACGGTGGCCTGCTTGGGCTCGAGCACCACGGCGTCGAGGGGAACTTACAAGTGGATCGACGAGCTGGAGAAGCGGCCGCAAAATCGTCGATTCCGGTTCGTCAACTTCGGCGTGGGCGGGGATCTCTCGTTCAACACCGTCGGAGTCCTCGGCCGAGTAGTCGCCGTGCGGCCGCAGCGGGTGATCATCCTCATCG
>NZ_JBAUZA010000099.1:0-4473 GCF_049585075.1 Mycobacterium sp.
TCGTGACCGCGTCGCCGTCCCAGTCGATGGTCCTGCGCACGAGTTCGAACCTAGCTCTGGTGGTGCACCTGCGGTAAGCCGTATACCGGCGTGGGGATTCCTTCACAGCGCGCCTTGAGCTGCAGGGCAAGAAACAGCGAGTAGTGCCGTGATTGCGCCAGGTTGCCGCCGTGGAACCACAGATTCTCCTGCTGGGTCGGCTTCCACATGTTCCGCAGCTCGCCTTCCCACGGCCCAGGGTCTTGCGTGGTGCCCGAGCCGAGGCCCCACACCTTGCCGACTTTGTCGGCCACGTCTTGGCCGATGAGGTCCGCCACAAAGCTATTCATCGATCGGAAGCCGGTGGCGTACACAACTAGATCGGCGGGCAGTTCGGTGCCGTCGTCCAGAATCACCGCGTCCTCGGTCAGCCGTTCGACCCCGCCGTGGCATAGCTTGATGCTGCCGTCGCAGATCAGGTCGGAGGCGCCCACGTCGATGTAGAAGCCGCCGCCGCGTCGCAGGTACTTCATGAACTGGCCGGAATCGTCGTCGCCGAAGTCCAGCCTGAATCCGGCCCTTTCCAGCCGTTCGTATAAGTCCTTGTCCCGCAGCCGCATTGCGTCCGAGATCGGTTTCTGGAAGTCCGCGATGATTCGATATGGCAGCGATGCGACCGTCAGGTCAGCTTTCTCGGTGGTGATACCTGCGGCCGCCGCCTGCTCCGAGTACAGGGCGCCGAGCGCGATTTCCAACACCGACTCCGACGTGACGACGAGGGTGGATGCGCGCTGCACCATCGTGACGTCAACGCCCGTCTCGTACAGGGCCTTACAGATGTCATGCGCTGAGGTGCCGGAGCCGATGACCACGGCGCGTTTTCCCACATAGCGGTCCGGGCCGGGGTGCTGGCTCGAATGATGCTGCTCTCCGCGAAAAACGTTCTGGCCGGCCAACTCCGGCACATTTGGCTTACCCGCCATTCCAGTCGCGAGCACCAGATGCGTCGGCCGGAGTGTGAGCCGTTCGCCGTCGCGCTCGACCTCGACCGCCCACTGCTTTGCCTGGGCATCGAACGACGCCGACAGGCACGTGGACGAGGTCCAGTACGGGATCTCCATCACCCGGGTGTAGAACTCCAGCCAGTCGGCGATTTTGTCCTTCGGCGAAAACACCGGCCAGTTCGTCGGGAACGGCAGATACGGAAAGTGGTCGTACCACACCGGATCATGAAGGCACAGGGTCTTATACCGCTTGCGCCAATGGTCGCCGGGGCGGGCGTGCTTGTCGATCACGATGGCCGGCACCCCCAGTTGGCGCAGCCGGGCGCCCAACGCGATTCCGCCTTGGCTGCCGCCGACCACCACGACGTACGGCTGCATCGAGTAGCCCAGCGACGCCTCTTGTTCCGCACGCTTCTCCGCCCACGACCGGCCGTCCGGATCGGGGCCGTGCACGGCGCCGAGCGCGCGGCGAGAACCCGTCTGCTGCTCGTGACCCTTGAGCTCATCCAGCGCGGTCAGCAGCGTCCAAGCCAGATCGCCCTTGAGCCGCAGATGACCGACACCTCGGCCGACGGCGGTTTCAAATTCGATGAATGCCGATGTCACACCGCCGCCATCGTCGGTGGGTGTTTCCCGGGCGCGAAATCCCGATGGGTCGGTATCGGTCAGTCGTGCGCGCAACATCTCGGCGATGCCATCGTGCCCCTCGACGGTCTTGATATTCCAGGTGAACGTCACCAGATCGCGCCAGATGCTGTCCGGGGCGAACTTAGCCACCACGCGGTCGATGTCACGCGCCGCCAGGGCGGACTCGAAGTCGGCCAGCCACGCTTGAACGCGGGCCTGTGGCGACTGCGTGATGGCCGCGTCCAACTGTTGAGTCATGTCGCGCACGCTACCCGCCGGCAAGCCGGGGCATCGCCTTGTTCGCCTCGCCGGATTGGCTGGCTGTAGTCAAAACGTGATGAAGGCGTGATCGGATTGCGAACGCGCCCTTGCCCTTCCACCGTTCACGACACCCTACGATCGCTATTGCAATTGTGTCGATTATAGGGGTCGGACCATGCGAGCGGTTCTGCGGTGCCTTCTTGTGCTTAGTGTGACCGCTGCGAGCGTGGTGGTACGGCCGCCCGCCGGTGTAGATCTAACGGCGGCGAACCAGTCATATGACTTCGCCATCGCATCAGTTCGCCCGTTGCCGAGCGAGGTGGTGGGTGTGGCGCACCCCCTGGTGCTGACATTTAACGCGCCCGTCGCCAACCGGCGAGCAGTCGAGCGTGCCCTCACAGTCAAATCGACACCCCCGATGACCGGGAAGTTCGAATGGCTGGACACCGACGTTGTGCAATGGGTTCCGGACCGATTCTGGCCCGCGCACACCACCGTGGCGCTCTCGGTAGGCGGCCTGTCCACGGAGATCAAGACGGGTCGTTCCGTCCTCGGTATTGCCGACATCTCGGACCACACTTTCACCGTCAGCATTGACGGGGTCGGCCCCCCGCGACCGGCGCCGCACCACCTACCCCACTCGGGAGAAGAAGGCGTGATGCTGGCCTCGATGGGTAGGCCGCAATTCCCAACACCTGTCGGGCTCTACACCGTGTTGTCCAAAGACCGCACGGTGACTATGGATTCGAGCAGCGTCGGTATCCCGGTGACCGATCCCCAGGGTTATCGGGTGCCGGTGGACTATGCCGTGCGGATCACCAGCCGTGGCCTTTTCGTGCACTCGGCTCCGTGGGCTATTAATTCGCTCGGGTTTGACAATGTCAGCCACGGCTGCATCAGCCTGAGCCCTGCGGACGCGGAGTGGTACTACAACGCGGTCACCATCGGCGACCCGGTGATCGTCAAGGAATAGCAGCCGCCCAAGCCACCGGCAGCCCCGGCTCCGCTCCGAGAAAGCCCAAAATGTAGGGAAACACCTTATGGTTTAGCGTCCCAGCGTCTGATTGACTCTTCGAGTGGGGACAACCCGCGTCGAGAAGAACGCCGGGAGGAAAGCCACATGACTAATCGACCCAGAATCGGTGGCGGCTCGCCCGACTTCGAAGGACGCGAGAACGCGCCGACCCAGCCCGGTTACGCGTACCACGATGCGCAGACGCGGCGAGTCGGCTTCGGCGAATTGGCCAACCGGCCTACCGAAGCCCTGGCGTGGTCGTCCGAGGATCCGGCCAACCGCGAGGCTCCGGCCAGCCGCCAAGCACCGGCCAGCCGCGAGGATCCCGCACCAGCACACGTCCCTTGGTTTCGAGGGACCACCACGTTGATCGCGGCGGGGCTAGTTGCAGCGGCCCTTGCCGGTGGCGGAATTGCTTACACATTGACCGGCTTTTCGTCTCATAAGAGCCCAACCAAACCAGCCACACCACCATCTGTGAGCCGGCAAGCTCCTCAACAGAACCAGGACGTGCCCCAGAGCCCTCCGCCGCCGCAGACCGGCGACCCAGGTGCGCCACCCGCGGTCGCTCCCGCCCCCGACGAAAACAGCGGTGGGCAATCAAGCGCGGGCACAGACGCGAGCCCAGGCGGAGGCGACGGCGGATCTGATGGCGGGCAGGCACCAGTTGTTGCGCCGCCGCCTGCACCGGCTCCGCCTCCGGCTGACTCGCAAACCACGACTGGAGACACCACCGGACGACGGGAAACACCACCGGCACAACGGGAACCACCACCGGCACAACGGGAACCACCGGAAACACCACCGGGACAACAGGAACCACCGGCGGCACAACTGGAACCACCGGCGGCACAACTGGAACGACCGGCGGCACCACAGGAACGACCGGCGGCACAACAGGAACCACCGGCGGCACCACCGGCACAACGGGAACCACCGGCGGCACAACAGGAACTACCGGCGGTACCACCGGCGGCACAACAGGAACCACCGGCGGTACAACGGGAAACACCACCGGAAACACCAACGGCTCGGCGGGTACGACGGGCGCTACCACTGGCACGACGACCGGTGGTGGCGAGTCAGCTCAAGACACGCTATGCCACCCCAAGCCCCCGCCTTGCTAGCTGCCTCTCAGGGTTAGGCGGGCCCCCAACACTTCTCAAGCTGCATCGCGGCTTATCTTCGCTTCAGTCGCCGAGCTGTCGTCACGACGGCGGACCCGCCGGAATCGGCTGACCGGGCGCTGGGCCGACAGCCGGCGCCGGGCCAGTTGGTTGACCCTTGCCGCCATAGCCGCCAGCCATATCGGTCAGTGGAGCCCCAGCCGGCACCGGTGCAGCCCCGCCGAGCGCAATCAGCGGAGCACCAACTGGCAGCGGCGCAGCGACCGGAGCACCAGCCGGAATCGGCGCACCCACCGGCAACGGCGCACCCACGGGGATCGGAGCGCCCGCCGGAATGGGAGCACCCGCCGGAATCGGAGCACCTGCCGGCACCGGCGCAATTATCGGAGCACCAACCGGCAGCGGCGCACCCGCTGCAGTACCCGCGGTGTCCGCGATTGGCGCGCTCGCAGTGCATGCC
>NZ_JBAUZA010000100.1:0-8961 GCF_049585075.1 Mycobacterium sp.
ACAGAGGACAACTACACCTACTCCGCCGCCTGGTTTGACCTGATCAGTCCTCCACCGAAGCTGGGTCGGGCCGCTGTCAGCCGGGGCAGCTTGGCGAAGCTGGATCAGCTGCCGAAGAAGCTGGCCAAGAATCCACTGAAATTCGATGCACCGCACCTGCTAACGGTGCCGAACGTATTTCCCGTCAGCGCGATGAACAAGCTGTCGTTCATGGCGATCGGCGAAGTGTATTACCGGCTGGGCGGAACCTACACCGGCAAGATCATGAATCTCTCGCAGTTCTACCACATGCTTGATCTGGTCAGTGGCTGGAATAACGCTTACGGCCCAAGGGGTTTCGCGCAACATCAGTTCTTGGTCCCACCGGATGCGATGGACGAATTCAAGGCCATCATCCGCTGGATCCAGACTCGCGGCCACTACTCGGCATTTAACGTGTTGAAGCTGTTCGGACCAGGCAATCGTGCACCACTCAGTTTCCCGATGGCTGGTTGGAACGTTGCGATGGACTTCCCGAACAAACCGGGGGTCAACGAGTTCCTCAACGAGCTTGACGCCCGGGCGATGGAGTTCGGCGGCAGGGTGTACACGGCAAAGGACTCGCGGGTCAGTGCCGGTAATTTTCACGCCATGTATCCCCGCATCGACGAGTGGATTGCGGTGCGCCGCAAGGTCGATCCCACCGGGGTTTTCGTCTCGGACATGGCCAGACGTTTGGAGCTGCTCTAAATGGTGCTCGACGCCGTAGGTAATCCCCAGTCCATCCTGCTACTCGGCGGCACTTCCGAGATCGGGCTGGCGATCTGCGAACGCTACCTGCAAAACGCGCATGCGCGGATTCTGCTGGCCGCCATGCCCGATGACCCGGGCCGTGACGACGCCGTCGCGCAAATGAAGGCTGCCGGCGCACGATCGGTGGAGTTGATCGACTTCGAAGCCACCGACACCGACAGCCACCCGAAGATGATCGACGCTGCGTTCAATGACGGCGGTGCCGCAAGAGATATAGACGTCGCGATCGTGGCGTTCGGGTTACTCGGTGACGCCGAAGAGTTGTGGCAGAACCAGCGTAAGGCCGTTCAGATCGCCGAAATCAACTACACGGCAGCGGTTTCCGTGGGTGTCTTGTTGGGTGAGAAGATGCGTGCGCAAGGCTTCGGCCAGATCATCGCGATGAGCACAGTGGCCGGCGAGAGGGTCCGGCGGTCCAATTTCGTCTACGGCTCCACCAAGGCCGGCCTGGACGGCTTCTACCTCGGGCTCGGTGAGGCGTTGAAGCCCAGCGGCGTTCGCGTCCTGGTCATCCGGCCCGGTCAGGTCCGCACCCGGATGAGCGCGCACATCAAGGAAGCGCCGCTGACCGTCGACAAGGAGTACGTGGCCAACTTGGCGGTGACCGCGTCGGCCAAGGGCAAGGAACTCGTCTGGGCGCCAGGGGCTTTCCGCTACGTGATGATGGTGCTGCGCCACGTCCCGCGGCCGATCTTCCGCAAGCTGCCCATCTAAATGCGGAACGCGCTGGCCACCGTCGGCCACATGGCATTCGCGATCGCGATTGCCGCGGTGGTATCGGTGATCTCGCTGCTGGCTATCGAGCGGGTGCAATGGCCGGCTTACCCGTCGTCGAATCAGCTGCACGCGCTGACCACGGTTGGCCAAGTCGGCTGCATTGTCGGATTGCTGGCCGCTGGCTGGCTGTGGCGGCGAAACCAGTTGCTGGCCAGACTTTTCGCGCTGGTGTTCGTCTCGGCGTTCTCAGTGGTAACGCTCGCGATGCCGCTAGGCGCCACCAAGCTGTACCTGTTCGGCATCTCCGTCGACCAGCAGTTCCGCACTGAATACTTGACCCGATTCACCGACGCCGCGTCGCTGCACGACATGACCTACGTCGGGCTGCCGCCGTTCTATCCGCCGGGCTGGTTCTGGATCGGCGGCCGCATCGCGGCGCTAAGCGGCACTGCGGGCTGGGAGATGTTCAAGCCGTGGGCGATCACCTCGATCACGATCGCGGTCGCGGTGGCGCTGGTGTTGTGGTGGCGGATGATCCGCTTCGAGTACGCGCTGATCGTCACCACCGCGACCGCCGCGGTCGCGCTGGCCTACAGCTCCCCGGAGCCGTACTCCGCGATGATCGTCGTGCTGCTGCCACCGGTGCTGATCCTGACTTGGTCGGGCCTGGGCGCTGCCGAGCGTGAAGCTGGCCGCACACTCGGGCCCGAGCGTGAGGCTGGCCGCACACTCGGCCCAGCAAGCGGGTGGGCCGCGGTGGTCGGGGCCGGGCTGTTCCTGGGCTTCGCGGCGACCTTCTATACCCTGTTGCTGGTCTACAGCGCGTTCACCGTGGTTTTGATGGCTCTGGTGCTGACAGCCTCCCGCTGGCGCCAAGGTGTCCAAGGCATCAAGGCCGCGCTGGATCCGCTGGTCCGGCTGGCCGTCATCGGCGCCATCGCGGCGGCCATCGCCGCGACCACATGGCTGCCGTTCCTGTTGCGCGCGGCCCGCGACCCGGTCAGCAACACCGGCAGCGCCTATCACTACCTGCCGGCCGACGGCGCCGAGCTGACGTTCCCGATGCTGAAGTTCACCCTGCTCGGTGCACTGTGCATGCTCGGCACGCTGTGGCTGGTGGTGCGGGCGCGATCGTCAGTACGGGCGGCCGGCTTGGCGATCGGTGTACTTGCTGTCTACTTATGGTCGCTGCTGTCGATGCTCGCCACGCTCGCGCGCACCACGCTGCTGTCGTTTCGGCTGCAGCCGACGCTGTCGGTGTTGCTGGCCGCCGCCGGCGTCTTCGGCTTCATGGAAGCGACGCTCGCGCTGGCCCGACGCGGGCGAGACCACGCCTGGGGCCGCAGCGTGCTGCCGGTAGGGACCGCGATCGGCCTGGCCGGGGCGATCGCGTTCAGCCAAGACATCCCCGACGTGCTGCGACCTGAGCTCACCATCGCCTACACCGACACCGACGGCCACGGCCAGCGCGGTGACCGCCGTCCGCCGAGCTCCGAGAAGTTCTACCCGTCGATCGACGCCGCGATCACCCGGGCGACCGGAAAGCCGCGGGACCAAACCGTCGTGCTGACGGCCGACTACAGCTTCTTGTCCTACTACCCCTATTGGGGCTTTCAGGGGCTGACGTCGCATTACGCCAACCCGCTCGCGCAGTTCGACAAGCGGGCGGCCGCGATCAACGGCTGGGCCAAGCTCAGAACCCCTGATCAATTGATCCACGCGCTCGACGCGCTGCCGTGGGCGCCGCCGACGGTGTTTCTGATGCGACATGGCGGCTCTGCCGGCGCGACCAGCACCTACACCCTGCGGCTGGCCGAGGATGTCTACCCCAACCAGCCCAACGTCCGCCGCTACACGGTGGAGCTCAACTCCGCCTTGTTCGACGACCCCCGGTTCACCGTCACCACCATCGGCCCGTTCGTGTTGGCCGTCCGTAAATCCGGCCCGCAGCCCTGATGGCCACCGAGGCGCCCACTGCCGGGCAATTAGCATCTAGGTCCGTGGACGACGCGGGCACAAACTATCGGACCGCCCGGGTCGTCGCCGTGGTCGCCGGTTTACTCGGGGCGTTGCTGGCGATCGCCACCCCGCTGCTGCCGGTCAAACAGACCACCGCGCAACTGAACTGGCCGCAAAACGGCGTGCTGGGCAGCGTGGAAGCGCCGCTGATCGGCTACGTCGCCACCGATCTGTCGATCAGCATCCCCTGCCAGGCCGCTGCGGGATTGACCGGTGCAAAGACCGTGCTGTTGTCGACGGTGCCCAAGCAGGCGCCCAAGGCGGTCGACCGCGGTTTGCTGATCGAGCACGCCGGCGACGATCTGGTACTCGTCGTGCGCAACGTGCCACTGGTCGTCGCGCCGCTGAGCCAGGTGCTGAGCGGCGCGTGCCAGAAACTCGTCTTCACCGCGCACGCCGACCGCGTCATCGGCGAGTTCATCGGGCTCAAGCAGGGTCCCAACGCCGAGCATCCCGGCGCGGCGCTGCGCGGCGAGCGCAGCGGATACGACTTCCGCCCACAGATCGTCGGCGTCTTCACCGACCTGAGTGGGCCGGCTCCGCCAGGCTTGACGTTCTCGGCCACCGTCGATACCCGCTACAGCAGCTCGCCGACGCCGCTGAAGATGGCCGCGATGGTGCTCGGGGTGGCGTTGACCCTCGCAGCGTTGGTCGCCCTGCACATTCTGGATACCGCCGACGGCACCCGGCACCGCCGCTTCCTGCCGCCGCGCTGGTGGTCGATCAGCGGACTGGACGGACTGGTCGCGCTGGCGCTGGTGTGGTGGCATTTCGTCGGCGCCAACACCGCCGACGACGGCTACATCCTGACCATGGCCCGGGTTTCCGAGCATGCCGGCTACATGGCCAACTACTACCGCTGGCTCGGTACTCCCGAGGCGCCGTTCGGCTGGTACTACGACCTGCTGGCGCTCTGGGCCCATGTCACCACCGCGAGCATCTGGATGAGGTTGCCGACCCTGCTGATGGCGTTGTCCTGCTGGTGGGTGATCAGCCGGGAAGTCATCCCGCGGCTGGGCCATGCCGTCAAGACCAGCCGGGCGGCGGCGTGGACGGCGGCCGGCACGTTCCTGGCGGTGTGGCTGCCGCTGGACAACGGTCTGCGGCCCGAGCCGATCATCGCGGTGGGCATCCTGCTGACCTGGTGTTCGGTGGAACGCGCGGTGGCCACCAGCCGGCTGCTGCCGGTGGCGGTGGCCTGCATCATCGGTGCGCTGACGCTGTTCTCCGGGCCGACCGGTATCGCCTCGATCGGCGCGCTGCTGGTGGCAATCGGGCCGCTGCGCACCATCATTCACCGCCGGTCCCGGCAGTTCGGTGTGCTGCCTCTGCTGGCCCCGATCATCGCCGCCGTGACCGTCAACGTGATCCTGATCTTCCGGGACCAGACGCTGGCCGGCGAGTTGGAGGGGACCGCGCTCAAGCGTGCGCTCGGCCCCAGCCTCAGTTGGTTCGACGAGCACATCCGCTACGAGCGGTTGTTCATGGCCAGCCCCGACGGGTCGGTCGCCCGGCGGTTCGCCTTGCTGGCGTTGCTGGTTGCGCTCGCGGTGACGGTGGCGATGACGTTGCGCAAGGGGCGAGTTCCGGGCACCGCGGCCGGGCCGAGCCGGCGCATCATCGGGATCACGATCATCTCGTTCATCGCGATGATGTTCACGCCGACCAAGTGGACGCACCACTTCGGAGTGTTCGCCGGGTTGGCCGGCTCGCTGGGGGCGCTGGCCGCCGTTGCGGTGACCGCCACGGCGATGCGCTCGCGACGCAACCGAACGCTGTTCGCGACGGTGGTGCTGTTCGTGGTCGCGCTGTCGTTCGCCAGCGTCAACGGCTGGTGGTATGTCTCCAATTTCGGCGTGCCATGGTCAAATGCGTTCCCGCATTGGCACTTCGGATTCACCACCGCATTCCTGGGTTTGACGGTCCTGGTCGCGCTTCTGGCCGCCTGGCTTCACTTCGTCAGAAGCGGCACTGATGCTGATCCGCCGAGCGAGTCGCGGTTGGGTCGGATCATTGCGTCCCCGTTGGCAATTGCCGCATGGGCACTGGTTTTCTTCCAGGTCTTGTCGCTGACGCTGGGCATGACGGACCAATACCCTGCGTGGTCGGTGGGCCGCTCCAACTTGCAAGCTTTGATCGGCAAGACCTGCGGGCTGGCCACCGACGTGCTCGTCGAGCAGGACGCTGGTGCCGGCATGCTCACGCCGGTCTCAGCGCCGGTGAAAGATGCGCTGGCCGACGGTTACTCCGAAGGCTTTGACCCCAACGGCATTCCGTCGTCGGTGTCCGCCGACCCGGTGATGGAACGCCCCGGCGACCGCAGCTTCGTCAGCGACGACAGCAATGTCACCAACAGCGAAGCCGGCACCGAAGGCGGCACCACCGCCGCGCCCGGCATCAACGGCTCGCGCGCGCGGCTGCCCTACAGCCTCGATCCCGCGCGAACCCCGGTGCTGGGCAGCTGGCGATCCGGCGTCCAGGTACCGGCGCGATTGCGGTCGGCCTGGTACCGGCTGCCCGCCAAAGGTGCGGCCGGCCCACTGTTGGTGGTGTCGGCGGCGGGGCGGTTCAACTACGGCGAGGTCGAGATCCAGTGGGCCACCGACAAGCAGGCCGCCGACAACAAGCCCGGCGGCTCGACAGGACTTGCCGACGTCGGAGCGGCGCCGGCATGGCGAAACCTGCGGGCGCCGCTGTCCGAGTTGCCGCCGGACGCCACCCAGGTTCGGGTGATGGTCAACGATGAAGACCTGGACCCGCAGCATTGGATCGCGGTTACTCCGCCACGAATCCCTAAGCTGCGCACGCTGCAGGACGTGGTCGGCTCGACGGATCCGGTGCTGTTGGATTGGCTTGTGGGCCTGGCCTTCCCGTGCCAGCGACCGTTCAGCCACCACAACGGCGTGGACGAGGTACCGAAGTGGCGGATCCTGCCCGATCGGTTCGGCGCCGAAGCCAACTCGCCGGTGATGGACAAGAACGGCGGCGGGCCGCTAGGCATCACCGAATTGCTGGTGCGCGCCAACACGGTCCCCACCTACCTGAAAGACGACTGGTCCCGCGACTGGGGCGCGTTGCAGCAGTTGACGCCGTACTACGCCGATGCCCAACCGGCCCGCCTCGACCTCGGTTCGGCAACACGTAGCGGCCTGTGGAGCCCTGCGCCGCTGCGCCAGTAGCCGGCCCCAGCAATCACACGCGCACCTCGAATACCAGCAGCCGGGCAGTACACAAATCTGGAATTCGATACGCCGGCGATATCACCGCACCGCCAAAACATGCGGTGATATCGCATGTGGTCCCAAAACCGAAAGAGGCAATGCCCTCTGACTCAGTGACCGTTGGGGCGGATGTGACAAAAGTCGGGGGCAGTTAGAAAGCCACCTGGCGCCGGCCGGCCCGGAATGCGGTGACGCAGGCGGTGAGGGCCAGCAAGGCGAACACGGTAAACGCCGCGCGAGCCGCCCCCACAATGCCGCCGTCGGCGATGTTCACCACGACACCGGCCAGCCCGGCTCCGAACGCGCCGAAGATCAACTGCACCGAGTTGATCGCGGTCGCTGCGGCCCCACCCTCAGCGGGGTCGTCGACATCGCTCATTGCCCACGACGACAGGTGCGGGTACGCGGCGCCGATACCGATGCCGACGGCTAGCAACGCCGTTGCGCACAGCAGCACGACGCCGATCGGTGCGCCCTGGATGTGGGTGACGCCGGCCAACGCCAGGCCCAGCGCCATCACCAGCGGCGCCGCTACCACGACGCCGACGATCGCGCGAGCCCTGTTCAGTGAGCCGCTGCCCAGTCCGCTGATCGTCCAGCCAATCGATAGCGCCCCGCCCATCAGCCCGGCCATCATCGGTCCCAGGTGCGCGAGCCGCTGACCGAACAACGGCACATAGAGGTCGACCTTGGTCGCGGCAACCAGCAATCCCAGGGTCAGATAGACCCACTTCAACGGGCCAAACCCGAAGACGCTGGCGGGCAACACCGCCGTCGGCATCCGCCGGTCGACCACCAAGAACACTCCGACCAGCGCGGCGCCGACAACAAGCAGGGCTGCAATCTTGACGGGGTTGTGCGGTACGGCCGCCACGCTGACGGTCAGCGCCGCGGCGCCGAGCAGGAGTATCGACGGCACCGGAATCCGGGCCGCGGCGCGGTCAGGGTTCTGCTCAGATCCGTCGATCGACAGCACGCCCGGGGCCAGCACCGCCATCGCCACGCTCGCCATGGCCAACAGCCCGAAGGCCCACCGCCACGCGCCGAACTGGGCGAAAATACCGCCCAGCGCAGGACCGAGCAGCGCGCCCACGCCCCACATCGCCGACGCCATGGCCGCACCGCGGCTCCACAAATATCGCGGCAGCACCGCGTTGATCACCGCGAAGCTCAGACCGCACAGCAGGCCGCCGGCTAGCCCTTGAAAAAAGCGGCCGGCCAACAAGATCTCCATGTTCGGAGCCGCTGCGCATACCAGGCTGCCAACACCCAACACCGCGAAACCCAGCAGATACGAGACGCATGAGCCCACGCGGTGCAGCAATGTATTCACGGTCGCCGCCGCAACCACCGACCCGACGAGGTACAAAGTCGTCACCCACGAATACATCCGCTCGCCGCCGATCTCGCTGACCGTGCTCGGCAGCATGCTGATCGTCAGGAACTCGTTGGTGGAATAGAGCACCACGCCCCCGGCGACCACAGCCGACGTTCGCAGATACCGCGGGCTCCACAACTCACGCCAGTGGCCGGTGGTGAATCTCTGTTGATCGATTAAATGCACCACCGCTGGACCACTAAACCATGCTTGGGCGGATGAGTCGAACGGCCACCAAAGGTGCGTCGCGCAGCCCGGCGGGAGCAAACCAGCACGTTCGACCGGCAGACCTGGGGCCCTGCCGGTCCGTTTGGTTTACATCACAAAACGCTTAAATCCGATTAGCCGGCTATCCCTGCGCCCTGCATCGTCGCAACGAGAAAGCAGTCGCCTACCATCGTCCCTCGTGCCCCCCGACGAAAGTGAGCGATCGCCGCATCAGCTCGCGCGGTTGATCGCCGTCGTCGCGGGGATTGTCGGCGTACTGCTCTGCGGCGTGGTTCCACTGCTTCCGGTGAAGCAAACCACGGCGACAATTCTGTGGCCGCAGGGCCTGACCGGCGATGGCCACGTGACCGATATCACGGCACCGTTGGTGGCCGGCGCGCCGCGAGCACTGGACATCTCCATCCCGTGCTCGGCGATCGCCACCCTGCCCGCCGACGGCGGCCTTGTGCTCTCGACGCTGCCGGTCAACGGCTTTCAGACCGGCAAAAGCGGGTTGTTCGTTCGGGCCAACAAGGACGCCGTCGTCGTCGCGTTCCGCGACTCGGTCGCAGCGGTGGCGGCCCGCTCGGCGGTCGGCTCCGGCGCCTGCAGCGTGCTGCACATCTG